>DATAET010000128.1:0-3119 GCA_036257855.1 Gaiellaceae bacterium | reverse complement strand
CATGCCGGGCCGTGAGAATGGCGTCCGTGGTGGCTGCATGAACGAGCTCGGCGTGAAGGCGGAACAGCTCCTGGGACAACGAGTCCGGCGAGCCGACCTCGCCTTCGCCTTCGAGGAGACGACCTGCTCGACGGCGGAGGTGCTCGTCGAGGGCCGCACCTTCTACCCCGCGATGCTCGAGGACATCGCAGGGGCGTCGTCCTCGATTCACGTCAACCAATTCGGGTTCCGACCAGGAAAGATCGGGGAGGCGTTCGCCTCTGCCTTGCTCGCGAAGGCGGCGGACGGTGTGTCGGTACGCGTCGTCGTGGATCGAAACGGATCCGATCCCGAAGGTGGGAGTCGTCCGTTCTACGACCGCCTGCTCGCGGGCGGTGTCGACGTCTGTGTCGTCCGCGCGACTCGGCTTCGCGCCCCGCACGGGCCGTTAGGAGAGCGCCGCGGCGCGACCTGGAACTTCTCGCAGCTGGGGCACATAGACCATCGCAAGGTGGTGGTCGTCGACGGCAACGTCGGGTGGGTGGGCGGCGCCGGGATCGAGGATCACTTTGACGACGGGCGCTTCCACGACCTCTTCCTGCGTGTCACCGGGCCGGTCGTCTCGCAGTTGCAGCTCGTGTTCGTCGCGACGTTTTGCTGGCTCGGCGGAACGGTTCGATACGAGGAGGTCGCCGCGCTCTTCCCGACACACGACGCCTCGACCGAGGCGGCGCCGGCCGTCGTCCTTCACAACGCCCCGGGTCGCTACCGGCCGATCACCGATGCGATTGCCGAGCTGATCGACGGCGCTGCCCGAACGCTCGATGTCGTCAATCCCTACGTCACGGACCGGGCCATGATCCGGAGGATCGAGCGTGCCGCGCGCCGCGGCGTCGCGGTTCGCCTGTTCGTGCCTGCCGATGCGAACAACTGGGCGTGTGCGGCTGCACAGCGGTTCCACCATCGCGGTCTGCTCGACGCCGGCGTGCGCATTCTCGAGTATCCGACGATGCTTCATGCCAAGGCGTTCGTAGGGGACGGCGAGATCGTCCTTGCGGGAACGTGCAACCTCGAGGCCTGGAGTCTGAAGCGCTTCTTCGAGATCGACCTTCGCGTCGGCTCCCCGCGTCTCGCACGCGAGTTCGACGAGCGCTTCTCAGCACCGGCAGAGTCCGTGTCGACCGCGGGGCGAGAGCTCGTCGGTCTCCGCGAGCGCGCGCGTGGCGCCGCTTTCGCCGCGATCTCGCCTTTGCTCTGACCCGTCAGTACGACGTCGTATAGCGGGCGCGTGCGGAGCGCGCGCTGTACGTGAAGATGTCGGCAGCGACGCCGAGCGCGACGACGAGCCAGCCCGCGCCGCTCACGCCCTGGATTGGTCCCCACGCGAGCACGTACGCGAGCGTCGTCCAGGGGAGGAAGATCAGCCCTAGGAGCGGCCAGACCCACGTGCTGAAGGCGGCGTCCACCTTGTCGCCGAACAGCCACCAGATGAACAGGGCGACGCGGGGGCCGATGAAGCCGGCGACGAGGGCGAGACAGCACACGGGACGTCAACCTTCTCGCAGTTCGGGGTGCTGCGTCAAGTCGCCTCGACCTCGTCGTCGTCACGGTGTCTGTGGCGCTTGAGGCTGTCCTTGCGCTCGTCCTTCATCTCCGATGCCTTCACCTTCGCATCGGAGTACGAGCTGCGCACGAGCAAGGAGCCGCTCCTCCACCCGAAGACCGTGCAGACCAGGATGATCGCGAAGCCCATGTTGAAGGCGGTCGTGATCAGCTGCTGCCCGGTGGAATACGCGGTCGCGGTCGAGGTGCTCGTGTAGCTCTCGAGTGCGAACGAGTTGAACGCCTGGTTGACTCCGATCCCACCCGGAGTGAACGAGACGAGGTTCGCCAGCTGGTTCGAGCCGAGCACGCTCATGACCGAGCCGAAGGTGACCGGAATCCCGTAGGCGGCAAGGAACACCACTATCACGCCGACTTTTGCCGCGTATCCGCCCATCTGCGGCAGGAGAACCCACTTCCCGTATGCGGGCAGGTCGCCGAGGATCGCCGCGCCCGCCTTCGCCTTCAACCACATCTTCTTCACCCAGTTCCAGAAGATCCGCATCAGGACGACGAGGAGGAAGATGGCGCCGCCGATGATCGAGAGCGTGAGCACCGGGTGGTTGGAGATCGCGTCACGCTCGTCCCCGAACCGGAAGTCGAACGAGCCTGCGATCGCGGAGAACAGGTACAGGTAGATGAGCGTCCCGATCACGAGGTAGAAGATCTTCTGGACCGCGTACCCGCCGAGGATCCCCGGAAACGTCGAGCCGCTGACGACCGCGACGAACATGAGGAGCGTCACGAACGTGCCGAGGTTGCCGGGAACGACGTTGTTCAGCGCTACGCCGGTCGCGTAGCACGTGAGCACGGTGACGTAGTTCACGCCGCCCGGGTAGGCGTACCTGAGGATTCCGTACCAGCCGAGCGCCGTGAGCACCGTCTGCGCCCCCTGGAAGAGGCAGCCCAGGACGACGTACCCCAGCGAGATGTCGGTGACCGCCTCCCACAGCTGCTCGAACCAGCCCCAGACGTCGATCCCGGCGAGCCGCAGGGCCACGAGGACGACGAGGATCCCGACGATCCACGCCGCCATCCTGAGGATCCGGCGCCGACGCGGCTCCGCGGTGGCGGGGGGTGGCGCGAGCGCGACGTCGGTCATCGGCCGAGAGTAACGCTCGCGACGAGGAGCCGCGAGCCCGCGGCCCCTCGTCGCGAGCGACGTGCGACTACGAGCTTGCGAGCGCCTTCTGCTTGATCGAGTCGAACTCAGCCTGCGTGATCGCGCCGGAGTCGAGGAGGCCCTTCGCCTTCTCGATCTCCCCGGCGGCGCCGCCTGCGACCGACTTGATATAGGCGTCCGTCGCTTCCTGCTGCGACTGCATCTGCTTGATGTTCCGGTCCGCCATCCCGTCGTGGTTGGCGATCAGGTAGATCAGCACGCCGATGTACGGCAGGATGATCACGAAGATGACCCACAGGGCCTTCGAGCCGCCACCGATGTCCTTCCGGCGGAAGATGTCCACGAAGACCGTGATGAGGATCCAGATCCAGATGATGAACAGGAAGAAGATGAACATCGTCCAGAGGACGTCGAG
>DATAET010000127.1:0-1551 GCA_036257855.1 Gaiellaceae bacterium | reverse complement strand
GCGTCGTCGTGGACCCACCGCCGTCCGACGTAGAGCGCCTCCGCGGTTCCCTCCGCGTCGATCCGGCCGAAGCAGAGCCCGCGCTCGGCGTCCTCGAAGGTGCGCAGGCGGCCGGTGGCCCAGTCCTCGATCGCCTGCTGCGCCTCCTCGGTTGCCCCCGCGTGGGCGGTGCGCAGGAGCGTTTCGCGCATACGGTCGAGACAGTCGTAGGCCGCATCGAGGTAGGCCTGCTCGGCGGGGAGATCGGGGTGCGTCACAGTGTTGAAATCTACTCGTCTGCGTTCTACATATGTCATTTACCTATACTGACCGGCATGACCCGCCGACACCACGCACGCTCCCGCAGCCGCAGGCTCGTGCGGCCGGGCCACTGGCATGTCCAGGCGCGGGTCGAGCGCTTCGTCGAGCCGTCGCTGCTCCTGCTTCTCCGCGAGCGTCCGCTGCACGGCTACGAGCTGCTCGACCGGCTCCCGGAGCTGGGGGCCGAGGGTCGCGTCGACATCGGCAACCTCTACCGCCTCCTGCGCGCGCTCGAGGACGAAGGTCTCGTCGCCTCGGAGTGGAGCGACGAGCTGCCCGGTCCCGCGAAGCGCACCTACCAGCTCACCGACGAGGGCCGCCGCGTCCTCGACACGTGGGCCGAGGCACTGCGCCGCGCGCAGGGAGCGATCGGAACGTTTCTCGACCGCTACGAGGAAAGGAGGTGAACATGTGCGGACACAGGCACCACCACCGCGGCTTGGGCCGGCGCGGACGCCGCTTCCCGAACCGTGAGGAGTGGATCCGCCGGCTCGAGGAGCGCCAGCGTGACCTCGAGCAGGAGATCGCCGACCTTGCAGACGTGATCAAGCATCTGAAGTCGGGCGAGACGCCCGAGGGGGCGACTGCGCTCTAGGGGGTTGAAAGGCCCCGCCTCGGCGGGGCCGACCGCCCCGTTTTGCCAGTTGCTATCCTGGCTTCACCACATTTCACCGGCTTGGCGAAATGGGCGCGCGGCGCCCATTTTTCGTAAGTGGCGACATTTTCGTCGGGGGAGACATGCCAACGGTTTACGACAAGGAACGGACACTTGAGCAGGAAATCACCGGCAAGGTCGAACAGGCCCTGCCCGGCGTCGACGTGCTCGCGGTGGAGCTCAGCGGCCCCGAGCGCTTCACGGTCTACGTCGACCGGCCCGAAGGGGTCGATCTCGCGCTCTGCCAGCAGGTCACGCGTGTCCTCTCCGACTACCTGCGCGAGTACGGCGTCGACGTCTCCTCGCCGGGGCCCGAGCGGCCGCTCCGGAAGCCGCAGCATTTCCAGCGCGCGCTCGGCAGGCACGTCAAGCTGAAGACCGAAGGACGGAAGCTCCGCGGCGAGGTCACGCGCGCGGGCGACGAAACGGTGACGGTCGCCGCCGACGGCGGCGAGGTCGACATCCCGTACGGCGAGATCGTGCGGGGCAACCTGATCGAAGAGAAGGAAGGGCGATGAGCAGGGAGATCATCGAGCTCGTCCACGAGCTCGAGCGCGACAGAGGCATCGAAGGCGACACGCTGATCACGGCGCTCG
>DATAET010000126.1:0-8663 GCA_036257855.1 Gaiellaceae bacterium | reverse complement strand
GTACACGCTCATGCGGCACGTCGAGCGCGACGCGGTCCCGAACCTCGGTGTCACGCTGGCCGGAGCGTTCCTCGGCTCCGGGCTCCTCCTCTTCGTCATCTTCCTCGACCGAGCGATCCACCGGCTTCGGCCCGTCGCGGTTGCCGCGCTCGTGGGACAGGCTGGCAGGCGGGCCCTGCGGCAGGTGCTCGCCGAGACCGCGAGCCCGGACGCGCCAGCGGTCGTCCCAGCGCCGTACCGCGCGAGCGGCGAGCCGTCGCTCGTCGTGCGGCTGACCCGCGGTGGCGCGATCCAGGCGATCGACTTCCGCGGGCTCGGGAGATGGGCCCACGAGCAGCAGAGCCTCGTCGTGCTGCGTCATCCGGTCGGCGACTTCGTCTCTGCGGGGGCGGCGCTCATGGACGTCTACGGCCCGATGCCCGGTCCCGATACGGAGGACCGGCTGCGCTCCATGGTGGCGCTCGGCGTCGAGCGGACCATCGAGCAGGACCCCGCGTTCGCCGTCCGGATCATGGTCGACATCGCGATTCGTGCGCTCTCGCCCGCGGTGAACGACCCGACGACGGCGGTGCAGGTGCTCGACCATCTCGAGGACCTCCTGCGGCTCCTGGGCCAGACGGACCTCTCCGACCAGGGCATCCCCCTCGTCGAGATGGAGTCGGGCCTCGTCGTCCCGATCCGCCGGTGGGACGACTACCTCACGCTCAGCGTCACCGAGATCCGCGAGTATGGAGCCAGGTCGATCCAGGTCGTCCGACGGCTACGGGCGATGCTCGAGGAGCTGGGCGAGTCCGTCCTCCCGGAGCGCCGCGGCGCCGTGCTCGACGAGCTCGTGCGACTCGACGCCGCCGTGGCCTCGAAGTGGGGTGGAACGGTCGACCTCGACCTCGCCGTCCTCGCCGATCGCCAGGGTGTGGGCGGACCCTCGCCCGGAACGACGGCGTCTCTGTGAGCCCGCTCGGGGCGTCGTTCGACTGGCTGGTCGCCCCGCTGGCCGCGGAGCTCACGCGGGCGGAGGGGCGCTCGCTCGTGTTGGTCTTCCTCGCCTCGGCGCTCGGAGCGATCCTCTCTCGCTGGCACCTCCGCTTCGTCCTGCCGACGGTCGTGGTCGAGATCGTGCTCGGCATCCTTATCGGGCCCGAGGCGCTCGACATCGCGACCGTGAACGTGTACGTGACGTTCCTCTCGCAGTTCGGCCTCGCGCTCCTCTTCTTCTTCGCTGGGCTCGAGGTGATCGAGCACAAGGTCCCGAGAAACGTGCTCCGGCGCGGGACCTTCGGCTGGGGCATCTCGCTCGCCCTCGGACTGGCCCTTGGGATCGCGCTCGACGCCGCGGGTGTCGACGCCGCCTGGTGGCTGCTCGCGGTCGCGCTGGCGACGACGGCGCTCGGCACGCTCGTCCCGATCCTCTCCGATGCGCGCCTGCTGTCGACCCCGCTCGGTCGGGCGATCCTCGGCACGGGAGTGGCCGGGGAGTTCTGGCCGATCATCTTCATCTCCGTCTTCCTGACGAGCGTCTACGGCGCCGTCGCCGAGGTGCTGCTGCTCATCGGCTTCGGTGTGCTCGTCGCGGTGGCCGCGAGCATCGCCCTCAGGGCCCGGCCGCCACGTTTCCTCCGGATCCTCCAGGACACACTGCACACGACCGGACAGGTCGGCGTCCGCACCTCCATCTTCCTCCTCGCCTTCCTCGTGTTCGTCGCCGCGCGCGCGGGCTTCGAGTTCGTGCTCGGCGCCTTCGCAGCAGGCCTCATCGTCGGGCTCGCGCTCGAGTCGCCCGAGGGGAAGATCGTCCGGCTCCGCCTCGAGGGGATCGGCTTCGGCTTCCTGATCCCGGTCTACTTCGTCGTCACGGGGATGACCTTCGATATCGACAGCCTGCTCACGGCCGGAGGGCTGGCGCTGGCGGCGCTCTTCCTCGGTTTGTTGCTCCTGACCCGCGGCGCGTCGGCGCTGCTCTGGCTGCAGGAGCTCGGCCCGCGCTCGACGGCGAGCCTCGCGCTGTTCGCGGCGACCGGCTTGCCGCTCATCGTCGCCATCGTCGGGATCGGCTCGGCCCGCGGGGCGATCTCCGACTCCGTGGGCGCGTCGCTCATCGGAGCGGGCATGGTCTCCGTGCTCGTGTACCCGCTGCTTGCGGTGCGGCTGGCTGCACCGGCCGGGACGCACGAGCGGTCGGAGGAAGTAGAGCACGCCGCCGATGCGTACTAGTGTGGTGCCATGACGCGGACGGCGCCCGACCCCACAGCGCGCTTCTTCGAGGAGCTCGCCGCGCGCGGCGAAGAGCCGTTGTTGCGAAAGGCGTCGGGCAGTACGAGGTTCGATCTCGTCGACGGCAAGCGCACGCTCCACTGGCTCGTCAGCGTCGACCGTGGGAAGATCGCCGTCTCCAAGAAGAACTCATCCGCCGACTGCGTCATCCGCACGCAGAAGGCGGTGTTCGACAAGGCGGCCTCGGGTGCACTGAACGTCGTCGCGGCCGTGCTCCGCGGCGACATGGGAGTCGAAGGCGACTGGAGGCTGCTCGTGCGCATGCAGCGACTGTTCCCGTCCTCTCCGCGCTCGCTCCGCAGCGCGGCTCGTAGGAAGCGGTCGTGAGCGACGGAACCGTCCAGATCCTCGACGGGAACACGTTCGTCGTCAGCGACGAACGCGGTGACATCGAGGCATCGCTGACCGACCCCACGGGGCTCTTCTCGTTCGACACGCGCTTCCTCTCGAGGTGGGTGCTGACCATCGACGGAGAGCGGTTGAACGCGCTGTCGGTCGACGACCTGCAGTACTACGAGACGCGGTTCTTCCTCGTGCCAGGCACCGGGACCGTCTACATCGACGCGAAGCTCTCGGTCATCCGGCAGCGGTACGTCGCGAACGGCTTCCACGAGGAGATCACGATCCTGAACCACTCGGACAAGACGGTGGACCTCGTCGTCAGGCTCGACGCGGGCTCGGACTTCGCCGACCTGTTCGAGGTGAAGGACGCGCTGAAGAAGAAGGGTCGGTACTCGAGCCGGACGGCCGGCGGACGGCTCGTGCTGGGCTACGAGCGCGGCCCGTTCTCCCGTGCGACCGAGATCTCCGCGACCGCTCGGCCCAGCGTGGATGCGGAGGGTCTCACGTTCCGCGTGCGCATCCCCGCGCACGGCGAGTGGACGACGGCGATCGACGTCATCACCGCTGTGCTCGGTGGAGGGCAGGCGCCGAAGGAGGGGCTGGACCCGGCTCGCGAACGCCGGCGCATGGAGCGGAACCTCGACAAGTGGCTGCAGCAGGCACCGAGCCTCGAGTGCGACTCCGACGAGCTCAAGGTCACGTACCGCCGGAGCCTCGTCGACCTCGCCGCGCTGCGCTTCTCGCCCCCGATCGCCGGCGGCCGCGCCCTGCCGGCTGCGGGCCTGCCGTGGTTCATGACGATGTTCGGCCGCGACAGCATCTTCACCAGCCTGCAGGCGCTCCCGTTCACGCCCGAGCTCGCCGCGACCACACTCAGGGCGCTCGGCGACTGGCAGGGCGTGCGGCTCGACGACTTCCGGGACGAGGACCCCGGCCGGATCCTCCACGAGATGCGATACGGCGAGATGACCGGGTTCGAGGAGCGCCCGCACTCGCCGTACTACGGGGCGGTCGACGCGACGCCGCTCTACGTCGTCCTCCTCGACGAGTACGAGCGCTGGACGGGAGATCGCTCCCTCGTGCGCGAGCTCGAGATCGAGGCCCGGGCTGCGCTCAACTGGATCGACGAGTACGCGGACCTCCAGGGCACGGGCTACGTCTGGTACCAGCGCCGCAACGAGGACAGCGGCCTGGAGAACCAGTGCTGGAAGGACTCCTGGGACTCCATCTCATTCCGGGACGGCGCGTTGCCCGGCTTTCCCCGTGCGACCTGCGAGCTGCAGGGCTACGCCTACGACGCGAAGGTGCGGGGCGCACGGCTCGCGCGCGAGATCTGGAGGGACGGCGAGCTCGCGGACCGGCTCGAGCACGACGCGGCGGACCTGAAGAGACGGTTCAACCGCGACTACTGGGTGGAGGACGGCGAGTACTTCGCGCTCGCGCTCGACCCCGACGGCCGCAAGGTCGATGCGCTCGCCTCGAACAACGGCCACCTGCTCTGGAGCGGCATCGTCGACAAGTCGAAGGCGGGCGCCGTGGCGGCGCACCTCCTCGGGCCGAGGCTGTTCTCGGGCTGGGGCGTGCGCACGCTGGCCGAAGGCGAAGGACGCTACAACCCGATCGGCTACCACGTCGGCACGGTGTGGCCGTACGACAACTCGTTCATCGCCTGGGGCCTCCGCCGCTACGGCTTCAAGGACGAGGCCGCACGGATCGCGGCGGGGATCCTCGACGCCGCCGAGTTCTTCAACGGGCGGCTTCCGGAGGCGTTCGGCGGCTACGAGCGCACGCAGACGAAGTACCCGGTCCAGTACCCGACGGCCTGCAGCCCGCAGGCCTGGTCGACGGGGACGCCGCTCCTCCTCCTGCGGACGATGCTGGGGCTCGAGCCACAGGGGGAACACCTCGTGGTCGATCCCGCCCTCCCGAGCGCCATCGGCCAACTCGAGCTCCTCGACATTCCCGGCCGCTGGGGCCGCATCGACGCGTTCGGACGTGGCCGCGTCGAGGTAGAGCGTCGGCGCACCCGCGCTCGCCGGCGCTAGCTGCTCACCTCCTTCGACTCCGCCTCACCCGACCCGGAGTCGTTGCGGGGAGTGATCGTGATCTGGTGCGACTCGCCGTCGCACGGAACGACGACCGAGGTACTGCCGCTCGGGCCGAACCCGGCCGGACTGACGGTGTCGACTGCGATCTCGACTGCGGTCGCGTTCTCCGTCTCCCACGACACCGTGACGGGCGCGGTGGTCGCGCCGCCGCAGCTGAGGTCGCCGACGTCGAACGACGTGACCTCGGCGGCCGCAGTGGTCGTAGTCGTGGTCTCGGTCGTCTCCGTCGTGGCGGTCGTGTCCGTCGAAGCTGGACAACTGGTGTCGTCGACCGTGCCGTCCGTGCGAGTCGTTCTGCACAGAGTCGCGCCGTCGAGGTTCGTGCCGCTGATGTCCGCGCCCGTGAGGTTGGCGCTCGTGAGGTCGGCATCGGACAGGTTGGCGCCGACGATCTTCGCATTGCTGAGGTTCGCCTCGCTGAGGTTCGCGTCACTCAGGTTCGTCGCGGTGAGGTCCGCCCCCGAGAGCGTCGCCCGCGAGAGGTCTGCGCCCTCGAGATCGGCGCCGGCGAGGTCTGCGTTCGGGCAGGACGTGCCCGGCTCGATTGCGCAACCGTTGACGCTGTCCGGTACGCCGGACGACCCTCCGCAGCCGGCCACCAACGCCGTCGCCGCGACGGCAATCGCAATCCACGACACCTTCACGCTCACCGGACCCCCTCCTCGTCGCACTCGATCGGCCCTGATCATGACTGAGTTGCGAGAGGATGTCGCGGTGAGCGTGACGCAGCCGGTGACGTTCCTCGTCGACGTCGACGACACGCTGATCGACAACGACCGCTTCCGGAGCGACCTCGGCGAGCACCTCGAGGACGTCTTCGGCGAGGCCGCACGGGACGCGTACTGGACGATCCAGGAGCGGCGGTTCGTCGAGCTCGGATACCGGGACTACCTCGGCGCGGTCCAGGAGTGGTGGCTCGACGCCGGCACCGACCCTCGCCTTCTCAGGGCCTCGGCGTACCTCCTCGACTATCCGTTCGCGGATCGCCTGTATCCGCGTGCGCTCGAGGTGCTCCGGCGTCTGCGTGAAGCAGGGCCGACGGTGGTGCTGACGGACGGGGACGCCGTCTTCCAGCCGTACAAGGTCGTTCGCGCGGGGCTCTGGGACGCGGTCCAGGGAGACGTCCTCGTGTACGTCCACAAGGAGGACTCGCTCGACGACGTCGAGCGCCGTTTCCCGGCCGATCGCTACGTCCTCGTCGACGACAAGCTGAGGATTCTGACGGCGGCGAAGAAGTTCTGGGGAGAGCGGGTCACCACCGTCCTGCCGCGTCAGGGGCAGTTGGCGAACGATCCCGCGATCGCCGCCGCGCACCCCGCGGCCGACGTCACGATCGACGGGATCGGCGACCTCCTCATGCTCCGGCTGGAGGCACCCGCTCGTGGGTAGCGAGCGCGAGAAGCGGGTTGCCGCCGGGGTGGCTGCCACGCTCGTCGAGGACGGGATGCGCGTCGGCCTCGGCACGGGATCGACCGTTGCGCACCTGCTGCCCGAGCTCGCGGTGCGCGGGCTCGACCTGCGCTGCGTCGCGACGTCGGCGGCGACGGAGCGAGCCGCACGGGAGCTGGGGCTGCGCGTCGAGTCCTTCTCGGGCGCCGACGCTGTCGGCGAGCTCGACATCGCCATCGACGGCGCCGATCAGGTCGCGCCGCGGGGTTGGCTCGTGAAAGGGGGCGGGGCCGCACACACACGTGAGAAGGCGGTGGCTACGGCCGCCGCCCGGTTCGTCGTGATCGTATCCTCGGACAAGCTCGTCGAACAGCTGCATCCGCCCGTACCGCTCGAGCTCCTCGAGTTCGGGCTCGCGTCGACACTCCGCCGGCTCGGCGAGGTCGAGTTGCGCGACGCGCCGCGCAGCCCCGACGGCGGCGTGATCGCAGACTACGTCGGCGCGTTCGAGGACCCCGAGGCGCTCGCGGCCTCGCTGTCCTCGACCGTCGGCATCGTCGAGCACGGGCTCTTCCCACCGGCCCTCGTCTCGGACGTCATCGTCGCGCGCGGCGAGCAGGTCGAGCAGCGCCGCCTTCGCTGATCAGCGCTCGGACGGCTGCTCGAGGAAGCGGCGGATCTCGCCCGCGACCCCGGATGCATCGTCGAACCACGGCATGTGGCCGGCTCCCGGGACGAGATGGAACTCGCCGACAGGGAGCACGCCGGCGACGCGACGCCAGAGGTCGACCGAGCCGACGGGGTCCTCGTCCCCGTAGACGTAGAGCGTGGGCGCCTCGATCGCCGCGAGCGCCGCGTCGTCGAAGGTGAGACCCGGATGAAACGTCCTGCCGCGGACGACCGTTTTGACCATCGCCCGCTCGTTCCGCATCGATGAGGTGTCACGTCCGACGGCGACGCGCCAGTCGACGAACTCCTGCGGGATCCGACCGTCTTCGAGACTCGCGCCGTGTCCGTTCGCGCGCAGGATCGACCGAACACGCTCCGGCGAGTTCCCAACTCGGACGAGGAGCGCTCCCAGCGGAGACGACAGCATCCTGATGAACCCCGGAACCGGGCTCTCGGGCACGAGCGGCGAGCCGCCGAGGAGCACGACTTTGTCGACCAGCGAGGGATGGCGTGCAGCAAGCGCGAGCGCCCAGACGTTGCCGACCGAGCCGCCGACGACGTCCACCCGTCCGAGGCCCAGGGCGTCCAGGGCCTGCGCGAGCACGTCTGCCGCGACGCCCTTGTACTCGTGCTGTGCGTAGTCGATGGGGGAGCTCAGCCCCCACCCCGGTCGTTCGAGGACGATGCAGCGGCGCCCCGGAAACTCGTGGACGAGGGATGCCCAGCCTCCGGGGCCAACCGTTCCGTGAACGAACACCAGCGGCGGGCCGGATCCCGTCTCCAGGACGCGCAGGCGCGCCGGGGGCGCGTGGACCGCGACGAGGCGTTCCGTGGGCTCGGGGCCATAGCGTCCCCAGAGCGATCGCTCGGCGTCGCGATAGGCGTCCAGCTTCGTGCTCGTCGTGCTCTGATCGATGGCGTAGGTCGTCACCGTCTCCTCCTCTCGATCGTCGAGCTCGCCGTCCCTGCGAGCTCTGCAGCCCACGCTAGGAGCTGCGGGGGTGCCGGGCAATCGGGAGTTCTCCCCATGTGCCCAACCCGTGTTGCATCGCGAACAGCGCGGCGGCCGCGCGGGTCGAGACGCCGATCTTCGCGTAGGCATTCTGGATGTGTCGATCGGCCGTTTTTGCGGAGATGCCGAGCTGGTGGGCGATCTGCTTCGTCTGCAACCCGCGCGCGAGGAGCCCGACGACCTCGGCCTCCCGGTCGGTCAGGCCGGCCGGCCGTTCGATTCGAGGAACCTGGTGCCCCGCTGCATCGAGCACAGCGCCGACCGCGTCGGGGTCCAGGCGCCCCGCCCGCCCCTCGTCGGCCAGCTCCGCGGCTGCCTCGCTGGCCGTGAGGGGGTCTCGGTGGGGTCTCGGCTCGGTCATCGCGTGGTACGCGTCCGCGGCGGCAAGGAGTCGGGCAGCGGGCGTCAGCGACGCCCCCGTCAGGCCGCGGTGGTAGCCGGAGCCGTCCAGCCGTTCGTGATGTGTCGTGGCCACCGGCTCTAGTGCGGACAGGAAGGGCGACTGCCGGATGATCCTCTCGGTGTGGTACGCGTGCAGCCGGACGCGCTCCCACTCGTCGGCCGTCAGCGGCCCCGGTTTCTGCCAGATGCGCACCGAAACCCCGACGCGCCCGACGTCGTGGATGAGAGCCGCGCGCCGAAGGCCCCGCAGCTCCTCGCTTCCCAGTCCACAGCGTGCCCCGGCCTCGACGGCCAGTCGTGCGACGCCGGCCGAGTGTCCCACGACGTACGGCGACAGGAGATCGGCGAAGTCACCCATCGCCGAGAGTGCATCGTCGATCGCGCCGCCGCGGAGGAGCAGAGGGCGACCTGGCTCGCAGTTGCAGGTCGCCTCCCAAGACGGCGCGTCGACGTCGAGCGCGAGGATCTCT
>DATAET010000125.1:0-40175 GCA_036257855.1 Gaiellaceae bacterium | reverse complement strand
GAGGAGCTCGACTACGAGCTCGAGCTCGCGGTCGTCCTCAAGAAGGCCGGCAAGTGGTTCTCCCCGGACGAGGCCGAGGACTACATCGGCGGCTACGTCATCTTCAACGACATCACGGCGCGCGACATCCAGCGCGGGGAGATGCGCTCGGGCGTGTTCAGCTTCTGCAAGGCGATCGACACCTTCTGCCCGCTCGGGCCGTGGATCGTGACGCCCGACGAGATCCCGAACCCCCACGCGCTGGCGATGGAGCTCCGCGTGAACGGCGAGGTGCGCCAGACCTCGCACTCGGGCCGGATGTCGGTGACGATCCCGGAGATCCTCAGCCACTACTCCGCGCTCGGCTACTCCGCGGGGGACGTGCTCTCGACGGGCACGGTGTCGGGCGTCGCAGGCTTCTCCCCGGAGGCGACCTCGCTGTACCTGAAGCCCGGCGACGTGATGGAGGCGGAGATCGAGCGCATCGGCATCCTGCGTAACCCGGTGGTGTCGTGGCAGGAAGGCCACGGGGAGCCCGCTCCGGCGCGCGCGCGGTGGTAGTCGGCGCGGCGCTGGTCGAGCAGCTCGAGCGTCGCGGCCTCGTCGTCTGCGGCCATTATCCGGGCTCGGGGATCGGGCGTCTGCACGACCGCGGCGGACGCATCATCTGGGAAGAGGCGAACTGAGGTAGCGTCGTCGCGAATGGAGGACGAGTTTCGCGTCGAGGTCGAGCTCGACGACTCTGAGCGCGGCTACTCGCTCGGAGAGCGTCTTCGCGCGCTCGATCTGGACGACGACGCCCGCGCGCGGCTCGAGGGAACCGTCATGGTCACGCGCGACGGCTCGCGGCTCTTCCTGTACGCGGCGAGTGAGGCGGCCGCCCGTGAGGCCGAGCGCACGGTACGGGAGCTCGTCGAGGCCGACGAGCTGAGCGCAGAGATCAAGGTCACGCGGTGGCATCCAGTGGAGGAGTCCTGGAGGGACGCCTCTGAGCCGCTCCCGGCCACGCCGGCGCAGGAGCGGGAGGAGTACGCGGCGCGGGAGGAAGCGGAAGCCGAAGAGGCTCGGGTCGAAGGACGGTTCGACTGGCACGTCGTGGCTCACCTGGCCGGGCGCGACCAGGCCGCGGAGCTCGCCGACCGACTGGCTCGGGAGCGCGTTCCCGTCAAGCGCCGCTGGCGCTACGTCGTCGCCGACGCCCTGACCGAGGAGCGCGCGCAGGAGCTCGAGCGTCGCCTGCGCAGCGAGCTGCCCGACGACGCCGACATCCGCGTCGAGGTCGATCTCTCCGACGTCGCACGGTCCCCGCTTCAGTTCCTCCCGTTCTGAGTCGTGGGCTGGCCGCGCGACGACGCGAAGCTCGAGCGCGTCCGCGCGCTGATGGCCGAGCACGAGCTCGACGCCCTCGTCGTGCGCGCGCCCGACAATGTCCTCTACCTCACGAATTTCTGGGGCATGAAGGGCTACGACGCGTGTGTCTTCCCACGGGAGGGCGACTCGGTGCTCGTGTGCCTCGAGGCCTCCGAGGAGGACGCCGGCCGCACCGCGTGGACGGAGGACGTGCGGCTGTTCAGGGGATACGACGAGATCGACCCCCGGCCGCCGACGTCACGTGTGCTCGAGCTCGCGTGCGAGGCTGCGAGCGAGTACGAGCGGGTCGCCCTCGAGCTCTCGCTCGGCACGCAGGCGTCCGACCGCATGGTCGGCGAGCCGACCACGTTCACGGCGGAGTGGTTCGCGGCCTTCGGGGAGGTCGAGGACGCGACGCCGCTCCTCGCCGCCGCGCGTGCTCTCAAGACGGAGCAGGAGATCGAGCGCATGCGGCTCGCGAACGAGATCGCCGCCGCCGGGATGGAGCACTGCAAGCTCGTCGTCGAGCCAGGCATGAGCGAGGCGCAGGTCGCGGCGGAGTGGGAGGGCTTCGTCCACGGCGAGGGCACGGGCTGGCAGGGACAGGTGGAGCTTGCGCTCGGGTTCTCGCTCGTCTGGTCGGGGCCGGGCATCAAGACGTTCACGGCAACCACAGCCCGTCCGGTGGTCGAGGGTGAGCCGACGCTGTTCGAGATCTGGGTGTGCGCGGACGGATACTGGTGCGACCACACGAAGAACCTCGTCGTGGGTGAGCTCACGCCTTCCTACCGAGGGCTCGAGACCGGGCTGATGACCGTGTATGCGGACGCGATCGACTTCGCACGACCCGGGGCGAGCCTCGCCGAGCTCGACCGGAGGATCCGCGCGGGGATCGACGCGATGGGCTTCGAGGGCCAGCCGTCACATCCGATCTGCCACGGCGTGGGCGCCCGCGCACACGAGCCGCCGTACGCTCATCAGGCCGGAGGTGGGGCGGTCGCCGCCGGCATGGTCCTTGCAATCGAGCCAGGATGCTATATCGAGGGCGGTGGCGGCCTGCGGGTGGAGGACAACTTCCTCGTTACCGCCGAGGGGGTGGAGAAGCTCTCGCCGTTCCCGGACGGCATCGTCCAGGCCTAGCGCAGATCGAGGACCCGCTGGATCTTCCCGCCGTCTGAGCGCGGCGCTTCCCCGGGCCGCACGAGCTTCACCGTCATGGTGCACCCGATCGTCTCGCGGATGAGCGCCGCCGCGCGCGCCGTCATCGACATGGCGTCACAGGGCCCGTCGACGGCAGGCTCGATGAGCACCTCGACCGTGTCGAGCGTTCCCTCTCGGCGCACGACGAGCCCGAAATGCGGCGACATCTCCTCGGGATGCGCCCGAGGGCAGCGCCGACCTGGCTCGGGTACACGTTCACTCCGCGCACGATCAGCATGTCGTCGCTCCGGCCGACGATCGGCCCCATCCGCACGAGCGTCCGTCCGCACGAGCAGGGCGCGGACGAAAGGCGGCAGATGTCCCCCGTCCAGTAGCGGAGGAACGGCAGCGCCTCATTCGTCAGCCTCGTGAACGCGAGCACGCCCTCCTCGCCGTCGGGAAGCGGCTCGCCCGAGTCGGGATCGACGACCTCCGGGAGGAAGTGGTCCTCGTTCAGGTGGGACCCAGTGCACTCCTCCACGCACTCGCACGACACGCCCGCACCTCGGAGAGCCCGAAGATGTTCGTACAGCGGACGCCGAGCCCCGCGTCTATCTCGTCGCGCATGCGCTCCGTCCACGGCTCCGCGCCGACGACCGCGAGCCGCAGGCTGAGGTCGTCAGGCGCCACTCCCCGCTCCGCGAACGTGCTCACCAGCGTCAGGGCGTAGCTCGGCATGCACGCGATGACGTCGGGACGAAGGTCCTGGATGAGTGTCAGCTGCCGCTCCGTCATCCCGCCGGACACCGGGATCACGTTCAGCCCGAGCCGCTCGCCGCCTCCGTGCAGGCCGAGCCCGCCGGTGAAGAGGCCGTAGCCGTACGCGTTGTGCAGCGTCATCCCCGGCTCCGCGCCCGCCATTGCGAGCGAGCGCGCGTTCATCCGCCCGAACAGGTCGAGGTCGCGGGCCGTGTATGCCACGACCGTCGGCTTCCCCGTCGTACCTGACGACGCGTGGATGCGCGCCAGCTTTTCTCGCGGAACGGCGAGCATTCCGAGCGGGTACGTGTCGCGCAGGTCGTCCTTGTGGGTGAAGGGGAGGCGGCGGAGGTCGTCGAGCGAGGCGAGGTCGTCGGGCCCCACGTCCGCCAGCCGCTCGCCGTACAGGGGCACGCGCTCCTTCACCCGCGCGACGAGCGCTCGCAGCCGCGCGAGCTGCAACGTCGCGAGCTCATCGGGCGGAAGCAGCTCGAGCGCATGCTCGAAGATCACGCTTCGAGTATCACGCTTCAAGTGTCCCGCCCGGGGATGCGATAGTCACCCAGTGACGCTCGACCGCTCGAAGCTCTGGACAGGCGACCTCAACGCGAACGCGCTCGAGCCCCAGCCGCGGATCACGGTCGGTCTCTACGACACGACCTTGCGCGACGGCGAGCAAACGGTGGGTGTCGTGTTTGGTCCAGAGCAAAAACTGGAGATTGCAAAGGCGCTCTCCGCCGCTGGAGTGGACCGCATCGAGGCCGGGTTCCCGCGTGTCTCGGAGGACGACGCCCGGGCGATCTCGCTGATTCTCGAGGCCGAGCTCGAGGCGGAAATCTGGGGGTTCTCGCGCGCCGTGCGTGCGGACGTGGAGGCTCTCGTCGAGCTCGGCGTCCGCTCGTCGGTCGTCGAGAGCCCGATCTCGGACGGCAAGCTCGCGGCGCTCGGCGTGTCGCGGGAGACCATGCTCGAGCGGATTCGCGCGGCGGTCTCGTTCGCGGCGGCGGAAGGCATCCGGGTCGCGTTCTTCGGCGTCGACTCGACGCGAGCCGACCTCGAGTTCGTGAGAAGGGCGTACGAGAGCGCCGTCGAGGCCGGGGCGCGGGAAGTCGTGGTCGTCGACACGCTCGGCGTCGCAACCCCCGAGGCGGCGGCCTTCCTCGTCACCGAGGTGGTCGAGCGCCTGGACTCCTCGGTACCCGTCCACTGGCACGGGCACGACGACTTCGGCCTCGCGACCGCCGCGGCCGTCGCCGCCGTCCAGGCGGGAGCGACCTGGGTGCACGGAACCGTCAACGGCATGGGCGAGAGGGCCGGGAACGCGGACCTGGTGGAGGTCGCGCTCGCGCTCGAGGCGCTCTACGGGATCCCGACGCGTTTGAGGCTCGAGCAGGCGAGAGAGCTCGGGGCGCTCGTGCAACAGCTCGCCGGTACGGCGCTCGCGCCATGGAAGGCCGTCACGGGCGAGAACCTCTTCACCCGCGAGTCGGGAGCCGTCGCTGCACAGTTCCACGACCCCCCGGCGATCGAGCCGTACTCGTCGGAGCTCGTCGGCGCCAAGCGGGGGATCGTGCTCGGGAAGAAGAGTGGCCTCGACTCGATCCGGATCAAGGTCGAGCAGCTCGGGCTCGACGTTTCCGAGGAGCTGTATCCGGCACTCCTCGAAGCCGTCAAGCGGTCAGGCACGAAGAAGCGCGCCCTCGTGACGGATGCCGAGTTCCGAAGGCTTGTAAGCCGTGCCAAGAGCAGTCGGGTTTGACTGACATGTCACGGCGCTGAGATACTCGCGGCGCAGCGTGGAACGGGTCTGCATCGTCGGAGCGGGCGTGATCGGGAGCCTCTTCGCGGGTCATCTCGCCCGCGTGTGCGAGGTCTCGGTGCTCACCCGACGGCGCGACCACGCTGACGCCTTGAACGCGGACGGGCTCCGCGTCAGCGGGAAGAGCGACCGTCACGCACGTGTGACGGCCACGGACGACCCGGATCGGCTACCGGAGTTCGAGGTGGCGATCGTCGCGACGAAGGCGTCGGGACTCGAGGCGGCCGCCCGCGCCCTCGAGGGACGGTTCCCGCGAGCGACCATCGTGACGGTGCTCAACGGCATCGGAGCCGAGGAGGTGATCCGGAGCCACGGCGACTGGCCGCTCGTCTCGGGCGTCACCTTCATGAGCGGGACGCGGCACTCGGACACCCACGTCGAGTACATCCTCGACACCGAGACGTGGCTCGGCCCGTACGAGGAGACGCCGTTTCGGGTGGTGCAGGACATCGCCGAGACGATGATCGCCTCCGGCCTGCGCGCGGAAGCGCTGCCGGACCTCCGTCCGGCGCAGTGGTCGAAGCTCGTGTTCAACGCCGCCGTGAACCCGACGGCAGCGCTGACCGGGCTCGCGCACGACTTCCATTTCGCGCAGGAGGACGAGCCCGGCGACCTCGGCCACCTCGTCCACGGCCTCGTCGACGAGGGGAAGGCGGTCGCCGCCGCGGCGGGCATCGAGCTCCACGACGACCCGTGGGAGATGAACGCCCTCGCCACGCGGCGCGGGTCTGCGCACTACCCCTCGATGCTCGAGGACGTCGAGGCGCACCGCGAGACCGAGATCGAGCTGATCACCGGCTCGCTCGTCCGCGAGGCGGAGCGGCGCGACGTGAGCGCTCCGCTCCACCGACTGCTCTACGCGCTCGTCAGAGGAAGGGAAGCATCGTGGCAGGCACTACCGGCATCGACAGGAGGAGAGAGATGACGAAGGTAGGAAAGGCGGTGCTGGCGCTCGTCGTCGTCACCGTGGTAGCCGTGGCCGCGGTGGGCGGCGGAGCAGCGGCGCCGGAGAAGGCGATTCCGGTCACCATCGGATGGGCCTACGACGGCGTCGGGAACATGGCCGGATACGACGGTCCCGCGCTCGTCACCGCGCAGGAGAAGATCAAGCAGATAAACAAGCTGGGCAAGTACAACATCAAGCTCCTCACGTGCAACACGCAGGGCAACAAGCCCACGATCGCGAAGGCGTGCGCGGCGAAGCTGATCGGCCAGGGCGCGCAGATCGTCATGACGACATGTGACGTCGACTACGCGACTCCGGTCGTCCAGTACGCCATCGACCGCGGGAAGCTCACGGTCGCCGCGTGCATCGGGACAGACCAGATGGGGCCTAAGCGCTTCGGGGCCAAGGGTCGTCTTGCGTTCTCGTTCGGAAACGCGGCTCAGGACGAGGGCTCCGCGATGGCCGAGTTCGCATGGAAGAAGGGATGGCGGAGCGCGGATCTTGCCACCGACACGGTGATCGTCTACTTCCGCAACGTCGTCCAGGCGTTCAAAGCCCGTTTTACTCAGCTCGGCGGCAAGATCGTCACCGAGGAGACGTATCAGTCCGCAGGCGGCAACCCGGCGTCGTGGCAGAGCACGGTCACACGTCTCAACGCGAACCAGGCCGACGTCATCGTCACCTCGACTGCTCCGCCGTTCGGGGCGCAGGTGCCCATCCTGAACGGCCTGAGGACGCTCGGAAACACCACGCCCTTCCTCAACTCCTGGGCAGGAGACGGAAATTACTGGTACACGGCGGATCCGAAAGTCACCAACTACTACTACGTCACATTCGCCTCGGCGTTCGGGGACGATCCGGTGCCTGCGGTTCGTGCGCTTCAGAAGCGGTACGCGGCGCAGATCGCCAAGGCCGGAAACACCGGAGCGTTCGTTACAGGCCCAACCGCAATCGAGGGGATCGTTCTTGCCCTCGATCGGGACGGTGGCAGCACGAATGGCGCGAAGCTCGCGGCACAGATGGAGAAGTTCAAGAACGTCCCTACGATCTCCGGGCGTGTGAGCTTCTCACCAACGCTGCACGAGGTCTTCGGCCGGACGTATCGCGTGATCGCCGTTCAGAACAACACCCCGAAGGTCGTCGCGACGATCAAGGCCAAGGTCGTCCCGAAGATCTAGCGGGTGTCGGAGGAGCAGTCCGAAGAGACACGGCGGTCCGGAGCCTTACTCCGGGCCGCCGGAGTCTCGCGTGCCTTCGAAGGCGTGCAGGCACTCCGCGACGTCACGCTCGAGCTACGCCGGCACGAGGTCGTTGGCCTGATCGGGCCGAATGGCGCCGGGAAGTCCACGCTCGTCAACGTCCTCTCCGGCTTCGACTTCCCGGACGCCGGTACGGTCGAGCTCGAAGGGCGCGACGTCACTCGCTGGTGGCCGCATCGCCGCGGGCGCGCGGGCCTGTCGAGGACGTTCCAGCACAGCCGCTCGTTCCGCGGTCTCTCCGTTCGAGAGAACGTCGAGGTCGCGGCGCTCGCTGCCGGAGCGAGTCCGCGCGAAGCACGCCGGCGCACGACCGCACTCCTCGGCTCCCTCAAGCTGACTCCGCACGCCGAAGTGCCCGCAGGCTCGCTCCCCCACGGGGACGAGCGCCGGCTGGGCGTTGCACGGGCCCTCGCGACCGAGCCGCGCTTCGTTCTCATGGACGAACCGGCCGCAGGGCTTCCCGAAGCCGAGGTGCCGGCATTCGCCGACGTCGTCCGCTCGGTCCGCGACGACCACGACGCCGGCGTACTCCTCATCGATCACAACATGGCGCTGATCATGGGCGTGTGCGACCGGATCCAGGTGCTCGACCAGGGGCGGACGCTCGCCGAGGGAACGCCTGCCGAGGTTCGTGGGAACCTCGACGTCGCCGCCGCCTACCTCGGTGAGCCCGCCGTCCACGAGGAGGCCAACTGAGCACGCTCGAGCTTCGAGATGTCGACGTCGCCTACGGCGGCGTTCCGGCGGTCCGCGGTCTCTCGCTGTCGGTCGCGCCCGGCGAGATCGTGGGGCTCATCGGGCCCAACGGAGCGGGGAAGTCGACGACGCTGCACGCGATCATGGGCGTCGTTCCCGCAAGAGGAGGGGAGATCCGCTTCGCCGGAGAGTCGATCCGCGGCCGGGCGCCCGAGGTGATCGCCCGAGCGGGAATCGCACTCGTGCCGGAGGGGCGCAGGCTTTTCGCGGAGCTCACCGTCGAGGAGAACCTCCGGCTCGGTCTGGCCGCCCGCTCGCGATCGAACGGATCGGAGGCGGCTCTCGCAGAGGTCGGCAAGCTCTTCCCGATCGTCGACGAGTTCCGGCACCGGCCGGCGGGAGCGCTGTCAGGAGGCCAGCAGCAACAGCTCGCGATCGCGCGCGCGCTCGTAGCGGGGCCTTCGATCCTCCTGCTGGACGAGCCTTCGTTGGGCCTCGCCCCTACGGTCGTCGATCTCGTCTTCTCGACGCTCCAGACGATCGCCGAGCGCGGGATTGGCATCTTGCTCGTGGAGCAGCGAGCCCAGAGAACGGTCGCACTCGCGGACAGGACCCATGTACTCGCGAACGGCGAGCTCCGCCTGAGCCTTGCCCCCGCTGACGCCGCCGACACCGACCGGATGGTGGCGGCGTACCTGTCGTGAGCGCTTTCATCGCAAGCGGCCTTTCGGGCTTCGTCCGAGACGCGTTCGACCTGCAGGTTCAGGTGGACGCGATCGGGTTAGGGGCGATCTTCGCGCTCATGGCCGTCGGGATCGGCCTCGTCTTCGGCGTGATGCGGCTCGTGAACTTCGCCTACGGGCAGCTCGTCATGGCAGGAGCGTTCGCGCTCGCTTTCGCGTCGGAGCGCGATTGGCCGGTCGGCGTCGGGATCGCCCTGTGCTTCGCCGTGGTGCTCGCACTCTCGCTCGCGATGGAGCGGGTCGTCTTCAGGCCGCTCCGCGGCCAGTCGGCCGCCGTCATGCTCATCGCGACCTTCGCGGTCGCGTTCCTACTCCAGTCGATCGCGCTGCTCTGGTTCGGGCCGCTCGGCAAGACGGCGACCTCGCTCGTTCAGCTCAATCGACCCCTCGAAGTCGGCGGCGTCGACATCCGGAAGATTACGATCGTCGCGATCGTCACTGCGGCCGTTTGCCTCCTTCTCCTGGTCGCGCTACTCAACCGAACGTCGATGGGTTTGCACATGAGGGCGGCAGCGATCGACTCGCAGACCGCGAGGCTCCTCGGGGTGCGAGCGAACCTCGTGAGCACAGTCTCCGTCCTCGCCGCTGGCATGCTCGCCGCGGTCGTCGCTGTCTTGCTCACCGTGCAGTACCCCACCGTGACGCCGACATATGCGCTGCAGGAGACGATCCTCGTGCTCGCCGGAGTCGTCGTCGGCGGCATGACGCGCCTCCTCTCGGCAACGCTCGGCGGCTTCCTCATCGGGTACGTGTCGGGGCTGCTCGGCGGCGCGCTGCCCTCGAGCCAGAGCCAGTACCTCCCGTCGTTCCTCTTCGGGCTCGTGATCCTCGTACTGCTCGTGCGACCCGACGGGCTCTTCACCCGCGGGCGTGGTCTCGTGGAGCGAGTGTGAGGACGCGGCGTGCTGCGGTAGAGCTCCTGGCGCCCGCGGCGCTGGTCGTCGCGACCGGGGTCGTCGGCGCCCTGGTCTCGCAGACGAGCGAGATCTACTTCGTCGCTGCGCTCATCTCCGTCTCCACCGTGGTCGCGATCTACGTCTTCGTCGGCAACTCGGGTGTGCTCTCGTTCGGCCACATCAGCTTCTTCGCGGTCGGCGTGTGGGCCGCCGGCGTCCTCTCGGTGCCGACGGAAGAGAAGCCGGCGACGATGCCGTACCTCTTCGACTTCCTCGGCTCGACGACGGTTGGAAACGTCCCGTCGCTCCTGATCGCCGCGGCCGCCGGGGGTGTGTTCGCATGTGCCGTGGGTCTTCCGCTCATGCGCCTCTCCGGCCTAGCAGCAGGAATCGCGACCTTCGCGGTCCTCGGCATCACGAACAACATCCTCCGCTACTACGAGAAGATCGGGCCCGGGCTCAATACGTTCTCGTCGGTGCCGGAGACGACCGATCTGCTACAGGCGACGATCGGGGCGCTGCTCGTCGTCACCGCCGCGTTCGCCTACCAGCGCAGCCGCCTCGGGCGGCAGCTCCGCGCGACCCGGGAGGATCCCGCCGCCGCCCGTGCGGTCGGAGTCTCCATCTACCGGCAGCGGCTCGCGTCGTTCGCCCTCTCCGGTTTCCTCGCCGGCTTCGCGGGCGGTCTCTACATCCACTTCATCCCGATCAACGTGGACGCGGTGTACCTCGACCTGACGTTTATCACGCTCGCGATGCTCGTCATCGGCGGCGCGACGAGCCTGTGGGGCGCGGTCGTCGGCGCGCTCTTCGTCAGCGGCCTCGACTCGGTGCTCGCTGAGACGGAGGACGGGATGACGGTCCTCGGGAGGACGATCGACCTCCCGTCCGGGTCGCGGATCGTCGTCGTGAGTGCCGTGATGGCACTCGTCCTGATCGTGCGTCCGAGCGGGCTCACGGGCGGCCGCGAGTTCTCGCTCCCGACGCTCGGGCGGCGAGACCGGCCCGCGGAGGCGAGGTGAGAGTTGCCGTCATCGGCTGCGGCGCGGTCGGGTCGCTCTTCGCGGCCAACCTCGCGCAGCTCGAGGACGTCGACGTCTGGGCCTACGACGTCTCCCAGCCGCACGTCGACGTGATCAACGCGCGCGGCCTGCGGCTCACGGGAGCGGGGGAGGCGGTCGGTCGTCTGACCGCGACGACGGACGCGTCGGCGCTGCCCGCCTGCGACTTCGGGATCGTCGCGACGAAGGCCATGCACACCGACGGGGCGATCGCGGCTGCCGCGCATGCGTTCGCGAGCGGTGCCGTCGCCACGGTGCAGAACGGCGTCGGGAACGAGGAGGTCGTCGCGAGACACGTCACCCGCGTGATCCGCGGAACGACGTTCCCGGCGGGAAAGCTGCTCGAGCCCGGCGTCGTGCAGTGGGACGTGAAGGGCGACACGACGCTCGGGCCGTTCGAGCCGCAGCCCGCGTCGCAGGAGGAGATCGCGCGGCTCGCGGACGCCTGCACACGCGGCGGGATGCCGACGAGCGCCGTGGCCGACGCACGACCTGCGCAGTGGCGGAAGGTGATCTTCAATGCGGCGACGAACCCAGTCGGCGCGCTGACCGGCCTCACCCACGGACGGGTGTGCGAGCGGCCCGACTTACGCGCACTCGTCACGGCGCTCGTCGATGAGGGCAAGGCCGTGGCCTCGGCTCAGGGCATCACCCTCGATGCGGATCCGGAGGAGCTCATCGACCACGCCGCGCGCCCCGACGTCGCGTACGACCACAAGGCGAGCATGCTCCAGGACGTCGAGGCTCGCCGCGCCACGGAGATCGACTACCTGAACGGAGGCATCGCGCGCTTCGGGCGCGAGCAGGCGGTGCCGACGCCCCTGAACGACGCGATCACGCAGCTCATCAAAGGACTGGAGGCCTCATGGCACCAAGGCTGAGCCCGGAGCTCGAGCGGCGACACGCGAACGTCCGCGCCGCGATGGCGGAGCACGACCTCGACGCTCTCGTCGTCTCCGGCAGCGAGTACTCGGGGTTCGAGGGTGCCGTGACGTACATGTCCGGCTTTCAGATCGTCCACCGCTACGCCTACGTCGTCGTCCCGGCCGACGGTGACGCATTCGTTGCCTTCCCCTCCGAGGCGCGCTACGTGGGCGAGCACGGAACCGCGGAGCTCGAGCAGCTCTTCCACGACCGCCCCGGGGAGGTCATCGCCTCGAAGGCACGGGACGCCGGCTGGCGCCGCGTCGGTGTGTTCGGACTCGACTACGTGATGGCGGTGCGGGACTACCGTGCCCTCGACGGGCTCGAGCTCGTGCCCTTCGATGTCGAGTTCGACCTCGCCCGCTCGGTGAAGAGCGAGGCCGAGCTCGAGTCGGTACGCGACTCGGTGCGGATCAACGAGCGCGGCTTCGAAGTCTTCTTCGACGCCTACGCGCCGGGGAAGACCGCCGCCGAGGTCATGGCCGCGGCCGAGGAGTGGTTCGTCGCGGAGGGCTGCGGGCGCCTGACCATGAACATGGTGCTCACGGGCACCGACACGTTCGCTCGGCCCGAGTTCAAGATCGCGCGTCGCGACGAGGTTCTGGGGCACTTCCTCCTCCCCTCGCTCGAGGTCGCGGGACCGGGCATGCACTGGGTCGAGGTCTCACGAGCGATCGCCTCTCCCGAGGCGACGCTGTCGGAGGACACCGAGCGCATGCTCGACGCGTACCTCGAGTACTTCGACGCGGCCCGTACGGCCATGCGGCCCGGGGCGAGCTGCCACGACGTACACCGTGCCGTATCGGCCGGTTTCACCGACCGCGGCTACCACCTCGGCCACGTCACGGGGCACTCCATCGGCATGACGATGATCGAGTTCCCGAAGGTGGGCGAGGGCGTCGAGACCGAGCTCGCGGAGAACATGGTCTTCTCGATGCACCCGCACGCGATCGCCTCGAACGGCGAGGACTGCCTCTACATGCAGGACACGTGGCTCGTCACCGCAGGCGGCGGCTTTCCGCTCTCGACACTCCCGATGCAGGTGTTTCGAACGTCCGCTTGACGAACCGGACGGGGAACGCCGCTAGAATCCGACCGTGAGCTGGCCGTGGCTCGTGTTGCTCGTCCTCGCGGCTGCACTCGCCGTCGCGGTCGAGAAGCCCCGCCTGGAGCGGCGCTTCGGTGCCGTGGCGCGGCGGGATCGCGAGCGGCAGAGGCGCAAGCGACAGCTCCGGGTGGTCACTTCGGACGACGAGAGCGAGGAGTTCGTCCGCTCCGTCCAGCGCGACCTCGACGCGCTCCCGACCATCGAAGAGCGGGATCGAAGGACCTAGCGGACCCTGAAGCTCACGGAGAGCGTGCGCGTGTTCGGCAGGATCGGGCCGACGTTCTCCGTGTTCTTCGCTTCCTGGTAGTCCGACACGCGGATGCGGAGGCGATGGCTGCCCTGGGCGAGGCCGCCAGTCGAGATCGAGACGACGCCGTGGTGGAACCTCGTACGCGCGAGGTCGCCGTCCACGGTCGCCACGATCGACTCCGGGTACACGCCGGCGCCTGCGTCCGTGGCGGCCACGAAGACCGGGCTGCCGGTCGGCACCGTGCGCGCACGGAGGCGCAGAACCGGCGGCGTGACGTCGTTCACCCAGTAGCGAAACGTGAACGAGCCCGCTCCTGTCCTGCCTGCGCTGTCGAACACGACCGCGTACTCGCCCGGCACGGGAGAGAGAGCGCCTGCCGCGAGGACGCCCTCGCGGAACTCGTCCGTATACGGGTTGTGGTTCACGGGGAGTCCGGCGTAGCCGGTCAGCCGGTTCTCGTCGAGCCCGGCGACGACCCGCGGCTCGACGTGGCTCCCGCGGCCCCTGCGGGTGATCACCACGCCGAAGTTCGCGACGCGCCTCGTCAGGCGCACCCGGAAGACGCGCTCCGGGCCGCGGAGCGTCGTCGTAACGCCGATCCCGCGCGGCGTCTCCGGGTAGCGGTAGCGGGAGACGTACGACGGCTGTCCCGAGGTCGTACTCCGATACACCCCCGGCGCACCGAGCGTGAGCGTCCGGTGACGGGCGAGGGCAGCGGTCGTCACCCGTCCCCAGAGCGGGATCCGCCGCACGTCGCCGCCGCGGTGCAGCTCGACGTATCCATCCAGGTCGCCGGCCGTTGCGCCCCTCGTCGTCACGGCGGCCACAGGCAGCTCGCCGGGGACCGAGACGTCTGTGGGGAGCACGACGCGGATCCCCGCCGGCGCGTCGAGCAAGATCCGCGTGACCTTCCAGATCCCGGCGCCGCCGCCTGCGTCGTCGAGGCCGACCGTCGTCGTCGCCTCGTGTCCGCGCGCGAGAAGGCCGAAGGACACGGCGGTCGGATCGGCGAAGAGGAGCGGCAGGTCCGCCTTGCCGAGCGCGACGACGCCGCCGCCCTGGAACCGAGGTCCGGCCGGGCGATCGCGCTCGTCCGTCTCGTCGACGCCCGACTGGACCAGCGCGGACTTGATCTGCTCCACCGTCCATGTCGGGTGCCGCTGACGGAGGAGCGCCGCGGCCCCGGCGACGTGGGGCGCGGCCATGCTCGTGCCCGAGAGCTCGGCCCAGCGTCCTCCCGACACCGACGACAGCACGTTGACACCCGGTGCCGCGACGTCGGGCTTGAGCCGGAGGGAGATCGTCGTCGGGCCGACCGAGGAGAAGTCGGCGTGCGTCCGCGTCGTCGGGTTGCTCTCGATGTCGACGGCGCCGACCGCGATCGCCCGGGTCGAGTTCGCGGGCGAGGAGACGGAGCCCGCGCCGAGGTCGTTGTAGTCGTTTCCGGCAGCGACGACCGGCACCACGCCGGCGGCGGCAGCGGCGTCGAGCGCGAGCGCGACGATGTCCCGGCTCGGCTCGATCTCCGGCTCGCCGCCCGAGAAGTTGATCACGTCCATCCCGTCCGCAACGGCAGCCTCGATCGCGGCGACGATCGCCGGTGAGTTCGCGTTGGGGCTCAAGCCCGAGTCCGTCTCGACGAAGACCTTGTAGTTACCGATGTATGCGCGCGGCGCGACACCCGAGATGCGCCGACCCACCGCGGGCGTGTCCGCGTTGCCGGCGGCGATCCCCGCGACGTGCGTCCCGTGACTCAAGTCGTCCTCGCTGAACGCCAGACTCGCGGTCGGAGCGCTGGCGCTCTTCGGAGCGAAGACGCGCGCGACGATGACCTTCGCCGTCGTGAACCGCAGCTGCCCCTTCGGGAAGCCGGGCGGCATCGTGTAGCCGGTCGGGTCGAAGAACGGATGGTTCGGGTCGACGCCCGAGTCGATGATCCCGATCTTGACTCCCTGGCCCGCGGTGTCGAGCGTCGGTCCCCACAGCGCCGGCGCGCCGATCTGCTGCGGTGACGACTCCGCCTGAGGCGCATAACTCCCGGCCGGGAGCACCTCCCGCACGCCCGGGAGTGCGCGGAGGCGTGGGAGCTCGCTCTCCGGGAGCGTGAGCGAGAACCCGTTCGCGACGAGTCGATAGCGCCAGCCGAGCTCGGCGTCGGGCACAGCCGCGTCGAGCGCGCTGCGGAACGAGCGCTGCTCGGAGGCGATCTCGAAGCCGGCGGCGGGGGCACGTGCGAGTGGCGGCGAGGCGAGGAGGACGACCACCTCGGCGCGCTCGCCGGCTGCTG
Organism: Gaiellaceae bacterium; assembly: GCA_036257855.1. Lineage (GTDB taxonomy): Bacteria > Actinomycetota > Thermoleophilia > Gaiellales > Gaiellaceae > GMQP-bins7. Next base: position 24,958 of record DATAET010000125.1, on the reverse strand, counting down.
TGACCGAGGTGACAGAGCCGCCCGACACGAGCAGGGTCGCGAGCGCCGCGACGAGAACGGGAGCGAGTCGAGTCATCGAGGACTGAGACGACCCGAAGCTAGAATCGGTCGGCCGCGCGGATGTGGCGGAATTGGTAGACGCGCACGGTTCAGGTCCGTGTGCCCGTAAGGGCGTGGAGGTTCAAGTCCTCTCATCCGCATCGCAGCATTTCGGCTGCATTGTGGCGACTCTATGGCTGCTCCGAGTTGATACCTCGTTCGGGGCAGGTCCCGGGATCATCGGCGGACGACCACGAACCTGTGGATGCGCTTGTCTCTCGCGCAGCTCTTGCGGCGCTTGCGGTGGCTGTCCCTGCCTGGGCCATGCTCTCGCTCACCGTCGCCCTCGGGCGGGCGCGCCACGACCGTCGGCGCTCCGACCGGCCCGCGGCTCGACTGAGCGATCGCGAGGCCGGGGGCCTCGTCCGCCGCGCGGCAGGCCGACCCCGAAGTGAGTGGGGAAAGTGGCGTCGTGTCGCGGCGCTCGCGCGCCTCGCGAGTGCGCATCACCCAGCGGTGCCGCGTCTGATCCGGCCGCTGCTCGAGGATCCGGACCCCGCCCTCTCGAGCGCGACGATCCGTGTGCTCGGCGACCTCGGCGACGACTGGGCGATCGACAACCTCATCGGTGCGCTGAAGAGCGGTCACGGGCCGCGCTCTCGTATCGCGACCGAGCTCGAGCGACTGGCTCCCGCCCCGGGGCCGAGGCTGATCCCGCTTCTTCGCAACCGGAATGCGCTCGTGCGGTTCTGGGGAGCGACGCTCCTGCGTCCGTATCCCGACCTGGCCGGGGAGCAGCTGGTCGTACTCACCTGGGACGCTGACGCGAACGTTCGCGCGGCCGCTGCCGAGACGCTCGGGGCTCGATCCGGGCCGGAGGTCGGTACGGCGCTGCTCGCTTGCCTTGAGGACGCGGAATGGCCTGTTCGAGTCCACGCCGCACGCGCCGTCGGCGAGGTCGTCGGCGCCGTGGCAGCTCCGACGATCGCTCGGCTGCTCGCAGACGACGTCTGGTGGGTCCGGGCCGCGGCGAAAGACGCGCTCCGACCTCTGGGACTCGATGCCGTGCCTTCGCTCCTCTCCGTCCTCACGTACGAGGATCCCGCCGCCCGCACCGGCGCGGCGGAGGTCCTGCAGGACATCGGTTTCGTCGACTACCTCGTTCTGCATGACCCGCAGAGCCGCGTCCTGAAGAGGATCTACGCGGCGGGCGGGTGGAGGTTCCGCGCAGCCGCGGAGGCGCGCGCCGAGCGGCTCATCGAGGTGGCACGAGCAGCGTGATCGAGATCGTCCTCCCGATCATCGTGCTCGCATGCTTCACGTACCTCGTTCTGACGAATCTGGGCTACGCCGCGTTCGTGGTGGTCTCGTTCATCGAGACGTTCGTCAGGCGCCACCACCGCGAAAGCCAGAATCTCGAGGTACTCGGCCGCTCGCGGTTCACGATCCCTGTGAGTGTCGTGCTCAGTGCGTACGACGAGGAGCCGACGATCGTGTCGGCGGTCGAATCGCTCCTCGGACTCGACTATCCCGAGTTCGAGGTGATCGTGGTGAACGACGGCTCCCGCGACCGAACCTTCGACCGGATCGTGGAAGCCTTTGAGCTCGAGCAGTACGAGATGTTCGTGCGTAGCGCGTTCCCGACCGAAGCCGTGCGGGCCACCTATCGAAGTCGGGCGTTTCCGAATCTCGTCGTCGTCGACAAGGAGAACGGCGGCAAAGCAGATGGGTTGAACGCAGGCATCAACGCCGCTCGCTACCCCTACATCGCAGGGGTCGACGCCGACACGGTCTTCGATCGCGACGCGCTGCTCGCCAGCATGAGTCGAGTAATCGAGGATCCCGAACGCATCGTCGGCGTTACGAGCTACATCGGGATCGCCGAGAACCCGGAGCGTGCCATGGCATTTCCACTCGGCCGGCGTCCGGTCGACATCCGCCCCTTCATCGTGTACCAGCATCAGGACTATCTCCGCGCGTTCCTGACGAACCGCATCGCCTTCTCGCGACTGGGAACGATGTTGTGCACGATCGGCGCGTTCCAGATCTGGCGACGCGACGTCCTCGAGGAGGTCGGCGGCTACTCGCGCGGGTTCACGTGTGAGGACATCGAGCTGACCTTCCGCGTCCACGAGCGGTTCCGGCGCGAGGATCGGGACTACGAGGTCATCTCGCTTCCGTACAACGTTGGCGCCACCGAAGGGCCTGACACGGCGCGCAAGCTGATGTCACAGCGGGAGCGGTGGCACCGTGTGATCAGCGAGACCGTCTGGCACTACCGTGGCATGTGGTTCAGGAAGCGCTACGGGACGGTGGGAATGCTCGGAGCACCGTTCTACTTCGTGGCCGAGGTGCTCGCCCCGGTGTTCGAGGTTCTCACGGTCGTGGCCATCGCCGGCGCGCTTGCGTTCGGGCTCTTCGATCCAGGACTGTTCCTCTTGACTGCCTGCGCGATCGCGTTCGTCAACGCAGCCCTGACGGCGTGCGCAATCCTCTTGGATGATCTGCAGTCGCGAACTCATCGCGTCAGAGACCTCGTGTGGATGCTCTTCCTCGCTCCCTTCGACCTCGTTCTCTACCGGCCCGTTATCTTCTGGGCCCGCGTTGAGGGCTCCTGGCGGCTTCTGCGCGGCGACAAGGAGTGGCACAAGTTCGAGCGGAACGTGCGCCCTGCCTGAAGCAGTGCTTCAGGGCAGCGCGGCGAGCACGTCGTCGGCGTGCTCGGCCGGCTTGACCTTCCGCATCACCTTCGCGACGTTGCCGTCCGCGCCGATGACGAACGTCGACCGTTCCATGCCCATAGACGTCTTGCCGTACATGCTCTTCTCGACCCACGTGCCGTACTGCTCGGCGACCGTGTGCTCCTCGTCGGAGAGGAGCGTGAACGGCAACCGGTACTTCTCCTTGAACTTCCCGTGCGCGCGTGGGCTATCCGGGCTGACGCCGAGCACGACCGCTCCCTTGCGCTGGAGCTCGCCCCACACGTCGCGGATGCCGCAGGCCTGGGCCGTGCAGCCGGGCGTGTCGTCCCTGGGGTAGAAGTAGAGGACGACCGGCCGCCCCTGGAATTGCGAGAGACGGACGCGCTCGCCGGCGTCCGAGGTGAGCGAGAAGTCCGGAGCTGGACTACCTTCCTCGATCAACGGTGCCTCCGTTCGTCGGGGTCGTCGGTCGTTCACGACGGCAGCCACCCCTCGCGGTACGCCGAGCGCTCCTCCGGCCCGAAGCGGGCGTAGGCCTCCTCCGGCTTCGACGTCTCCTCGAGCACGCTCGCGTCATGCTTCGCTGCGATCTCATTCACGGGATAGAGGGCCTCGAAGCCGCCCAGTCGGCTGCCGGTCATGACGATCACGCACGGGCCGTCACCGGCGCCGACGAAGATGTGCTGCGCCCACGGCGGGCAGTGGACGAAGTCCCAGGCCTTCAGGAGCCGCTCCTCCCCTTCGATGACCAGCAGGCACTCGCCCGAGACGACCAGGAAGTCCTCCTGGCCACGCTCGCCGTGGTACATGCCGTTCCGCTGACCGGGCATGAGAACGTGGATGCGGAAACCGAGCTGGCTCCACGCCTGCCGCCCTTCGAAGTCGGTGTCCTGCCCGCGCTCCTCGCTCCGGATCCACGACGCGTCGCGCGCGTTGAGCACGAACCAGCCCTCGCCCTGCGGGATGAGCCCGGCATCCGTCTTCTTGAGCTGTGCCTCCGGAACGGAGCCGTTCATGACGTGACCTAGGGGATCGTGGCCGTGTCGGGTCACACGGACATACTGGCGAAAGGACGTGGCGCGGCGCCTCAGTTGCCCCAGAGCGGCCGCACCTCGATCGTCCCCATCTGCGCGATGGGATGCCCGGCGGCGATCTCGACGGCCTCCTCGAGGCTGCCGCACTCGAGGACGTCGAATCCGCCGACGGCCTCCTTGCTCTCGGCGAACGGTCCGTCGGTGACCATCGTCTTCCCGTCCCGAACGCGCACCGACCGGGCTCGCCGGGGTGGTGCGAGCTGGTCGCCGGTGACCCAGATGCCACGTGCCCGGAGGTCGTCCAGCCACGGGAAGCTCTCCTCGTCCGGCGTCTCGTTCGGGTCCGGCTCGGTCACGGCGTCCATCTTCTCGGTGTCCCAGCAGACCAGCATCAGGTACTTCATCGTCGCTCCCCTCGGTCGCGTGTTTTGACGTCCTCGCACCTACGACGGATGCACGACACCGAGATCGACATCGACCTCGCGTCGAGCATCTATGGTGCCCGCCGTGCTGACCGTCCACGTCGCGCTCGGTGTCGCGGTCGTCCTCGTGTGCGTGGGCGCGGCGGTCATCGGCCTCGTCGCGTATCGGCGCGAAGCCGCCGCCGGCCCTCTCGTCTCGAACGCGCTCGTCCTCGCGCAGACGCTGCTCATCGCACAGGCCGGGGTCGGGCTGCTGCTGCTGTCGGACGGGCGGCGTGCTCCCGAGCGTCTCCACTACACGTACGGTGCGTTGGCGCTCGGCGTCGTGCTCTCACCCTGGTTCTACGCGCCGGATGCCGGGCGTCGCCGCCTGCTCTGGTTCGCCGCGACGACCCTCGTCGCAGGCGCGCTCGCCATCCGTGCGTTCACGACGGGCGGGCTGTGAGGGGCCTCTGGGATCGCATCCCTCCGCTCGCGCGCGGGCTCGGGATCGTGGCGGTGATCGCCCTCGTCGTCGTCGTGCTCTCGCTCGAGCCCGTCGTCGCGACGGTGGGCGGGATCCTCCAGATCGCGTTCTTCCTCGCGATCGCGCTCTTCCTCTTCCTCATCTGGCGCGAGCGCCGGGGCGACCTCGAAGCGTGGTCCGAGTGGAACCGGAAGTTGTTCTACGCCGCGATCGTGCTCGCGGTGCTCGCCATCGGACTGGCCATCGGCTATGGGCTCCCGGAGAGCCGGGACGCATTCGCCCTCGTGGTCGTGCTCGGGGCATGCGTGTACGTGATCGTGCGCGTCTGGCGCGCCGAGCATCGCTACTGAGCGGGGGCTAGGGAAGGCTGAACGCGGGCCCGGCCCGCACCGTCGGTGCGGCTGGGTTCACCGGGTGGACGAGCTTGAGCGTGTAGCGGTACTTCCCCGGCTTGAGCCGGCGCGACCCGAGGTCCGCCTCGACCGGCGCGCCCACCTCGGCCGACCCCTTCGTCGCCAGCTTCGTCGCGTGCGTCACGGCGTTCTCGAGCCGCACCCAGTAGCGGCAGTCGAGGTTGCAGGTGAAGCTGACGCGGAAAGCACCGCGCTTCGCCGCAGAGCGCGTGCCGAAGCGGAGGTTCGTCGCGTGCACGGGGAGTTCGACGCCCGGGCAGCGGGTGATCGAGCCGCCGGTCGTGCGGTCGAGTGCCTCGGTCACGAGCGGTCGGCTCGACTTCGGCGTGCCGTCGACGTAATAGATACCGGACTGCCAGCTCGCGCGTGCGCGCTCGTCGCGCGAGAGGAACAGCAGCATTCCTTCGACCGTCGGCTGACAGAACGCCAGCGCGAGCGCCTGCTCGTAGTAGGCGGCCTGCGTCGCCTCGCTCACCGGCTTGGTCGTGGTCGGCTCGGTGCCCGTGTACAGCGAAGCCTTGCTCGCGGGGATCTCCGACTCGACGCCGTACTCGCCGTACAGGATCGGCAGCGTCGAGCCTGGCTGCGCCGTCCCGTCGAACGCCTCGCCGAGAAGCCCGACGAGCTTGTCGTAGTCCGCCACCCCGATGGACGTGTTGAGCGGGTGGGCGACCGCCGGCCCGACGCTCGAATTGTCGCCGTAGACGTGGATCGCGAGCGCGTCCATGACGGGTCGAGTGCGGCCGCTGGCACGGTAGGCGGCTCCCAGGCCCTGGATGAAGGTCGTCGGCGAGTGGGTGGGACGGGAGCCGTCTGCACGGTCGGTGCCTCGGGGAGAGACCGCCCCTCCGTACACGGTCACCGAGCTCGAGACGCTCTTGATCGCGTCGTACGTCCGGCTCAGGAGAGCGAGGTAGGCCGCGGGCGACGCACTCGAGCCGTCGAGGGCGAACTGCGGCAGCCAGAAGCGGTTCAGGTTGGGCTCGTTGCCGACGATCACGTGATCGACCGACGGGGCCTCGCGGACGATCGCCGCGGCGTAGGAGGCGAAGTCGGCCCGGGCCTCCTCGGTGAGCGGAGTCGTCGCGGATCCGGGGCTCATGACGGTTACGTAGAGGCGTATGCCGTTGCGCTTCGCCGCATCGCTCACGTTGCTGAGGATCTTCAGCTCGTCGTCGCTCGGCGTCGAGAGACCGGGCCGCCAGTAGCTCGTGATGCGCACGGCGCGGAAGCCGGAGACCCGCAAGGTCGTCATCCTCGCCTCGGCCTCGACGAGGGTGTTCGCGCGCACGTCGTCCTCGACCGCGCCGACTACGAGGCCCGGCGCGGCGGTCGCAATGCCAGGTGCCACGAGCGCGGCGAGTGCGGCGACGGCGGTCAGAAGCCCTATACGCATGGGGATACGCTAGCCCGAGAATGCGAGAAAACCTTGAAGGGAAGCTGCGCACGCTGCCGCGCGAGCCCGGTGTGTACCTCTTTCGCGGCGACGGGGGCGAGGTCCTCTACGTCGGGAAGGCGAAGTCGCTGCGTCCGAGGGTGCGGAGCTACTTCCAGCGCGGCGACGTGCGGCTCGGCGCCGCACAGCTCGTGGAGCGCATCGAGGACGTCGAGGTCATCGTCACGCGCACCGAGGCCGAGGCCCTGCACCTCGAGCAGAACCTCGTCAAGCGCCACAGGCCGCCGTTCAATATCAGGCTCCGCGACGACAAGTCGTTCCCGTACATCGCGGTGACCCTGACCGACGAGTTCCCGCGCGTGATGTTCACCCGCGAGCGGCATCGCCGGGGGACGGTGTACTTCGGCCCGTACGCGAACGCGAAGAAGGTCCGCGAGACGCTCGACGTGCTCAACCGCGTCTTCCGCTTCCGCCCGTGCGAGGGACCACGGCCGGGCCGGCACTCGGGTATCCCGTGCCTCGACTTCCACATCGACCGCTGCTTCGCTCCCTGCATCGCGGCGATCTCGCAGGAGGGCTACGCGGAGATCATCGACGGTGTCATCGGGTTCCTCTCGGGCGACACGCAGACGATCCAGGACGAGCTCGCGGAGCGCATGCGCGAGGCCGCCGCGGACGAGCGCTTCGAGGAGGCTGCGCGCTACCGGAACCGGCTGTTCTCGATCCGCCACCTCGCCGACCGGCAGGCGGCGGACAGGCGCGACGTCGGGTCCGTCGACGTGATCGGCCTCGCGGTCGACGGCGACCGGGCCGCCGTCCAGGTGTTCCCGCTGCGGGATGGGAAGATGATCGACCGCTACGGCTTCCACCTCGAGAACGTCGAGGGCGAGGATGCACAGTCGATCCTCGAGGCGTTCGTCCTCGAGTACTACGGCGGCGCGCCGAGTGCGCCGCCGGAGGTGCTCGTCCCGGCGGGCATCGAGGACACGACCGCGATCGCGGAGTTCCTCGGCGAGCGCAGGGGCTCACGCGTCGTTGTCCGCACGCCGCTCCGCGGCGAGAAGCGGCGGCTCGTCGAGCTCGCGGCCGAGAACGCCAGGCTCGCGCTCGAGTCCGACGAGGCCGTTCGCGAGGCGGCGAGGTCGAGGCGCATCGCGGCCCTGGAGGAGCTCCGCGAGGTCCTCAACCTCGAGAGCTTGCCCCTGCGCATCGAGTGCTTCGACGTTTCGAACATCCAGGGCGAGTCGATCGTGGCCTCGATGACGGTCTTCGTCGACGGCCGCCCGAAGAACGCCCACTACCGCACGTTCGCGATCCGCGGCCTCGACGGACAGGACGACGTCGGAGCGATGCGCGAGGTCGTGGCGCGGCGGTTCGCGCATGCACGCGCGGGCGAGCCTGACGACAGCTTCTCGCAGATGCCGAACCTCGTCGTCGTGGACGGCGGTCGGGGACAGCTCTCCGCGGCCTTGTCCGTCCTCGAGGAGCTCGATCTCCCTCGCGTGGCCGTGATCGCGCTCGCGAAGCGGGAGGAGGAGGTGTTCGTACCGGGGATCGCCGTGCCGATCGTGCTCGACCGCTCGAGCCCGGGGCTGCAGCTCCTACAGCGGATCCGCGACGAGGCGCACCGCGTTGCCTTGCGCTTCCACCGACGCAGACGCGGTGCCCGCTCGATGGAGACGATCTTCGAGACGCTCCCCGGCGTCGGGCCTGTCCGCCGGCGCGCGATCATCCGCCACTTCGGCTCGGTCGAACGCTTCCTCGCCGCGTCCCAGGAGGAGCTCGAGGGCGTTCCCGGGCTGCCTCAGAAGACAGCTCGCACGCTCTACGCCCAGCTCCACAAAGCCGGGCCTTCGTAGCCGGGTCTACTCCTGCGCCTCCGGCGCCGGCTCCACCGGCGGTTGCAGCGCGCTCTTGTAGCGGAGCGTCCGGAGCGTGATCGCGATCGCGGTGAAGCCGGCGACGACGTTCGTCCCGACGGTGACGAGCTTCAGGCCGACGCTGAACGCGAGCAGCTTCGAGCTCGCGACGGTGCCGCGGAACACGTACAGCAGGAACGCCTGCTCGGTGCCGATGCCGGCAGGCGTCAGCGGAATCAGGGTCGCGATGCTCGCCGAGACCTGCACGAGGAGCACGTTCTCGACGGATCGCGGGATGTCGAAGGCGTCGAGGAGGAACCAGATCGCCACGAGCCGGAGGAACCAGTCGCCGGCCTGCCAGACCGCGACGGTACGGAGGTAGCGGGTCGGCCGGCGGACGACCGTGAAGGCCTGCTTCACGCGCGCCCAGAAGTCGCGGACGTGGCCGTGGATCCAGAAGCCCACGAGGATCGCGACGACGAGGAGACCGGCGACCACGAGGTCGAATGCGAGCGGATGCTTGAAGAGCCAGGAGAACTCGAAGCTCGGCAGCCGCGGGAGGTCGCCGACGCCGGGCAGCGCGTCCTGGGTGAGCGCGGCCCACGCGAGGACGCTCGACGCCGCCGCGAAGTCGAAGATCGAGAGCACGAACGTGCTCGAGACGACGGTCGTGTACGTGCTGCTCGGAACCGCGCGATGCGCGAGGACGATGCGCACGGCGTCGCCCGCGCGGAGCGGGATGAGGGCGTTGACCCCGACGCCCGCGAGGTAGGCGCCCAGGATGGAGCGCCGCCGCACGCGCTCGCCCGGGTACGCGGCTGCGAGCACGTTGCGCCACGCCATGCTCGTGCACGAGAGCTTCCCGAGCTGGGCGAGGACGGCGAGGAACAGCGGCAGCGGGTCGACCGACGTGAGCTGGTCGAGGAACGCATCGATCCCGTCGAGGACGCGGACAGCCACGACTCAGATTCTGCGCGAGACCGGAAATCCGCAAACGCGGAGTTTCCGGTCGCGCAAGATCCCTGAAGCGCGGCCGCCTTCGCGGCCGCGGTGTCCGCGTGGGGATGCCGCTCTAGCTCTTGCCGTCGGAGTCCGCGGCGAGGAACGGGTAGCGGTAGTCGGTCGGGGGCACGAAGGTCTCCTTGACCGTTCGCGGAGTCACCCAGCGGATGAGGTTCCACAGCGAGCCGGCCTTGTCGTTCGTGCCGCTCGCGCGCGAGCCGCCGAAGGGCTGCTGTCCGACGACGGCCCCGGTCGGCTTGTCGTTCACGTAGAAGTTCCCGGCGGAGTAGCGCAGAGCGTCATGCGCCTCCTCGATCGCGGAGCGCTCGGTGGCGAAGACCGCACCCGTGAGCGCGTACGGCGCCGTCTCGTCGACGAGCCGCAGCGTGTCGTCCCAGCGGCGCTCGTCGTAGACGTACGCGGTCACGATCGGCCCGAAGAGCTCGTCGCGGAGCAGGCGGAAACCCTCGTCCTTCGTCGTGATCACCGTGGGTTCCACGAAGTAGCCCTCGGAGTCGTCGGTCTTGCCTCCCGTGAGGATGTCCGCGCCGGCGGCCTTCGCCTCGGCGATCGCCTCCGACTGCGTCTTGAACGCGCCGGCGTCGATCACGGCGCCCATGAAGTTGCCGAAGTCCGCGGGGTCGCCCATGCGGATCGTGCCGACGTCCGCGACGAGCCGCTCCTCGACCTCGGGCCAGAGGTTCGACGGGATGTAGAGGCGCGACGCGGCGGAGCACTTCTGCCCCTGGTACTCGAAGGATCCGCGGACGACCGCGGTCGCGACCGCCTCGGCGTCTGCCGAGGGGTGAGCGAGGATGAAGTCCTTGCCGCCGGTCTCGCCGACGAGCCGCGGATAGCCACGGTACGAGCCGACGTTCTTGCCGACGGTCTCCCACATGCCGTTGAAGACCTCCGTCGAGCCGGTGAAGTGGATGCCCGCGAGGTCCGGGCTGGCGAGGGCTGCGCTTCCGATCGTCGCGCCGGAGCCGTAGACGAGGTTGATCACGCCGTCCGGTAGGCCGGCCTCCTGGAGGAGCCGCATGTAGTAGTAGGCCGAGAGCGCGGCGGTCGACGCCGGCTTCCACACGACCGTGCAGCCCATGAGCGCCGGCGACGTGGAGAGGTTGCCGCCGATGCAACTGAAGTTGAAGGGGCTCACGGCGAGGACGAAGCCCTCCAGTGGGCGGTACTCCATCCGGTTCCAGGTCCCCGTCGGAGAGTGCGGCTGCTCGGAGTAGATGCGAACGAGGAAATCGACGTTGTAGCGCCAGAAGTCGATCATCTCGCACACCGCGTCGATCTCGGCCTGGTGCACGGTCTTCGACTGGTTCAGCATCGTGGCGGCGTTCAGCGTCGAGCGCCACGGCCCGGAGAGGAGCTCGGCCGCGCGGAGGAACACGGCTGCGCGCTCGTGCCACGGCATCCGTGACCACTCGGCATGCGCCGCCGCCGCCGCGTCGATCGCCTGCTGCACGTGCTCGGGCCCGCCCTTCGCGACGTCGGCGAGGACGTGGCTCTTGCGGTGCGGCATGACGGCCTCGAACGTCTCGCCGGACGTGACGTCCTTGCCCCCGATGATCATCGGGATCGAGATCCGCTCGGTCTCCATCTCCCGCAGTCGGATCTGCAGCGCCGCGCGCTCGGGGGAGCCGGGTGCGTACGCCTTGACCGGCTCGTTGTCGTGCTGCGGAGGTGTGAAGAAGCCGTGTGCGCTCATGGCGGCGATTCTAGAACCCCGCGTTCTACAGTCCGGACGGTGGCGGTCGTGGAGACGCGGTACGCAATGCGAGGCTGGGGCGCCGGTGAGCTCTGGCGCTCGGACAGCGTCGTGGTCGCGCACGACTTCCGCTTCGCAGCCGAGGGTGTCGAGGACGGTGCGGACGACGACCTCGTCGTCCGAATTCGGGCGTTCCTCGGGGGCGAGGCGGACGACTTCGCGGACGTCGTGCTCGAGCTCGGCTGGGCCACGCCGTTCCAGCGCTCGCTCGCGGACACGCTGCGCCAGGTCCCGCGCGGAGAGGTCGTCTCGTACGGGGAGCTCGCGGCGCTCGCCGGCCGGCCGGGTGCGGCGAGGGCGGCAGGTGCGTTCTGTGCGGCCAATCGGTTTGCGTTCTTCGTCCCTTGCCACCGCGTCGTCTCCGCGCACGGCATCGGCGGCTACGGGAGCGCAGGGGTCGAGGTCAAGCGACGCCTCCTCGCGCTCGAGGGCGTCTCGCTGTGATCACCTCCGAGGACGTCCGTGAGGAGCTCGCCTCGATCGCGCCGCAGCGCGAGTGCGACCGCCGCGCCGAGCTCTCTGCGCTCTTCCACTCCGCCGGCAGCCTCCATCTCCGCGGCGCGGGCGACTGGTCGCTCCACCTCGACCTCGGGAGCGGCGCGGCCGCGCGACGTGCGTTCGCGCTCCTCCGCGAGAGCGGCATCCGCTCCGAGATCAGGACGTACCGTCGCCGGGCGTTCGACACCGCGACGAGGTACCAGCTCCACGTCGTCGGCGACGACGAGGCGCTGCGCGTGCTGACGGCAGCGGGCGTCGTCGATCGGAGGCACGCGCCGCTCGAGCGGCCGCCGCCGCGTGTCGTCGCGCGGAGCTGCTGCCGCACGGCGTACCTCCGCGGAGCGTTTCTCGGCGCGGGCTCGCTCTCCCTCGGGCGTTCGCCGCACCTCGAGCTGCGGACGGCGTCGCTCGAGTCCGCGGCGCTGCTCGTGCGTCTCGCGCACGCAGAAGGTGTCGAGCTCGCCATAGCCGACCGACCGACGCACGCCGTCGCGTACGCGAAGAGCTGGGAGGCGATCGAGTCTCTCCTCGCCCTCATGGGCGCAGCAGAGACGGTGCTCGCGCTCGAGGAGCGTGCCGTCGTGGCCGAGACGCGGTCGCGGGCGAACAGGCTCGCCAACGCCGACCACGCGAACCTCGTGCGGACGGGCCGGTCGGCTCGCCGGCAGCTCGAGGCGGTCGAGCGCCTGCGCTCGCACGACGAGCTGGACGCGCTCCCCGACGAGCTGCGAGCGGTCGCGGAGCTGCGACTGCGGCATCCCACGGCATCGCTCCGCGAGCTCGCGGCACGCTCCGACCCGCCTGCGAGCAAGGCGTCGATCCATCGTCGCCTGCGGTCCCTCGAAGAGCTCGCCGGCGACCGCCGTTAGACTCGCGGCCCGGACGGGTAGCGAGCACGGAGGAGAGGATGGGCATTCGCGTCGGCATCAACGGCTTCGGTCGGATCGGGCGGAACTTCTTCCGCGCGCAGCACGCGCTCGGCGCGGATCTCGACATCGTCGCGCTCAACGACGTCGGGGACGCGAAGACGATGGCGCACCTGCTGCGCTACGACTCGACGCTCGGGCCGTTCACGGGCGAGGTCGAGCTCGCGGACGGCGTCCTCCACGCGGCCGGCGAGGAGGTTCGCATGCTCTCTGAGCGAGATCCCGCGGCGCTCCCGTGGGGCGAGCTCGGCGTCGACGTGGTCCTCGAGTCGACCGGCTTCTTCACGGACCGTGCCGGCGCGCAGAAGCATCTCGACGCCGGTGCGAAGAAGGTCTTGATCTCCGCACCCGCCACGGATCCGGACATCACGATCGTGCTCGGCGTCAACGACGACGCCTACGACCCCGGCTCCCAGCACATCGTCTCGAATGCCTCGTGCACGACGAACTGCGTCGCGCCGCTCGCCAAGGTGCTCCACGACCTCGGGAGGATCGAATCGGGGTTCATGACGACGATCCACGCGTATACGCAGGATCAGAGCCTGCAGGACGCCCCGCACAAGGATCTGCGCCGGGCCCGGGCTGCCGCCATCAACCTCATCCCGACGTCCACCGGAGCGGCGAAGGCGATCGGGCTCGTGATGCCGGACCTCGCCGGGAAGCTCGACGGAATCGCCGTCCGGGCACCGGTCGCGACGGGGTCGCTCACCGATCTCGTCGTCTTGCTCGGACGTGAGACCTCGAAGGAAGAGGTGACGGACGCCTACCGGGCCGCCGCGGCAGGCCCTCTCGAGGGAATCCTGCAGTTCTCCGAGGACCCGCTCGTGTCGACGGACATCATCGGCAGCGCGTACTCGTGCATCTTCGACAGCGAGCTCACGATGGTGCACGGCTGGACGGTGAAGGTGTTCGGCTGGTACGACAACGAGTGGGGCTACTCGTGTCGGCTGGTCGATCTGATCGGCCGGCTTCTCCCCTAGGCGTGGGCCGACCGCGCTCGGTCCGAGAGGCGGAGGTCGCCGGCAGGCGGGTCCTCGTCCGCGCCGACCTCAACGTCCCGCTCGAGGAGGGGAAGGTCGCCGACGACATGCGCGTCCGCGCCTCGCTCCCGACGCTGCGGTACCTCCTCGACAGCGGCGCGGCACACATCTCGGTCTGCTCGCACCTCGGGCGACCGAAGGGCCCCGATCCGGCCTACGCGATCGCCCCGGTCGCAGCACGCCTGCACGAGCTCCTCGCGGACGACCGCGTCGAGGTGCTCGAGAACACGCGCTTCGACGCAGGCGAGACGACGAACGACCCCGAAACCGCTCAGCGGCTGGCGGTCGGCATGGAGCTGTTCGTGAACGACGCCTTTGGCTCCGCACATCGGGCGCACGCGTCAACGGTGGGCGTCGCCCACATCCTTCCCGCGTATGCGGGCCTCCTCCTCGAGCGCGAGCTCGAGATGCTCGGCAGGCTGCTCGGAGACGTCGAGCGCCCGTTCGTCCTGGTCGCGGGCGGCGCGAAGGTCGAGGACAAGCTCGGGGTCCTCGTGGGCCTCGGCGCCCGGGCCGACCACGTCTGCATCGGCGGCAAGATGGCCGAGGAGCTGCGCGGGTCGGAGGCGCTCCCGTACGGGGCCGAGCTCCCGACGGACGTCGTCGCAGCCTCGGCGTTCGAGGCCGACGCAGAGAGCGCGATCGCCCCGTACGGCGAGCTGCCCGAGGGCTGGCTCGGCCTCGACATCGGCCCGGAGGCCCGTGAGCGCTTCGCGTCGCTGATCCGCACGGCGAAGACCGTCTTCTGGAACGGCCCGATGGGCGTGTTCGAGTGGCCTCGGTTCGCGGAGGGCACGAAGGCAGTAGCCGAGGCGGTCGCGGACGTCGACGGGTTTACCGTCGTCGGCGGTGGCGACTCCGTGCGCGCCGTCCACGAGCTCGGCCTCGCCGACCGCATCTCGTGGGTGTCGACGGGTGGTGGTGCGTCCCTGGAGTTCCTCGAGGGCAAGGAGCTCCCCGGCGTCGCGGTCATCCCGTCGTCGTAGCGACCACCTCGGGAACGCGCACGCCCGAGACGTGCCGCTCGAGGAACGACAACGCGACCCCGACCTGACGCACGCGCTCGTCGACGTCGAACGACCCGTGACCCGTCTCGAAGACGTAGACCTCGTGCGGATGCTCGCGCGCGGCGAGCCTGTCCACGTACGCCATCGCCTGCCCATACGGGCAACGCGAGTCGTTCCGTCCGATGACGAAGAGGACCGGGGCGGTCACGCGGTCGACGAAGTTGATCGGGTTCCGGTCGAGCATCAACTCCGGAACCTCACTCGGCGTCCTCCCGTCGAGGAGCGCGCGGTCGTACTCCTGCAGGAGCGGGGAGAGCTGCTCGTAGCCTGCCTCGTAGTCGCCGATCGGCACGCCCGCGATCCCGCAGCGCCAGAGCTCGGGGTGCTTCCCGAGCTCGAGGAGCGTGACGTACCCGCCCCAGGAGTACCCGCCCACGACGGCACGGTCGGGATCGGCGACGCCGCGCGCGATGAGATCCGCCAGTCCGG
This sequence comes from Gaiellaceae bacterium, assembly GCA_036257855.1. GTDB lineage: Bacteria > Actinomycetota > Thermoleophilia > Gaiellales > Gaiellaceae > GMQP-bins7. The sequence continues at coordinate 9,888 of DATAET010000125.1, read as the reverse complement.
CGTTCACATCCTCGAGCTCCGGACCGCCGATGTTGCCGATCAGGACGTCGCGCCACTCGCGTCCGTAGCCGAGGGAACCGCGGTAGTTGACCATCGCGACCACGAATCCCGCATCCACGTACGCCTGGACCTCGGGCTGCCAGCGGTCGAAGTCCAGCCACGTCGGCCCGCCGTGGACGAACATGATCACGGGGAACGGCCCGCCCGAGTCGTCAGGGGTGACGACGAAGCCGTGTACGCGCTGCCCGTGCGGGTTCTCGAAGTGCCATGACTCGTACGGGCGCGATGCGGGCGCGCGCTCGCCGAGAGCGACGATCTCGGCGCCCGTGTCGTCGAGCACGAGCCGCTGCCGCGCGCCCTGCTCGTGGAGGAGCCAGATCCGCCCGTCCGGCCGGACGCGCGCCTTCCACACGTACCCGGGCTCTGTCGACACGAGCGTCAGCTCGCTACTCGCGATGTCGTAGCGGTAGAGGCGAGACCGGCCCTCGAACAGGTTGTTCAGGAGAAGCGCCGAGGCGTCGGGCCACCAGTCCTCCCCGGCGACCTCACCGTCGAGATCGAGCTGAAGCCGGACGAACTCCCCCGACGCGAGGTCCCAGAGCGCGGGGCGCCTGTTCCCGTCGCGCTCGTGATCGCAGAGGAGGCGCTGGTCACCTGCGACCGGCGACCAGGATTTCGCGGACAGCGACATCCCCTCGTCGATCTGGTCGCCGACGGTAGCGCCGGTGCGCGGGTCGACGACTCGGAGCGCCGGGTGGATGAGGTCTCCATGCTCGGCATGCTCCAGGCAAAGCAAGGCACCGTCAGCGCTCAGGGCACCACGAAGGAACCCTCCCTCGTCGACGCTACCGAGCCGGACGGAGCTGTCCGAGCGATGGATCGCCCGCACGGCGCCGCTGTCGGTCGAGACGTAGACGGTGAAGCCGTCGCGGTTCGAGAGCCCCGCCGCGACGATCCCGGGAGCCTGGGCGAGCCCTTCGCTCCAGCCGTGCGGCATGCCGTCGAGGAGCGGAGCCGTCTCTCCTCCCAGGAACGGCTGCACCAGCCAACGGCCGGACTCGTCCCCGGTCTCGTCCTGGAACCAGACGACGCCCTCGCCGTCGAGCGTCGGGGTCGCGTCCACGAGGCCCACGGGATGGTCGGTCACCTGGTGGCGCGACCCTGTCTCCGTGTCGAATGCGTGCACCTGCCAGACGCCCGACTCGTTCGACACATACGTGGCCCGATTCGGCGCTGCCGGAGACCACTCGGGAAGGAAGGAGACGGGCGCCCTGAAGCGCTGCTCCCATGCCGGTGCGCTCACGGCGACCGAGTCTACAACGGTGCTGGCCTAAGATCGCCCGGTCGTGCTCATCGCCGGGAACTGGAAGATGAACAAGGGCCCGCACCAGGCGCGCGAGTTCGCAGCGCAGATCCGACGGCTCCCGGAACGGGCGCGGGGTGTGGACATCGTCGTCTGCCCCCCGTACCTGTCGCTCGAGGCGACCGTGCAGGGCCTCGGCGCAGGAAGCTCGGTCAAGGTGTACGCGCAGAACGTCCACTGGGAGCTCGAGGGCGCCTTCACCGGTGAGGTGTCCGCTCCGATGCTCCTGGAGGTCGGTGCAGCCGGCGCCGTCGTCGGCCATTCCGAGCGACGCCAGTACTTCGGCGAGACGGACGACGCCGTCGGTCGCCGCGCCGCGACTGCGCTCGAGGCCGGTCTCGCGGTGATCGCCTGTGTCGGCGAGACCGAGGCCGAGCGGGAGTCCGAGCAGACGGAGGCCGTCCTCAGGCGGCAGGTCTCCACCCTGCCCCGGGACGAGCGCCTCGTCATCGCCTACGAGCCCGTCTGGGCGATCGGCACGGGCAGAACCGCGACGCCGGAGATCGCGCAGGAGGCACACGCGTTCATCAAGGCGCTGCACCCGGCTCCCGTGCTGTATGGCGGATCGGTGAATCCGGAGAACGCGCCCGCCCTGCTCGCGCTCCCGGAGGTCGACGGTGCGCTCGTCGGCGGGGCGTCACTCGAGTTCGAGCCCTTCGAGGCGATCTGCCGCGCGGTCGCCGAGTGACGACGAAGCCCGTCGTGCTGGTGATCCTCGACGGGTGGGGGATCGCGCCGCCGGGGCCGGGAAATGCAGTGGAGCTCGCCGACACGCCCGTGTTCGACGCGCTCTGGGAGCGCTTCCCACACGAGACGCTCGCGGCGTCGGGAGAGGCCGTCGGCCTCCCGCCCGGGCAGATGGGGAACTCGGAGGTCGGGCACCTGACGATCGGGTCCGGGCGGATCCTCCTCCAGGACCTCGTCCGCGTGAACCGCGCGATCGCGGACGGCTCGTTCGCCACGAACACTGCGCTCACGGGCGCGTTCGGCCGCGCACGAGAGCGCGGGCGGGACGTCCATCTGCTCGGCCTCGTCTCCTACGGCGGTGTCCACTCGCACATCGATCACCTCCGCGCGCTGCTCAATCTCGCCGCGAGCGAGGGCATGGCCGACCGGACGTGGGTCCACGCGGTCACGGACGGTCGCGACGTCTCGCCGCACGCGGCAGTCCGCGACCTCGCCGAGCTTCCCCCGGCACGGATCGCGACCGTCTGCGGTCGCTACTACGCCATGGACCGTGACAACCGCTGGGACCGGACGGATCGCGCCGCGACGGCGATCCGCGACGGTGAAGGCGTCCACACGGCCGATCCGGTGGAGGCCGTGCGCACGAGCTACGAGGGGGGCGTCACCGACGAGTTCGTCGAGCCGGTGGCCCTCGACGGCCGGCCCCGCCTCGGTATCGAGGACGTCGCGATCTTCTTCAACTTCCGGCCCGATCGCGCGCGCCAGCTCGCGCAGCGCCTTCTCGAGGCCGGCATCGACCTGACGACGATGACCCGCTATCGGAAGGATTTCCCGTTCCCGGTCGCCTTCGACGAGCAGGAGATCCACGACACCCTCGCCGAGGTGCTCGCGGCGAGCGGCCTTCGCCAGCTGCACGTCGCGGAGACCGAGAAGTACGCGCACGTCACCTACTTCTTCAACGGCGGCGAGGAGCGGGAGTGGGAGGGGGAGACGCGCATCCTCGTTCCCTCCCCCCGCGACGTCCCGAGCTACGACAAGAAGCCGGAGATGTCGGCCGACGAGGTCGCCCGGAGGTTCTGCTCCGAGATCGGCGACGACTATGCCTTCGCCGTCGTGAACTTCGCGAACCCGGACATGGTCGGGCACACCGGCTCCATCCCGGCGGTGGTCGCGGCCGTCGAGGCGACCGACCGTGCGCTCGGCCGGGTAGTCGAATGCGTCGAGGGTTTGGGGGGGACGTGTTTGATCACCGCCGATCACGGGAATGCGGAGGTGATGCTCGAGTCGGACGGCGCCAGTCCGCACACCGCGCACACGTCGAATCCCGTTCCTCTGGTGGTCACGGAGCGGCGCATCGAGGTGCGCGAGGGTGGGGAATTGTCCGACCTCGCGCCCACCGTTCTGGGGATGCTCGGCCTCGAGATTCCCGCTGTCATGACAGGTATCCCGCTCACAACTCGGGCGTAACGGCGCCCATCCGAACCCTTTACAACTCTCGCTCTATACTCGCCGCGCACATGTCGCTCCCACAGCCAGATCTCGGCGTTCTCCGCAAGGCTCAGCGGGGCGACGAGCGTGCGTTCTCGATCATCGTCCGGACTTACGAGCAGCCCGTCTACAACTACGTTTTGCGGCTGACGGGCGATCGCAGCCTCTCCGAGGACCTGACGCAGGAGGTGTTCCTCCGCGTGTTCCAGGGGCTCCCGAGCTTCTCGCTGCGCTCGCGCTTCACGACGTGGCTCTTCCAGGTCACGAAGAACCGCGTCCTCGACGAGCTGCGGGCGATCGAGCGTCGCCCACGCGCGGTCGTGAACATCGAGGACGCACCACCACTCGAGGTCGTCGACGCTCCAGCGGAGCGCTCGGAGACGATCGACGCGGTCTGGCGTGCGGTCGAGGCGCTGAACCCCGACCTCAAGATGGCGCTTCTCCTCCGCGACGTCGTGGGGCTCTCCTACACGGAGATCGCGGAGACGCTCGAGATCACGCTCGCGACGGTGAAGTGGCGGATCTACAAGGCCCGCGAGGAAGTGCAGCTCGCACTGCACCGTGACGGCGTGGTCATCCCGATCACGTCCGCACCGTCGGCGAAGAGCCTCTAGCGCACTCCGCCTACGATGGGCGCGTGCAGCGCCCGCTCGCAATCGATCCCGTCGCGCAGCTCGCGACGGCGCTCTCCGACGTGGTCGGCGTCCCCGTCGCCCTCGAGCGGCCCGCCGACCCCGAGCACGGTGACTACGCCACGAACGTCGCCCTGCGCCTCGCCCCGACTCGAGGACGAGCGCCTCGCGAGATCGCCGACGAGATCGCGACGGAGGCGGTCGAGCGTAGGCTCGCGGAGCGCGCGGAGGCGGCTGGGCCCGGATTCGTGAACCTGTGGCTGTCGGACGCGTGGCTCGCCGAAGCGGTGCGCGAGATCGCGTTGGCCGGAGACGGCTTCGCGTCCGGCTCGGCAGTGGACCCGGAGCGGATCCAGGTCGAGATGGTGTCCGCGAACCCGACGGGGCCGATGACGGTCGCGCACGCACGCAACGCGGCGTACGGCGACTCGGTGGCGCGACTCCTGACGTTCGCCGGGCACGAGGTCGAACGGGAGTACTACTACAACGACGCAGGCCTGCAGATGGAGCGCTTCTACGCCTCCGTCGAGGCGTTGCGCCGAGGCGAGGAGCCGCCCGAGGACGGGTACAGGGGCGCGTACATGGACGAGCTCGCCGCGCAGCCGGGGGACCCCGTACCGTCGATGCTCGCGCAGATCGAGGCCTCGCTCGAGCGCTTCCGCATCCCCTTCGACACCTGGACGAGGGAGACGGAGGTCGAGGCGGAGATCCCCGAGGCGATCGCCCTGCTCGACACCTACGAGGAGGACGGTGCGCTCTGGGCTCGCACGAGCGCACACGGCGACGACAAGGACCGCGTTCTGGTCCGCTCCGACGGGAACCCGACCTACTTCGCGAAGGACGCCGCGTACATGCGGCGGAAGTACGCCCGTGGCTTCGATCGGCTCGTGTACGTCCTCGGCGCCGACCACCACGGCTACGTCGCGAGGTTGCAGGCGCTCGCAGAGATCCTCGGACATCCGCGCGACTCGCTCGAGGTGCTCATCTACCAGCTCGTGCACCTCGTCGAGGGCGGAGCAGCGAAGAAGATGTCGAAGCGACGCGGAGACGTCGTCTTCCTCGACGAGCTGCTCGACGCGATCGGTGTCGACGCCGCGCGCTGGTACCTCGTGTCGCGCGGGCCCGACCAGACGATCGAGCTCGACGTCGACCTTGCCGCCGAGCGGTCCCAGAAGAACCCCGTGTACTACGTCCAGTACGCGCATGCGCGCATCGCCGGGATCCTTCGGAACGCGGGGGATGCGGTGCGGGAGCCGACGCTAGAGGCGCCGCTCGCACGCGAGGAGCGCGAGCTCGTGAAGCGCCTCCTCGAGTTTCCCACGGTGGCCGCTCAGTCCACCGAGCGCAGGGCGCCGCACGCAGTGCCGATCTACGCGATCCGAGTCGCGGACGACTTCCATCGCTTTTACCACGAGCATCGTGTCCTCGAGTCGGAGCAGGAGTCGTTCCGACTGGCGCTCGTCTCCGCGACGCAGCTGGTCATCGCGCGCTGCCTCGATCTCGTCGGGGTTTCCGCGCCGGACGCGATGTAGGATCGAGCGCGGTGAGCGAGGTACCCGACAGGAACCTTGCCCTCGAGCTCGTTCGCGTCACCGAGTCGGCAGCCACCTTCGCAGCGCGCTGGATCGGGCGCGGGGACAAGATTTCGGCGGATCAGGCCGCGGTCGACGCGATGCGCCTCATGCTCGACACGGTCACGATGCGCGGGTTCGTCGTGATCGGCGAGGGCGAGAAGGACGAGGCCCCGATGCTGTTCAACGGCGAGCAGGTGGGTGACGGCACAGGCCCCGAGGTCGACGTCGCCGTCGATCCGCTCGAAGGGACGCGTCTGACGGCGCTCGGGATGCCGAACGCGATCTCCGTCATCGCCGTCTCCGAGCGCGGGACGATGTTCTTCCCGGGTGCAGCGCTGTACATGGACAAGATCGCGGTCGGGACCGACGCGGCGGACGCCATCGACATCGAGGCGAGCCCCACCGACAACCTCCAGGCCGTCGCCGACGCGAAGGGCGTGGACGTCAACGATCTGACGGTCGTCGTGCTCGAGCGGGAGCGGCACGACGAGCTCATCGCCGAGCTCCGCGAGGCCGGCGCTCGTGTGAACCTCATCCGGGACGGCGACGTCGCCCCGGCGATCGCCGCCGCGCAGGCCGGTACCGGCGTCGACATGCTGATGGGAATCGGCGGGACGCCCGAAGGCGTGATCTCGGCTGCGGCGATCAAGTGCCTCGGCGGCGCGATGCAGGGGAAGCTGTGGCCGCGGAACGACGGCGAGCGCCAGCGGCTCCTCGACGACGGGTTCGACATCGGCCGCGTCCTCACCGCCGACGACCTCGTGCAGGGCGAGGACGTGTTCGTCGCAGCCACCGGCGTGACGAGTGGAGCCCTCCTGCGCGGCGTCCGGGTCGTCGGCGACCGTGTGGAGACGGAGTCGATCGTCATGCGCTCGCGGTCTGGCACGTTCCGGCGCATCGTCGCCTCGCATCCACTGACGAAGATCCAGAGCTTGATGAAAGGAGCCCGCTGATGGGAGTGCACGAGCTGAACGAGACCGCCCGGGCGATCGTCGCCGAGCACAAGGGCATCCTCGCCGCGGACGAGTCGACCGGGACGATCACGAAGCGCTTCGACTCGATCGGTCTCGAGTCGACCGAGGAGAACAGGCGTGCGTACCGCCAGCTCCTCTTCGCCGCCCCGGGCATGGAGGACGCGATCGGGGGCGTGATCCTGTACGACGAGACGATTCGCCAGTCGTCCGACGACGGGACGCCGTTCCCCGAGCTGCTGGCTGCGAAGGGCGTCATCCCGGGCATCAAGGTCGACACGGGCGCCCACGACCTCGCCGGCTTTCCGGGCGAGAAGGTCACCGAGGGGCTCGACGGGCTCCGCGCGCGGCTCGAGGAGTACAGCGCCTTCGGTGCGCGCTTCGCGAAGTGGCGTGCGGTCATCACCATCGGCGACGGCATCCCCTCGGTTGCTTGCATCCGGGCGAACGCGCACGCACTCGCGCGCTACGCCGCGCTCTGCCAGGAGGCCGGCATCGTCCCGATCGTGGAGCCCGAGGTGCTCATGGACGCCGACAACACGATCGAGCGTTGCTACGACGTCACGTCGCGCACGCTCAAGTGGACGTTCCACGAGCTCATCGTGCAGGGGGTCGACCTCCGGGGGGCGCTCCTCAAGCCGAACATGGTGATCTCGGGCAAGGGCTGCCCCGAGCAGGCGCCCGGCGCGCGCATCGCGGAGCTCACCATCCAGTGCTTCATGACGCACGTGCCGGCTGCAGTCCCGGGGATCGTCTTCCTCTCGGGCGGCCAGTCGGAGGTCGAGGCGACCGAGAACCTGAATGCGATCAACCGGATCGGCGGGCCGTGGCCGCTCTCGTTCTCGTACGGGCGAGCGCTCCAGCAGTCCGCCCTGAAGATCTGGGGAGGCGACGCCGCGAACACGGAGGCCGCGCAGGAGGCGTTCGTCCACCGCGCTCGGATGAACGCGCTCGCCGCTGCCGGCGAGTGGAGCGCGGAGCTGGAGCGCCCGGTCGCCGTCTAGCCCGGCCGACAGCCGCCTCGTGGCCGCCGAGCCCGATCCGCTCGAGGAGCACCTCCTCGCGGGCATTCGCGCGCTCCAGCCGAGCGCGGCGTTGCGTTCGGCGCCGCCCGAGGTCGAGGATCTCTGGCACGCACAGGTCGACAGCCGGCAGGCCGACTACGCGGCACGCTGGCTTCAGCAGCACGGCCGGAGCTTCTACACCATTGGCTCGGCGGGCCACGAGTCGAACGCGGCTGTCGCACTCGCGCTGCGCGTCGACGACCCGGCGCTCCTGCACTACCGCTCGGGCGCCTTCTACCTCGCCCGTGCGGCCCAGGCGGGCATCGAGGGCCTCCGGGACGTCCTGCTGGGCGTGGTGGCCGCCGCGGTGGAGCCGATCGCGGGCGGCCGGCACAAGGTCTTCGGCCGGAAGGAGCTCGCGGTCCTTCCGATGACGTCCACGATCGCGTCCCACCTGCCGCGCGCGGTCGGCATGGCTCTCGCGATCGCTCGGGCGACTCGCCTCGGCGTCACGAGCCCGTGGAAGCCCGACGCGCTCGTCCTGTGCTCGTTCGGGGACGCTTCCGTCAACCACGCGGCGGCGCAGGCAGCACTCAACACGAGCGCGCAGATCGCCTTCCAGGGCCTTCCGCTGCCGCTCCTGTTCGTCTGCGAGGACAACGGGCTCGGTATCAGCGTGCCGACGCCCGCGGGCTGGGTGGAGTCGGCGCTTCGCGCGCGGCCGCAGCTCCGCTACGAGGTCGCCCAGGGAAGCGACCCGGCGGAGGTTCTCGGAGTCGCGGGGGAGCTCGCCTCCTGGGTGCGGGAACGTCGCCGGCCAGCCGTCCTCCACCTGCAGACCGTGCGCTACCTGAGCCATGCCGGCGCCGACGCCGAGATGGCCTATCGCTCGCCGCAGGCGATCCGCGACGACTACGAGCGGGATCCGATCCTCGGCACCGCCCGCTGGCTCGTCGGGGCGGGGCGCGCGAGTGGGGTGGAGCTCGCGAACGACTACCTCGTGGCCCGCGAGGGGACGCAGACGCTCGCGCTCGAGGTCTCGGCGCTCCCGCAGATGACGACCGCGGAACAGGTCATGGCCCCGCTCGCGCGGCGCTCTCCCGGCTCGGTTGCCAAGAAGGCGAGCCGGGTGCACCTCGCGACCGGTGAGTCGCTCACCCTCGCGCAGGCGATCAACACAGGTCTCGCGGCCGTGCTCGAGCGACACCCGGCCGCGCTTCTCTTCGGTGAGGACATCGCGGTGAAGGGAGGCGTCTACGGCGTCACGCGCGGCCTGCACGCGCGTTTCGGCGCGGGCCGTGTGTTCGACACGCTGCTCGACGAGACCTCGATCCTCGGGCTCGCGCTCGGCGCCGCGGTGAGCGGCTTCCTGCCGCTGCCGGAGATCCAGTACCTCGCCTACCTGCACAACGCCGAGGACCAGCTACGCGGCGAGGCTGCAACGCTCCAGTTCTTCTCCCAGCGGGCGTACCGGAACGGCATGGTGATCCGCATCGCCGGCTACGGCTACCAGCGTGGGTTCGGCGGGCACTTCCACAACGACGACGCCGTCGGCGTCCTCCGCGACATCCCGGGTCTCGTCGTCGCCTCGCCCTCGAGGCCCGACGACGCCGCCGCGATGCTGATCACGTGCGCCGAGGCCGCGCTCGTCGACGGCTCGGTCTGCGTCTTCCTCGAGCCCATCGCGCTGTACCACGCACGCGACCTCCACGAGGACGGCGACGACGGTTGGGTCTCGGCGTTGAGCGACGAGCACGTCCCGGTCGGCACGGCGCGCACCCACCTCGACGGAGACGACCTCACGCTCGTCACCTGGGCGAACGGCCTCCACCAGTCCCTGCGCGTCGCCCGCCGGCTCGAACGGCGCGGCATCCGCGTCCGCGTGCTCGACCTCCGCTGGCTCGCTCCGCTCCCGGTCGAGGACATCCTGCGCGAGGCGAACGCGACCGGCGCCGTCCTCGTCGTCGACGAGACACGGCGCAGCGGTGGCGTCTCGGAGGGGGTCCTCGCGGAGCTCGTCGACGGCGGCTTCGAGGGGCGGATCGCCCGCGTGACGAGCAGGGACTCGTTCGTGCCGCTCGGCGATGCCGCTCGACTCGTCCTCGTTTCCGAGGACGAGATCGAGGCGGCTGCGTTGGGCCTGCTGGGTTAGACGTCGCCGCGGCCACC
>DATAET010000124.1:0-68832 GCA_036257855.1 Gaiellaceae bacterium | reverse complement strand
ATCGTGAACACGTTTGCCGTCGGCCCGCACAAGATCGGCCGTTTCTACCCGCTCTACGTCTCGTACGAGGACGGCTCGAGCGGCCTGTCGACGATCTACGTGACCGCCTCGTACGACGGAGGGCAAACGTGGACCACACCGGTTCGCGTGAACGACAACTCAGGCCCGACCGAGGCCATGCAGCCGAACCTCGCCGTCGCGCCGAACGGCACGGTGACGCTCGCCTTCTACGACCGCAGACTTCCCTGCCCGACGCAGGGAGACGCTGAGGCAGCGGGATCCGGCGTTGCGCACGACCCCGGCACGGACGCGTCTCCCGGCACGCCATGGGGCCGCTCGAACTACTGCGTCAACACAGCGATCCAGTTCTACGCACCAGATCTGACACCCATCGGCAACAACATCCGCCTCTCGGCGCACACGTGGGACCCGCAACTCTCGGCGCTGCACCCGAGCTGCATCTGCACGTCGGGCACGTTCATCGGCGACTACTTCGGGGTCGAGTCGGGCGGCGGCTCGACGTACACGACGTCCGTCTCGACGTACGACCACGCCGGGGAGAACCCGAGCTTCCACCAGCAGCAGATCGTGGCCAGGATCGCGACGCCGTGATTCCGACGCGCTCGCCGATGCTCACGCGCTGATCGTCACCTCGACGTCCTCTGCCGCCGGAGCGCGCGGCCGCCCGACGACGATCCCGGCCGCGGCCCAGACGGTGAACGCGAGCCACTGGATACCGATGACGTCGGTCTGCAGCCCGATCGCGAGGACCGTCACGAAGGCTGCCGCGAGCCACGCCTCCCGTCGCCAGAGGCCGGCGAGCACTGCGAGGTTCCAGAGGACGAACGCGACCGCGCCGGCAATGCCGACATCGACACCGAGCTCCGTGTAGGTCGACTCGCCGGCACGCACCTCGACGCCCGTGCGCTTCGCGACGACGCCCGCATTGCCGAGGCCGTAGCCCTGCGGGTGACGGACGACGACCCTCACTCCCTCTCGCAGGTTGCGGAGGTGGCTCTCCGTCGACGACTCGTTGCCGGCGAAAGGGTCACCGCTTGTGGCGCCGTGCTCCTGCGCATTCTGGCGGAGCCACTCGAGCTCCTTCTGCGTGTAGCTCGTCGACGGCCCGAGAGTGGGGTAGGCGACGAGGAACAGGGACGCGACCGCGAGGGCTCCGGCGGCGCCGACGACGGGTGCCAGGCGGCGCTGTGCGATCGCGAGCACGAGGAGCCCGAGGGCCAGCGCTCCGAGCGCTGCGCGCGTGTGCGTGTACAGGAGGGCGACGTAGAGCAGCAACCCGAGCAGCACGGACCACCAGCGGAGCGGGCGGCTCGCGAGGTAGACGAGCGCGACGACGAGGACGTACGCGCTCGCGAGCGGGGAGAGGAAGGTGGAGACGAGCCGGCGGATGGGGTTGTGCTCGTCCCCGGTGTTGTAGACCCAGTTCTCGGGCAGGCCCGAAAGTCCCTCGTAGTCGAGCCCGAGCTGCTCGCGGTACCAGCCCGGAACTCCCGAGTCACGCCAGGCCTGGAGCGAGACGAACGCGAGGTCGACGAGCCCGACGACCGCGACCACGAGGGCGGACAGGGCGACGAGGCCGCCCAGCCGCCAGCGCTCGCCCCAGGCGAGGAAGGCGAGCCTGCCGAAGGCGTACGCCGCGACGGGAAAGAGGTGGTGGCGGAGCGCGAGGAGCTCGCCACGCCGGGTCGCGTCTCCGTCGAGAACGTGCTGCGGGATCGCGAGATAGACGACGACGATGACGGCGTAGGTCGCCGCAAGGACGTCTGCCGCCACCACGGCAGGCCGATGCCGTACGTGCCACGCGACGACGAGGAGGGCGAGGAGCAGCAGGCCCTCCTTCCACGCCGCGACGACGTCGTAGGCCGTCCCGCGAACCCCGAGGTCCCACAGTTGTGCCATGACGAGGTTGTGCACCGTGAGGCCGAGGACCAGGAGGGCGAAGACCGCCCCGATGAAGCGGCGGGCGCTAATCGACGATCGCCACCAGCGTGGGCCCGAGGCCGACGATCCGGACGCGCCCCGGGAAGAGCGACTCGAAGCTCCGCCGGGACAGGAGGTGGATGTCGGTCGCGAGCTCCTTCCCTGTCGCACGGTACGCGCGATGCGCGATCGCGTCCGGGAGCCAGTGGACGAGCGGGAGCCGCGTGTGCACCTCGACGGGGAAGCGCCGGTTCGGCGTGGTGATGAATACGCGCCTGCCGACCCGGATCGCCTCCGACACGAGCCGACGCTGGCGCTCGCGGCCGCCGACGTGCTCGATCACCGCGTTCGAGAAGACGATGTCGAACTCACCGTCCGCGAACGGGAGCGCACACGCGTCGCCCTGGACGTACCGGATGCCCGGGTAGCGGATACGGAAGCCCTCCCCCTCGTGGAGGCCGAGCGCGGTGATCCGGTCCGGCCACGGGTAGAGCTCCTCGAAGAAGTTGAGTGTCCCGCAGCCGTCCCCTTCGCCGAAGCCCAGCTGGTCCGCGCCGACGTCGAGGACCGAGGTCTCGGAGGTCGGGCGGAACTCGTCGAGGAACAGCTGCAGCTTCCGCCGTCGGGACCGGAGCGAGATCGCGTCGACGAGCCGCACGCGTGGAAGTATCGGGTCCGGGGGGGCCAGTAGGCTGCTCCGATGGTCGAAGCGGTGCTCCGGGCGGCCGGTCCGTACTCCCTTCGGCTGACCGCGGGACGCGCCACCTGGAACTCCGTCCTGCCCGGGGGTCGTTGGGCCTCGGCGCAGCAGCTCCAGGACGGGCGGATCGTCGTCCGCGCCTCGTGTGACCGGGCAGTCGAGCAGTCGCGATTCATGCTCGCCCTCGACGACGACACGGGTGAGTTCCACAGGGCGTTCGGCCGGGACCCGCTCCTCGGCCCATCGGTGCGGCACCTGCGGGGCATGCGCCCGCGGCGGAAAGCGACCGTGACCCACGCCGTCGTCCGCGCGGTGTGCGGGCAGCTCGTCCAGGCGAGCCGGGCTCTCGAGATCGAGCGCACGATCATCCGCGCCTGCGGAGAAGACCCACCTGGCAGGGAACGGCTCGCGAGTCTTTCCCCTGCGCGACTGACCGCGTGCGGGCTCGCACCCTCGAGAGCGGCGACCCTCACGCGGGTTGCGCGTACGCTCGACCTCGAAGCGTTGCGAGCGAGGAGCGACGCCCTCCGGCGACTCGGCCGCGAGCGCGGGATCGGCCCGTGGTCGGTCGGGGTCGTCGCGCTGCAGGGTCTCGGCCGCTACGACACCGGCCTCGTGGACGACCTCGGCCTCGTGAAGCTCCTCGCATCCGTCAGAGGACGCTGGCCCGAGCCGGGCGAGACCGCCGACCTGCTCGCGCCCTACGGCGAGTGGCAGGGGCTCGCCAGCGTGTTTCTGCTCCAGGGGTTCAAGCGCGGGCTCGTGCCCGGGGCGAGCATGGATCGGGCACGCCTCGCCCGCTCGAGCGCGCGCCGCGCTGCCTGATCGACCGCCGTACACTCCGCGAATGGTCGACCCGCGCAAGATCGCGATCCTCGGCGCGGGGCGCATCGGGGAGTCGCTGATCTCCGGCCTGCTCTCTTCGGGATGGCGCGACGCCTCGGAGGTCGCCGCGACGACACGGCGCGCCGAACGCGCAACGGAGCTCCGCGAGCGCTACGGCGTGGAGGCAACCCTTTCGAACCACGATGCCGCCGCGGGCGCGGCACTCGTCGTGATCGCCGTGAAGCCGCAGGACATCGAGAGCCTGCTCGGGGAGGTCGGAACGCTCCTGCTCCCGGAGCAGACCGTCCTCTCCATCGCCGCCGCCATCCCGACGTCGCGCATCGAGAGCAGGCTGTCCCCGGGCGTACCGGTGGTCCGGGCGATGCCGAACACGCCGTCCACCGTGCACGAGGGGATCGCCGGGCTTTCCGCCGGCGCCCACGCGAGCGAGGAGAACCTCGACCTCGCCGAGGAGGCGCTCTCCCATCTCGGCGGAGTCGTCCGCGTACCGGAGGAGGCCCTCGACGCCATCACTGCCGTCTCCGGATCCGGGCCCGCGTACTTCGCGTTGCTCGCCGAGGCGATGATCGAGGCGGGGATCCTGCTCGGGCTCTCGCGAGAGATCTCGACCCGGCTCGTCGTCCAGACGATGCTCGGCACCGCGAAGCAGCTCCGCGACGAGAAGATGCATCCGGTCGAGCTCCGCGAGATGGTCACGTCGCCCGGAGGGACGACGATTGCGGCCATTCGCGAACTCGAGATGGCAGGCGTCCGCGCCGCGTTCCTCAACGCCATCCAGGCGGCGATGGTGCGGGCACGAGAGCTCGCCGCCGGTGAGCCGTAGCGCTCAACGGCTCGGCAACATCGAGGAGTCGAGCCGCACGGAGATCCCGCGGGCGGTCGCGAGCGCCTGGAGCGCCAGCACCGTGTCCGCAACCGGAACGTCCTCGAGGAACTCGCTGCGCGACTCGAAATCCGCGACGAGCTCGCGTACTGCGCCCTCGTATGCCGCCGCATCGCCGGTCGCCAGCGCGAGCAGCGCCCGCGCAACCGATGGCGGGATCGCCTCCTCCCCGACGAGCGACCCGGCGAGGGTGGCCGCCGTGGCGTCCTCGCCGCGCACGAGATGGGCGAGTGCAGCCGCATAGCGCCCGATCGGGCTCTCCGACGCGTCAGCGCCCACCGCGAGCGCCCACTCCGCATCGGCGCTGGCTCCGTCGAGGTCGCCCGCGATCAGCCGTGACTTCATCGCGCCGATGGGCCGCCCCCAGCTGCCGGGCGGCGCGCCGGGCCAGCTGCGCCGGTACGTCTCGGCGGCGCGTCGCAGCCACTCGTCGGCATCTTCGTGGCGACCGAGCATGCGCAGGGACAGGCCCGCCGCCCACGCGGCGTTCCCCATCCGCGTCAGCTGGCGCTGACGCTCGTGGCCGTCGTCCGGCAGCCTCGCCTCGCCGTCCTCGAACCGTGCGCGGGCGCGCTCGGCGCGATCTTCCCAGTCGACCATCGCTCGCGAAGTATCGTCTCGGCCGTGCCGGAGCTCCGCGAGGTGGTCTACGTCGACGGCGTCCGGACCGCGTTCGGGCGCGCGACGCCCGACGGCTTCTTCGCCAGGACGCGCGCCGACGACATGGCCGTCAAGGCCGTGCGGGAGCTCCTTCGGCGGAATCCGCAGCTCCCTCCGGAGCGGATCGACGACGTCGCGTTCGCCGCGACCGCACAGGTCGGCGACCAGGGCTTGACGCTCGGACGGGACGTCGCCCTGCTCGCCGGTCTCCCGACGAGCGTGCCCGGGTTCGCCGTCGACCGCATGTGCGCGGGCGCACTGACGGCCACGACCGCGGGCGCCGGCGAGATCGCGATGGGCGCCGCCGACGTCGTCCTCGTCGGCGGCGTCGAGCACATGGGCCACCACCCCATGGGTGAGGACGTCGACTTCAATCCGCGGTTCGTCGCCGAGCGGATCGTGGACGAGTCCGCCGCCGTGATGGGCCAGACGGCGGAGAACCTCCACGACGCCTTCCCGCAGCTGACCAAGGAGGCGGCAGACGCGTACGCGGTCGAGTCCCAGCGCCGCGCAGGGAAGGCGTGGGAGGCCGGGGTCATGGACGACATCGTCGTCCCCATGTCCGTCTTCACGAACGAGGGCTGGACGGTCGCCGACCGCGACGAATTCCTCCGCCCGGACACGAGCATGGAGGCGCTCGCGAACCTGCGGACGCCGTTCCGCGAAGGGGGCCGCGTCACCGCGGGAAACTCCGCCGGGCTGACGGACGGGGCGACTGCAGCGCTCATCACCTCCGCCGCCGCGGCGACCGAGCTCGGGCTCGAGGCGAAGATGCGGCTCGCGGCGTTCGCGTACGCGGGCGTCGCGCCCGAGCTGATGGGGCTGGGCCCTGTTCCCGCGACGCAGAAGGTGCTTGAACGCGCCGGCCTCACGATCGAGGACGTCGATCTCTTCGAGCTGAACGAGCCCTTCGCCGTCCAGGTGCTGACGTGGTGCGACGGCATCGGCGTCGCACCCGACGACCCGCGGCTCAACCCGTACGGCGGCGCCATCGCGTGCGGTCATCCGCTCGCGGCCACCGGCGTCCGGCTGATGGCCCAACTCGCGCGAGGCTTCCGCGACCGCCCGGGATCGCGCTACGGGCTGACCGCCCTCTGCATCGGGCTCGGCATGGGCGCCGCCGTCCTCTGGGAGAACCTCGGAAACGGTGGCTAGCCCCCCGACCGAGTTCAAGCTTCGGCGCATCGACACACGGGTCGGCCCGGTCGCGCTCGTGACGATGGACAACGGCGAGGACTGGAAGAAACCGAACACCTTCGGCGAGGAGGCGCTCCGTTCGCTCGAAGGCGTGCTCGACCGGCTCCGGTCGAGCGACTGGCGCGGGATGCTCCTCACCGGAAAGCCTTTCGTCTTCGCTGTGGGTGCCGACATCGGCCAGTTCGGCGAGATCACGGCCGACAGAGCGCGGCTCGGCGGTCGGGCCGGGCACGAGCTCTTCGGTCGCATCCGCGACCTGCCCTTCGTGACCGTCGCGGCCGTCAACGGCGCGGCGCTCGGCGGAGGCGTGGAGATCGCGCTCCATTGCGACTACCGCACGATCTCCTCGTCGGTACGGCACTTCGCGTGCCCCGAGGTGCTCCTCGGTCTCATCCCGGGCTGGGGGGGCACGCAGCTCGTGCCGAGTCTCATCGGCGCGGAGCAGGCGGTGAAGTTCATCGTCGAGAACCCGCTCCGCCAGAATCGCATGCTCACGGCCGCGCAGGCCCACGAGGCGGGCTTCACCGACGCCCTGCTCGACCCCGTCGAGTTCGTTGACGAGTCGCTCGTGTTCCTGCTCGACCGCGTCGAGGAGGGTGAGGGAAAGCGGCGGCCTCGTGCCGACCTTGGGGACGTCGCGGAGGTCTGCCGGAAGGCGCGTGCGCGCCTCGACGGCCAGGTGCACGGCGCGGCGCTCGCGCCGTACCGCGCCCTCGACCTCATCGAAGGAGCTGCGGACTGGTCGCTCGAGGAGGGCTACGAGGCGGAGGAGGACGCGCTCGCGGAGCTCCTGCCCGGGCCACAGGCGCAGGCGTCGGTATACGCCTTCGATCTCGTCGAGCGTCGCGCGAAGCGAGGCGTCGGCATGCCCGAGGCCGAGCCGCGCCGCGTGCGCCGTGTCGGGGTCGTGGGCGCAGGCTTGATGGCAAGGCAGCTTGCACTCCTCTTCCTCAGGCGTCTCGAGGTTCCAGTCGTCATGCGCGATCTCACGCAGGAGCAGGTCGACGAGGGAATCGCGTGGATCCAGGACGAGCTCGCGGAGCTCGTGCGGCGCGGCCGGCTCGCGGAGGGCAAGGCGAGGTTCCTTGGCTCACTCGTGGTTGGCGGCACGGGCTGGGAGATCTTCACCGGCTGCGACCTCGTTCTGGAGGCGGTATTCGAGGAGCTGGGCGTCAAGAAGGAGGTCTTCGCCGAGCTCGAGCGGGTCCTCTCGCCCGAGTGCGTGCTCGCGACGAACACGTCGTCTTTGTCCGTCACGGAGATGAGCGCAGGTCTCGACCATCCCGAGCGGGTGGTCGGCATGCATTTCTTCAACCCCGTCGCGGTGCTCCCGCTCGTCGAACTCGCCAGGACGCCGCGCACTGACGACGTCGCGCTAGCGACGGCCTGGGCGGTCTCGAACGGGCTCCGCAAGACAGGCGTACTCGTGCGAGACGCGCCCGCGTTCGTCGTGAACCGCCTCCTGGGTCGGCAGGGCGCCGTCGTGACGGACGCACTCGACCACGGCAACACGGTCGAAGAGACCGACGAGGCCGTACTCCGACTCGGGCTTCCGATGGCCCCGTCCGTCCTCCTCCAGTTGGTCGGGCCGAAGGTCGCGAATCACGTGCGCCACACGCTCCACGATGCGTGGCCCGATCGCTACCCGCTGTCGGCGACGCTTGAGAGCCTCGCCGAGGGCGGCGAGCCCGTCGTCGTCGAGCACGCGCCGCGAACCGTCGACGAGCTGCACACCGCCGTGCTCGAAGCCCTCGCGGACGAGGTCCGGCACATCCTCGAGGAGGGGGTCGTCGCAGAGGCCGCGGACGTGGACACGTGCCTCATCCTCGGCGCCGGCTTCCCGTTCTGGCTCGGCGGGATCACGAAGCACCTCGACCAGACGGGCGTGTCCGAGCGGGTCGTCGGCTGCCGCCTGATCGAGCTGAACGGCGCGCATTCGTAACACACGTTCCGTTTCCACCCGGACTCTGCGGTATGCTCTGGGGGAACCGCTCGCCGGCGTTCAGGCGAGCGTCAACTCTCGGAAGGAGCGGCACGGCAACGACGTGCTGCGTGAATGCACGAGGCGACGACCATCCCGACGCTGACGTCGGACACATCCGAAAACCTGACCGCGGCGGCCCACCGCGCCGAGTCCTGGTTCGGCGAGCCGTTCCTCCAGCCCGACGAGGACCCGCTCCAGGCCCTCGCTCCGGGCACCGCGCGTCGTGCCGCGCTGGACGACGCGCTCGCCGAGATCGACGCGGGCCTCGCGACGCCGTCCGGGCGCTGGAAGGTTCGCTACGGGCTCATGCTCGGCCTCGAGCGCGTGCTGACCGAGGACCCGCCGCGAACGGCGGCGGGAACCGAGCTCCGGCGCCACCAAGTCGACGCGCTCGCCGGGATGCTCGCCGAGCTCATCGCCTCGACGCAGCGGTCCGTGGAGGAGAACGGGAACGGGAACGGATACGCCAACGGGGCCACCGCCGAGGTCGACCTCGACGAAGAGGCGGAGGACGACGACGACGCGGGGTACGTCGACGAGGACGCGCTCGAGGACGGGTTCAGGGGATCCGACCCCGGGGCCGTCAGGCGCTACCGGTTCCGGCATCCGACCGCATCGGGGAAGACGATCGCCGCGGCCGGGTTCGTCGAGGCAGCTCGCCACCTCGGCATCCTCATCCTCACGCACCGCCGCCTCCTCGTCTCCCAGTTCAAGCGCGACCTGACCGCGGAGGGGTACGGGCAACGCTTCACCGATCCGATCCTCGCAGGCACGAGCGCGAAGACGGAGACCCCGATCACGATCCAGACGTACGCCTGGTTCGCACGGCACGGCTCGGAGCTCGACCGCACGGCATACCACCTCGTCATCTGCGACGAGGCGCACACGGCCCTCGGAGAGAAGACGAGCGCGGCGATCCGCTCGTTCTCCGAGCCGCTGTTCATCGGGATGACCGCCACGGAGCAGCTCATCGCGAAGCAGGTCTCCGACGTCTTCCCGGCCTCGGTCGACGACCTCCCGCTCGGCGACGCGGCGCGGCGCGGGTTGATCGCACCCCTCCGCTGCCTGCGCGTCCCTCCGGCCGCGGCGATCAACTCCGTACCGATCGTCGGCGGGGACTTCGAGGAGCGAGCGCTCGCGGCCGCCCTCGACCACCAGGCGCTCAACCAGGCGGCGGCGAGCCTCTATCGCGAGCGCTTCGGCTCGACGCCCGGCATCGTCTACGCCGCGGGCGTCGAGCACGCGTACAACCTGGCCCAGGAGTTCCGCGCGGCCGGGCTGAAGACCGAGGCGGTCTCGGGTCGAACACCTCCGGCGCGACTGGCGGAGACGCTCGCCGCCTATGAGCGCGGGGAGATCAACGTCCTGATCAACGCGATGCTCCTCGCGGAGGGCTGGAACTCGCCGCGGGCGACCGTCTGCATGCACCTCGCCCCGACCGCGTCGCGGAGGGTGTACCAGCAGCGCATCGGACGAATCATGCGCATGCACCCGCGCAAGGAGGCCGGTGTCGTCGTGGACTTCGTCCCCAAGGGCGCGACGCACTCGGAGCGCGTCGTCTCGCTCCACGCGCTCCTCGACTCCGACTTCTACCGCGAGGGCGCCCGTGTGACTCCGGCGCCGAGGCGCCGCCAGCAACGCCGTGCACGGCGAAAACTGTCACCGGTCCCGTGGCTCGTCCCCGTCACACCCGACGTCGCCCGTCGCCTGAACGTCATCCAGCGCGAGTGGCAGCGCATCGACCCCAAGTACCTCGACGACGACGAGCAGCGGTTCTGGGCCACGATCGCAGGTCGCCAGATCCGGTTCGACCAGCGCGCCGAGTTCGCGAAGAAGTTCGCGGAAGGACGAGCGGACAAGGGCGCGCTCGAGCAGCTCCTCGCCACGTGCGCAGCCGAGAACCCGAATCGACGCCTCAGGATGACGGCGCTCATGGACCGCGTGGCGACGCCGATCGACCGCGCGGACTTCGACGATCTGGTGACGCTCGTGACGCAGGCGCCGCCGTGGGAAAAGGACCGGTCCGCGGGCGTGCGCGTCCTCCTCCGGGCCATCGGCGAGGGCAAGCCCCTCGCGCCCGACCAGATCCTCGCGCGCTGGACCTGGCGCCTCGCGCGGGCAACGCGCAAAGTGCAGGATCGACGGGTTTCGACCGAGTTCCCGGAGGCGAAGCGTCTCCTCGGGGCCGCCGCGAACTCGCGCGGCTACCGCCACGAGGAGAATGTCAACCGCCTCGTCCAGGTCGCCGGCGAGATGCCGCTCCCCGTCGGTGCGGCGCTGCTCGCGTCGGCGGACGGCTACACGCCGCGGGCCAACGCCGCCCTCGATCACGCACGCGAGGAGCTCGGAACGATCGGCGAGATCGCGAACGCGCTGGCCGACAACCTCCCCGCGCCGAAGCTGACAGCGCGAAAGTCGAGACGCCGTCGGCGCAAGCGCAAGGGAGCCCCGCAGGCGGAGCCGGCCGCAGCAACGACCGACGGCGCTCCGCAGGACGAGACGTCGACCGAAGTCGTGCCCCTCGCCCTCGTCGAGCCGACGGTTCCCGAATCCTCCGAAGACGCGGCCTAGAGCCGCGTCTTTCGCTCGCTAGCCCGGGCCTCCGGACTCCGGAGTGTCGCCGTTGGCCTCACGGTCGCGAAGGAAGCGGGCGATCTCCTGCGCCAACGCCTCGCCGGACGGGAACTCCTGCGAGTCCTCGAGGAGCTCGAGGGAGTCCGCGCGACGCTCGAGCTCTTCCACGTAGCTGGCCGTATCCGAGTCCGTCGCGACAGCTTGGGACACCTGGTCGACGTACTCCTCCGACGCCTCGTCGAGCTCGCTCACGTCGATCTCGGTTGAGAGAACGTCGGCGAGCCGCTCGCACAGCGCCTTCGCCGCGGGCGGGCTCGGCGCGAGCTGGACGTAGTGCGGCACCGCCGCCCACAGGCTCACGGAGGGGATCCCCACCCGGCGGCAGGAGTCGAGCAGCACCCCGACGATCCCGGTCGGCCCCTCGTACCGCGAGAGCTGCAGACCGAGCTCGTCGACGAGCTGCGGATCCGTGGCGGCACCCGTGACCGGCGCGGGCCGCGTATGGGGCACGTCGGCGACGAGCGCGCCGAGCGTCACCGCGAGCTCGACGCCGAGCTCCTTCGCGAGGTCCGTGACGAGTGCGCTGAACGTCCTCCACCGGTAGTTCGGCTCGACGCCGACGAGGAGAATCGCGTCGCGGTTCGCGTTCGGGATCCGCGCCCGGAAGAAGGTGTTCTCCGGCCACTCGATCTTCCGCGTCCGCCCTTCCTCGAGCGAGACGAGTGGCCGAGTCGCCTGGAAGTCCACGAACAGCTCGGGGTCGATCTCGGCGAACTTCCTCGCGCCCCAGAGCCGCGCGAGGTAGCCGGCGGCGAGCGTCGCGGCCTGGCCGCCGTCGTTCCACCCGCGAAACGCGCCGATGAGCACCGGTCGCTCGAGCGTGGAGGGACGCTCGTAGATCTTGAGCTCACGGGCCATCGGAGAAGCCTACTGCCGGGTCAGCGGCCTGGGCGGCCGCCAGAGCGTGTACGCGAGCGCGAGGCTCAGCGCCCAGATCGACGCAGCGAGAGCGACGTGTACGAGGACGAGGCCCCACGGCAGCGCGTTCCGGTACTGGACCTCCCCGATGACTCCCTGCGCGACGAACACCACGAGGAGCGCGACCCAGACCCTCCAGAGCCCGGGATATCCACGGCACAGCCGCCGCAGGAGCCACCCGACGAGGAGGACGCCGATGCCGAACGCCGCAGCAGCGCGAACGTGGACGTACACGGTGTTGACGATGCCGAGGCCGAGCCGCTCGACGTCGTCGCTCGACCCCGGATGGGGCCCCGACGCCGTGGCGACCGAGCCCGTCACGACGAGCGCGATGCACACCGGCAGTCCCGCACCCGTCACGAAGAGCCGGAACCAGCGCGGCCCGGCGGGCGGCGCGAGACCATCGCGGAGACTCCACGCCTCGAGCGCGACGACGAGGGCGAGTCCGAACGCTGCGAGGCCGAGCAGGAAATGCGTCATCACCGCCAGGGGATGGAGATCGAGCGCGATCGTGATGCCCCCCATCGGGATCTGCGCGGCCGCGACGAGGAAGGCCGCGAGCGCGCCGTGCCGTCCCCAACCCGAGAGCCCGGCGACACGTCGCGACGACAGCCAGGTCACGAGGGTGAGGACGATGCCCACGAGGGCGACCATCCGGTTGCCGAACTCGACGAATGCGTGGAAGCCCTGCTCGGGGTACGGCTTGTCGCCGCAGCGTGGCCAGTTCTCACATCCGAGGCCGGAACCGGTCAGCCGGACGAACGCCCCGGAGGTGATCACGAGGAAGAGCGCGACGCACGACGCAGCCGAGATCCTGAGGAAAGCGCTCGCCGACACCGAGCGAACGCGGATCGCGGCGACCGCGGTCACCGCAGGACGATGCCGTCGCCTTCCTCGACGCGGCCGATGCGCGCGCAGAAGAGGCCGGCGCCGGCGAAGGTCGCCTCGAGCACGGTCGCGCGCTCGACCGGGATCGACACGAGCAGCCCGCCGGCCGTCTGGGGATCGAAGGCGAGCGCCTCGATTACGGGGTCCGCGTCGCTGTGGACGCTCTCGCGCACGAAGTCCCGATTCCGGCGATCGCCGCCGGTCCGCACGCCCGCCGCGGCGAGCTCCGCGGCACCCGGAAGTGCGGGAAGCGCAGCGGCGTCGAGGACCACCCTCATGCCGCTCCGCGCAGCGAGCTCGTGCACGTGGCCGAGCAGGCCGAAGCCGGTGACGTCCGTGACCGCGCTCGGCTCGAACGGTCGCAGCACATCGGCGGCGCGCATGTTCAGCTCGAGCATCGACTCGATCGCAGCATCCAACACCGCGGGAGAGGCGACCCCGTCGCGCTGCGCCTGCAGCACGATCCCGGTGCCGAGCGGCTTCGTCAGGAGGAGCACGTCGCCGGCTCTGGCGCCGGCCTTGGGCCAGACCCGATCGGGATGCACCGTGCCCACGACCGCGAGCCCGTACTTCGGCTCCGCGTCGCGAATCGTGTGACCGCCGGCGAGGATCGCACCGGCCTCGCGGACGCGCTCGTCGGCGCCGGCGAGCACTTCGCCGAGGACCTCGACGGGCAGCTCCTCCGGGAAGGCCGCGACCGAGAGAGCCAGGAGCGGCACTCCGCCCATCGCGAACACGTCGTTCAGCGCGTTGGTGGCGGCGATCGCGCCGAACGTCCGCGGATCGTCGACGAGCGGCGGAAAGAAGTCGACCGTGAACACGATCGCGCGCTCGTCGTCGAGTCGATAGACGGCGGCGTCGTCAGCGGGATCGAGACCGACCAAGAGGTTCTCCGACTCCGCCGGGACGAGCCCTGCGAGCACGGTCTCGAGCCGCCCGGCTGCGTACTTCGCCGCGCACCCCCCAGCCCGTGCGAGCGACGTCAGCGCGACGGTCTCCACGACGAACACTGTACGCGGAAGGAAATCCCGCCGAGCGGCCGAACAGGGCGAATGGAGAGATCCATCCCCTTCTCCTCTCCCCCTGACGCAGCGGCCGCCGCCCCCTCGGCGGCCGCTCTTTTGGTGGGGGCAAACCTACGGTCTTCCCCCACCTGCCCCCTTTCCCTAACGCCGTGCACGCGTTGACGATCGTGGGCCTGCGGGCGAATGAATCGCCCTTCGGCCCTCGACCCACGCGAATGCTCAGCCTTCTTAGAGATACTCATGCCGGTGAAGTCGGCGCTCGTCACTGGAGGGTCCTCGGGGATCGGGCTGGCGATCGCGCGCGCGCTTCGTGAGGACGGCTACGAGCTCACGCTCGTCGCGCGACGCCCGGAACCCCTGGAGGAGGCTGCGGCAGAACTCGGCGCGCACGCGGTGCCCGCGAACCTTGCGGAGCCGGACGAGTGCGTCCGCGTGGTCGCGGCTCACACCGAGCGTTACGACGGCATGGACGTCCTCGTCAACTCGGCCGGGATCGGCATCGGAGGGCCGTTCGCCGAGCAGGACACGAAGCGCATCGCGCTCCAGCTCGACGTGAACCTCCGTTCGACCATGGTCGTCACGAGGGAGGCGCTCCCGCTGCTCCGCTCCTCGAGGGGCCTGATCGTCACCCTCGCGTCGATCGCCGGGACGATTCCGACACCTGGCCTGGCCGTCTACGGCGCGACGAAGGCCGCCCTCATCGCGTTCACGAACTCGCTGAACCGCGAGGAGGCCCAGCACGGCGTCCGCGCGACCGCGATCTCGCCCGCGTTCGTCGCGACCCGCATGACGGAGTGGACCGGCCTTCCGGGAGAGGAGCAGATCCAGCCGGACGACATCGCGACGCTCGTTCGCGCCGTTCTCACGCTAAGCCCGAAGGCGCGTGTCCCGAACATCGTGGTCGAGCGGATGGGCGATACCGTCTAGCTCAGCCTGCGCCGAGCATGTCTCTGACCGCGGTCTCGAGTTCCTCGACCGAGACGCTGCCCTCGAGCCGAGTGGCGATTACGCCTCTCGCGTCCACGAGGAAGGTCCACGGCTCGGTCGGCAGCCGCCACTCCTGCATCCAGCGGTTGAGGCCGTTCGCCGGGTCGTTCCCCTCGTACACCTCCACGTGGATGAAGCGGACCCGTTCGCCTTCGAACCGCTTCGAGACCTCCTCGAGGACGTCGACCATAGGCCCGCAAGTCCGACTCGTGCAGAACTTCGGGGTCGCGAAAGTCACGACGAACGGCACCTGCGCCCGGAGCGAGCCGGCGACCGAGTAACGGAGCAGCGTCTTGTCCGGCGGCGTGCGGGTCGTGAGCGCAGACAGATCACCGTGCGTGGACGCGAGCGTCGGCGTGGCGGATGGAGGTGCCGGGTCGCCGACGTCCGGCGGCGGGTCGTGCTTCACGACCACGACGTTGCCAAGGGCCTGCACCTTGGTCGAACCTCCCTCGGGCTCGGCGAGGAGCCAGTACTTTCCGGGTCGGGGGAGGCGGAACTTCGCGACGTAGAAATGCGTCGCGTCGGCCTCTGCGCCTCCGGGCACGCCGATGCGCTCGACCTTCGCCTCCGTCTCGAGGAAGGGGGCTCGATCGAGCGCGTCGGAGACCCATAGGCGAGCCGTCGGAAGCGTGACGGGCCGACCGTCGGCATCGACGACGAGGAAGGACACGCGCACGCTCCCAGGCTCGTAGCTCTCGGTGCCGGGGACCACGGCGACGTCGTCACCGGGCGCACGCCAGAGTTGCTCCAGCGTCTCACCCCCTCCGGGGGGAGTGGTCGCCTCGTTCCCGCCAGACCCGCCGCAGCCGACGAGGAGCAGGCACGACAGCACGGTCAGTGCCGCAGCGGGGCGCATACGCGCCCGAGTGTAGCCCGGGGATTCCTAGAGCCCGTCGGGCCAGGAGTGGCGTCCACCACCGCATTGCCCGAGCCACGCGGCCAGCAACGCGAGGTTGACGAGCAGGAGAAGCAGCCTCGGCTTCATAGCGACCTCCTCTCTCTAGAAGCGGATTTCCTGGAGCGCCTCTGCGGCGTTCCGATAGAGACGTGCGGCCCCGCGGTCGTCACCTCGACGCGCCGCGAGATCCCCGAGAGCGACCCACGCCTCCGTCCGGTGGCTGATCGACGCCATCTGCTCAGCAGCAGCGTCAGCTGCCCGGAAACACACTTCCGCCTCTTCCAGTCGTCCGCGCTCGAGCAACGCTCGTCCCAGTACGAGCTGCGACGGACAGACCTCGTGGAGGTAGTCCTCCCGACCCTGCAGCAGATCGAGCGCCTTCCGCGCCAGATCGTCCGCCTGGTCGTATTCGCCACGGTTCAGATGAACCCGGGCGATCCCCTCGAGCGCCTGCGCGGCGTCCGCGGGGGAATCGGAATCGAGCGCCCTCGAATAGGACGCCTTCAGGTGCTCGACCGCATGCTCCTCGTCTCCCAGGAGGAGCGTGAGGCCGCCCAGCATGAGCAGGAGTCGTCCGACGCTCCGCTCGTCGTTCAACTGCTGACACAGCTCCTTCGCCCGCTGTGCGTAGCTGCGGGACAGAACGTAGTGGCCCTGCCTCTGCGCGATGAGCGACGCCTGCGTGTACGCGCGTGCGATGGCGCCGCGATCGCCGACGTCCTGTGCGAGCTCGAGCGCCCGCTCGGCGTCGTCGCGGGCCGCGACGTAATCGCGCATGACACGGTGACAGCGTGAGCGCCACTGCAGGATGTCCGAGCGGAGCGCACTCGCCGGAAGACCTGGGCGCTCCGCGAGCTCGAGCGCCGAGTCGAAGAGCGCCGTCGCCGTCGAGATGCTCGAGAGCTTGTAGCGGCAAACGCCGATGCGCATGAGGACGTCCGCACGATCGAGGTCGGAAAACTCGGGACGCTCCGCGCTCTCGCGTACCACGACGAACAGGTCGAGCGCCTCTCGCACCTGACCGAGCTCCTGGAGAGCCCACGCCTCGCCGGCGAGGGCACGAGCCTCGACGGTCGCGATACCAACCTCCTGCACCGCCGGCCGCACCGCGCGGAACGCCTCGACGGCCTCCTCGTAGCGATGGGCTGCGGACAGCGCCTCCGCGCGCTCGAGCTCCGCCTCGAGCTTCGTGCGAGTCTCCGTCGAGACGCCGGAGGCGAGGAACGCGGGGTCGACGCCGAGCTGCTGGGCGAGCCAGTCGATCGTCGCGTCGGTCGGTCGCGTCTTGCCGCGCTCGATCTGGCTGATGTACTCCTTCGAGAACCGGTCGCCCGCGAGCTGCGTCTGCGTGAGACCGGCGGAAACGCGAAGCGCGCGAACGCGCTCACCGAGACGGGCACCCGCGCCGGACGCGGTCGGTCCAGTTGCCGTCGGCCCTGATGCAGGGGTAAGCGCGGTCTCGTGCATGCCCATTTCAGTCAATCCGGTTTGCTGCCTGGTGCTCTCCCCCGCCGGGGGGATGTGCGGTTACCGCTTCGGGGTGAAGTAACGGTAGCCCAAATCACTTGACCTGGCTACTTGACTTTTCCAGACACGGCTCCTATAGTCAGGCCCACACCGCAGACGATCGGACGCCAGATCGGATGCGCGGGCACCACCGCCGGATCCGCTGGCGGGCGCAGGACGAGCGTGGCTGGGCCGCAGAGCCACGATTCGCCGGCTCGTCGCCCCGGAAAGGGGTCGCCTCGAACGGGAAACGCCCCCGGAGCCGCAGCCGGGGGCGTTTTCAGTCATGGGGGAAACGATGTTTCCCCCATGTCCCCCCTTCCTCACGCCGTGCACAGACACGCCGCCGCTGGCCTACGGCGGAGTGAACCGCCTTCGGCCCTCAGGCGCTGAGGCTGATCGGCGTTACTTCGCTACGGGCTCGGCCGCCGTGCGTTGGGGTCGGCGGCCCGCTTCCTCGTGCGGGCGGACGAGGACCCAGGCGACGACGGCGCCGAGGGCCGCGATGGCGGCGGCCACGAGGAGGGCGCGTTCGAATCCGCGCATGAACGCCTCCGGCGTCCGCTCGCCGCCGGCTTCCGCGGCGACGATAGCCCCCATCAGCGCGACCCCCATCGTGCCGCCGACCTGGCGTGCGCTGTTCAGCACCGCCGACCCGACGCCGGCCTTGTCGACCGGAACGCCTCTCGTCGCGGCCGCGGCGCTCGGGGTCATCGTGAGCGACATGCCGACGCCGCCGATGAGGAGCGCCGGCAGAAGATTCCAGAACGACGCGTCGATCCCCAGCTGCGAGAAGAGGACGAGCTGGAGGGCGAGCAGGGACATTCCCGCGGTCATGAGCCCGCGCGAGCCGATCCGGTCGCTCGCCCTGCCTGCGATCGGCGCGACCAGGATGATGAGGATGGTCATCGGCAGGAACGCGGCGCCGGCCTGCACGGCCGAGTAGCCGAGGATGTTCTGCATGTAGAGCGAGACGAAGAAGAAGACGCCGAACATCGCGAGCGCGACGAGGAGCACCACGAGGTTCGCGCCCGTGTACGTGCCGCTGCGGAAGAGGTCGAGCGGGAGCATGGGTTCGCGACGCCGGCGCTCGATGACGACGAAGGCGCCGAGGGCGATCACGGCGAGCGCGAACGAACCGACGATGCGCGCCGACGTCCACCCGTACGTGTTCGCCTCGATGAGGCCGTACGTGAGCGCGAACAGGCCGACCGCGGAGGTCACGAGACCCGGGAGGTCGAGGCTCGCGTGCGTCTCGTCGCGCGACTCGTCGATGAACGCGAACGAGGCCGCGATGCCGAGGACCCCGATCGGGACGTTCACGAAGAAGATCCAGCTCCAGTCGAGGTGCTCGGTGATCAGCCCGCCGACGAGCGGGCCGATGGCGAGCGCCAGAGCGGAGGTCCCCGCCCAGATTCCGATGGCGGTTCCACGCTCGCGCGGCGGGAAGGTGGCGGCGATGATCGAGAGGGTCGCGGGGTTCATGAGCGCCGCTCCCGCGCCCTGGAGGACGCGCGAGCCGATGAGCATCTCGGACGAGCTCGCGAGCCCGCACATGAGCGACGCGATGGTGAAGACGACGATCCCGACCACGAAGATCAGGCGTCGCCCGTACGCGTCGGCGACCTTGCCGCCGACGAGCATGAGCGACGCGAACGTCAGCGCATAACCGGTCACGATCCACTCGAGCTCCGAGAGATCGGCGCCGAGATCGCGCTGGATCGAGGGCAGCGCGACGTTCACGACGGTGTTGTCGAGCATGATCATGAAGAGCCCGAACGACACGGCTGCGAGCGTCAGCCACTTGCGATTCTCCTCTGCGAAGATCCGAGCCCGCATGCACCCAGAGACTAGCCAGAGCGCTTCGGGTGACTTCACGTGGACACCGTCGACCGACCAGCTCAAGTCCGCGAACGTCGCCAGGCTCGCCGGCCGGCTCGGCTGCGCGACCTACGACGACCTCCACCGGCTGTCGATCGAGGAGCCCGACCTGTTCTGGCGCACGGTCGTGAACGACCTCGGGGTCCCGCTCGCACGACCTTGGGACCACGTCCTCGACGATTCCGAGGGGATCGAGTGGACGACCTGGTTCCTCGGCGCGCGGCTCAACGTCGCCGAAGCGTGCGTCCACCGCTGGGCGCAAAAGGCACCGAGCGGCGAGGCGGTGGTGTGGACGCCCGAGGACGGCGATCGACGCTCGCTGACGTGGGCGGAGCTCTCGCGTGAGGTACGGCGGCTCGCCGAAGTGCTTCGAGAGCTCGGCATCGGCGAGGGCGATGTCGTCGGCACGTTCCTGCCCATGGCGCCGGAGGCCGCGATCGCCTCGCATGCGTGCGCGCACGTCGGGGCGGTGCAGGTGCCGATTTTCTCCGGCTTCGCAGCGCCCGCGGTGTCGGCCCGACTCGCAGACGCCGGCGTTAAGCTCGTGATCTGCGCGGACGCCTCGTACCGGCGAGGGAGGCTCGTCCCGATGAAGCAAATCCTCGACGAGGCACTCGCCGACGCGCCGAGCGTGACGCGCGTACTGGTCTGGCAGCGAGCTGGCACGCAGTGCCCGATGACTCTCGATCGCGACCTCTGGTGGCACGACGCGGTCGCCGGGAAACCGGGGACGCTCGAGCCGGTCGACGTCGACAGCGAGGCGCCGTATCTTGTCGCCTACACGTCCGGGACGACCGGCCGCCCGAAGGGGGCGCTCCACGTCCAGGGTGGATTCCTGCTCTCGATCGTCCGCGAGACCGCGTACCAGGCAGACCTGCGTGCGGGCGACCGCGTCCTTTTCGCGACGGACATGGGCTGGATCATGGGGCCGTGGACGGTGGTCGGCGCGATGGCCTGCGGCGCGACCGTCGTCTTCATGGAGGGCGCCCCGGACCGACCGTTCGACCGCGTCTGGGGGATCGTCGAGGACGAGCGCGTCACGATGCTCGGCGTCTCCCCGACGCTCGTCCGCGCGCTCATCCCGCACGGCGAGCCCGACGAGGACTTCTCGACGCTCCGATCGGTCGTCACGACGGGCGAGCCTTGGAACCGCGCCCCGTACGACTGGCTCGACGAGCACGTCTGCGGCAGGGGTCGCATCCCGATCGTGAATTGCTCCGGTGGCACCGAGGTCGGAGCGTGCTTCCTGTCCGTCACGCTGCTGCGACCCACGAAGCCGTGCTCGGTCGGATTCCCGGCCCTGGCCGAGGACGTGGACGTCTTCGACGACCACGGCCGCTCCGTCCGCGGCGAGGTCGGAGAGCTCGTCTGCAAGCGCGCGTGGCCGGGAATGACCCGCGGGATCTGGGGCGACCGCGAGCGCTACCTCGAGACGTACTGGCGTCGGTTTCCGGGCGTATGGACGCACGGGGACTGGGCGTCGGTCGACGAGGACGGCTACTGGTTCCTCCACGGCCGCTCGGACGACACGCTCAACATCGCCGGCAAGCGCATCGGACCGGCGGAACTCGAATCGGCTGCCGTCGGACACCCAGGGGTCGTCGAGGCGGCCGCGATCGGCGTGCCGCACGAGGTCAAGGGGGAGGTCGCATGGCTCTACTGCGTCCTCGCTCCGGGCGCCGACGTGTCGGCGGAAGAGGTCGCCGACGCCGTGTCGCACGAGCTCGGGAAGGCATTCGCTCCCGATCGCGTGATCTTCGTGTCGGCATTGCCCAAGACCCGGAGCGCGAAGGTCGTGAGGCGGGCGGTTCGCGCCCGTGCACTCGGGCAGGATCCCGGCGATCTGTCGACGCTCGAGAACCCGGAGGCGCTCGAGGAGATCGCCCGTGCCATCTGACCGGCTCGACGGCGTCGCTCTCGTGACCGGCGGCGGGCGCGGTATCGGCGCGTCGATTGCGCGCGAGCTTGCCGAGGCCGGGATGCGGGTCGCCGTGACCGGGCGCACGGCCCACCAGGTCGAGGCCGTCGCCGGCGAGATCGGAGGCCTCGCGCTCGTCGGAGACGTGAGCCGCGCCGGCGACGTCGAACACTGGGTGAGCAGCACCGAGGAGGAGCTCGGGCCGATCGACCTCCTCGCCGCGAACGCGGGCATCGGCAACCAGGAAGGCGCCACCTGGGAGATTCCGGTCGACGCCTGGTGGCACGTGGTCGAGGTCAACGTGCTCGGCGTGCACCTCTTGTCCCGGTCCGTGATCCCGGGCATGCTCGAGCGCGGCCGCGGCCGCATCGTGATCACGGGCAGCGGCGCCGCCTACCTCCCCGGGTCGCGACACACCGCGTACCCGACGAGCAAGGCCGCCGTCTGCCGTTACGGCGAGACGCTCGCCAACGAGCTCGCGGGGCGCATTCCGGTGTTCTTCTTCAGCCCGGGGCTCGTGCGGACGGACATGACCGACGAGCTCGGAGACGACGCGCCGTGGACCCCACCCGAGCTCGCGCCGAGGCTCGTCCGCGTCCTCGCGTCGGGGCGCGCCGACTCGCTCGCCGGCCGCTACCTGCACGCCGAGCACGACGACATCGAGGATCTCATCCGGAGAGCCGACGAGATCACGGCGAACGACCTGAACGCAATCCGTCTGCGACGCTGAGCCGCGTAACGCAGCGTGAACGGCCGCATGCCCTACCCTGCGGCGGCGTGCCGTTCTTCATCTGCCCCAACTGCAAGGAGCGCTCGATCGACCTCGACGGCTTCGAGGGCTTTTCGTCGCAGGCGGTGCAGTGCCGGAGCTGCGGCTTCGGTTTCCTGTACGAGCTGCTCGAGGACTACTACCCGGCTCCCGAGACCGGCTTCGTCGTCTGCGACCAGGATGCCCGCGTGCTCGCGGCGGGCCGCGGCGTCTTCGAGCTCACCGGGTACCGCGACGCGGACCTCATCGGCCGGAAGGTGGGCGAGGCGCTCGGGTTGTCGGACGTCGCCCCCATCGACGTCGTCCGCGAGTGGGGCGTGAGGAAGCTCGGACAAGAGCTCGAGATCCGCACGAGTGCCGGCATCGAGAAGCGTGTCGTCGTCGACTTCTTCCCCGCGTACGACGACGACGGTGGCTTGCTGCTGGCGCTGACGCCTCGCTAGTTCTTCGGCTCGATCCAGACTTGCGTCGCGAGCGCCAAGAGCTCACCGTCGCCGGCGAAGAGCGCCGTCCCCGCGTACAGCTTCCGCCCGTCCGCGCCGAGCGGCCAGGATACGACGACACAATCCTCGGCGGACTCGGGCACCCGCTCGACACGCGCCGTCATGCGCCCGAGGACGATGTCGCCGCGCCCCTCGGCGCCCACCGCGAACGCGCCCGGACAGTCGATCGCCGCCCACACGATCTCGGGCGCCGGCTCGTCGAGAACGATCGGGGCGGCGTGCAGGGGCTCGCGCCCCGCGACCGGGCCTACCCGGATCTCGAGGCCGTCCTCGCGAACGCCGCAGACGAAGCAGTCGCCGAACTCCGAGCTCCAGCTTCGAACGTGTCGGTCCTGCGCGAGCTCCGCCTCCCGGCGCGGGACCGGCGCAGGCAGATCGACCTGGACCGCCGCAGGCCGCGCCTCCGCCACGATCGCGGCGCCGTCGAACAGCCGTGCGACCCCTTCCTCCCGCACGACCTCGAGCGGACGATCGAGCGGAGGCGGGAGCCGGAGCGTCACCTCGACCTCGTCGGCGTCGACGAACGCCGCGAGCCGTCCACACGCGTAGCCTCCGTTCGCCGACGTGCGCGGGCCCCGGTACCGGCGCGGGAGCGTGATCTCCATCGACGCGGAGCCTACTCGTTAGACTGAGGTTTGTGACTCTGAGTCTAAAACTCGAGTGAGGCTCGCTCTCGCGCAGCTGAACACCGTCGTCGGCGACCTCGACGGCAACCGCGAGCGCATCCTCGGAGCCCTCGCGGAGGCCAGCGAGGCCGCGGCGGATCTCGTCGTCTTCCCCGAGCTGGCCACGACCGGTTACCCACCCGAAGATCTCCTCCTCCGCCCCGGGTTCGTCCGCGCGGCACGCGAGTCGCTGGACGCCATCGCCGTCGAATGCGAGGGGCTGGTCGCGCTCGTCGGCACCCCTTGGTTCGATCGCGACCTCGCGAACGCGTGCGCCGTCTGCGCGGACGGCGGGGTGCGCGCCGTCTATCGCAAGCACTTCCTCCCGAACTACGGAGTCTTCGACGAGCACCGCTACTTCGCGGAGGGACGCAACCTCGTGGTCATCCGCATCGGCGGCATCTCGGTCGGGATCACGATCTGCGAGGACGTGTGGCAGCCCGGGCCGCCGGCGACGGATCTGGCCCTCGCGGGCGCGGAGCTCCTCGTCAACCTCTCGGCTTCGCCTTTCCACGTCGGCAAGGCCGAGGAGCGCGAGGAGATGCTGGTCACCCGGGCACGCGACACGAGCGCCTACTTCGCGTTCTGCAATCTCGTCGGGGGCCAGGACGAGCTCGTCTTCGACGGGCACTCGGTCGTCCTCGACGACGCCGGAGAGGTGGTCGCTCGAGCGCCCGGTTTCGAGGAGCACCTGCTCGTCGTCGACGTCGACCCGGCGGGCGCGATCGCCCGACGCCTCCGAGACGTGCGGCGCCGCGAGCTGGGCCGCTCACGGAACCAGGATCCTCCCGTCGAGCTCGTCGAGCTCGGCGACACCGGCCGGCACCGGGAGGAGCTCGAGGGCACCGTCGTCCCCTTCTCGCCCGAGCTTGAGCAGATGCGCCTCGCGTTGACCCTCGGCCTCCACGACTACGTCGAGAAGAACGGCTTCACCGACGTCGTCGTGGCCGTTTCGGGCGGGATCGACTCGGCGGTGACCGCAGCCTTGTGCGTGGACGCACTCGGAGCCGAGCGTGTCCACGGCGTCTCCATGCCGTCGCGGTTCAGCTCGGAGGCGACGCGGAAGGACGCCCGGGAGCTCTCGCGCGCGCTCGGCTGCGAGTTCCGCGAGATTCCCATCGAGCCGATCGTCGACGCCTCCCGGGATGCACTGCAGCCGGAGATCGCAGGCGGCATCGACGGCCTCGCGGCCGAGAACGTGCAAGCACGTGTCCGCGGCGTTCTGCTCATGGCCCTCTCCAACACCAACGGCTGGCTCGTCGTGTCGACCGGGAACAAGTCCGAGCTCGCAGTCGGCTACTCGACCCTCTACGGCGACATGGTCGGCGGGTTCGCCCTGCTCAAGGATGTGTTCAAGACCGACGTGTACCGGCTCGCGGAGCACCTCAACGCTCGCGCCGGCCGAGAAGTGATCCCGCGCACGACGATCGAGCGGGAGCCGAGCGCCGAGCTGCGTCACGACCAGCGGGACTCCGACTCGATCCCGACCTACGACGTTCTCGACCCGGTGCTCGAGGAATACGTCGAGAAGGACCGCTCGAGAGAGGAGCTCGTCGACGAGTTCGATCCCGACGTCGTCGAGCGAGCCATCGCACTCGTCGACCGCTCCGAGTACAAGCGCCGCCAGGCGCCGCCGGGCGTGAAGCTGCGGCCCAAGGCGTTCGGCCGCGACCGCCGGACGCCCATCACGAACCGCTGGACCGGCTGACTCCTACACGCCGAGATCGCGTGGTTCCGAGGGCGGCCCCTCGCGCAGGAGCTCGCGCACGAGGGCCGGCAGATCACGAGGAGCGAAGGGCGTCTGGGACGTGTCGAGCTCGTCGAGCGTCCACCAGCGGGCGGCGGTGACGTACTCCGCGTTCAGCTGCTCCCAGGTCAGCGTCGGTACGGGCTCGAACGCAGGTGCCCGGACGAGGTAGTAGCGCTCGACCTGGCCGTCCCAGTCGATACCGAGCTCGAACAGACGGGTGCGCATCCAGACGAGCGGGCCGAGCTCGCTCGCATCCAGACCGACCTCCTCCTCGAGCTCGCGGCGCAGCGCGTCCGCATCCGTCTCACCCGGGTCGACGCCGCCCGCCGGGCGTCGCCCAGCCCGTCCGGTTCGGGAACTCGAAGCGCACGAGCAGCACCCGCTCGTCCGGATCGACGACGACGGCGCGAACCGCGTCCCTTAGTCTGAGTCCGCTCATGCGACGAGCTCCGCGAGCTCGCGGAACCAGCGCAGCCGCTCGTCCCAGGGGACAGCCGCATTCGCGGGCGACGTCGAGGGGAGGACGAAGAGCGCCGTGTCCCCGAGCCGCCGTTCCTGCAGGCCGTGCTCCGGCCTCTCGCGGAACACGCCCTGGTACGCGGCCTTGCCGACGAAGGCAATCGCGCGCGGAGCCAGCGTCGCGGCGATCTCCTCAAGCCGCTCTCGCGCGCCCGCGAAGTCGCCTGCGCGCAGGTCTCCCGAGCCGCGTGTCGTCCGCTTGGCGGCATTCGTCAGTCCGATCCCGTACCGAAGCAGCTCGTCCTGCTCGCGCGGCTCGAGGAGGCGCGGCGTGAACCCGGCAGCGTGGAGCAGCCTCCAGAAGTCGTTGCGCGGGTTCGCGAACGCCGCGCCCTCCCTCGCGCTCCAGTGACCGGGATTGATGCCGCAGAAAACGACGCGCACGCCCGGCGCGAGCACGTCCGGGACCGCTGAGTCGATCAGGCTGCTTCGGCTTCGCGTGCGTCGAGGCGCAGCTCGAGCAATATGCGGAGCCGCTCGCCGACGTCCCCGTGCTCCGGTTCCGAGCTCCCGGAGCGGGGGAGCACCTTCACGGTGTCCTCGTGGTAGCGCCACCCGTAGCAGCGCTCGTAGCACTCCGCTTCGCTGAGCGTCCGGAGCCGCTCCATTCCCCGCGCAGGCTAGGCCACCATTCGGACGGTGCTGGGTAGGCTGCTCGGCGATGCCCGCTCGCCCGCGTGTCCTCGAGTTCGACGTGAGCGTCGACCGCGCAGGCGATGCGTGGAGCACGCTCGGCGGCAGTCCGCTACCTCGCCAGGTCGAATGGTGGGCGGAGCACCTCGTGCTCGCGGGGCTCGTTCGGTGCACGCTCGCGAGCATGGACTACTCGGCGCGGCGTGCCGGCCTGAACTCGAAAGGGGTCGGCAGCGCACACGGCGTCGTGACGAAACGCGCCGAGGACGGGCTGTACGCGTTCGTCGACATCGAGACGAGGCTGGAGGTTGATCTCGCGCCGACACCTGAGCCTCCGGCGTTGGCCGAGCTCGTCGCGCGCGCGGAGCACGGGTGCTTCGTCTCGAACTCCCTCACCGCGAGGCCGAGGCACCGCTGGATCGTCAACGGAACGGAGGTCACGTGAGCACCACTCTCCTCGACGTCGACGCCGTCCGCGCGCGCTTCTCGGCGCTCGCTCGGCGCCTTGCGTTCTTCGACGGCCCGGGGGGCACGCAGTGCCCCGACGAGGTGATCGCCGCGATCTCGAACTACCTTCGCGAGTCGAACGCGAACATCGGTGCGCCGTACGAGACGAGCCGCCGTACCGACGACCTCGTCGCGCTCGCGCATCGGCGGGCAGGCGACTTCCTCGGCTGCGACGCAGGCGAGACGGCCTTCGGGCAGAGCATGACCGCGCTCAACTTCCTGCTCACGCGCGCCTTCGCCCGAACCCTGCGCACGGGCGACGAGGTCGTCGTGACGAAGCTGGACCACGACGCGAACGTCGCGCCGTGGCTGGAGCTCGCGCACGACCTCGGCATCGTCGTTCGCGTCGCCGGTGTGACCTCCGACCTCGAGCTCGACTACGCCGACCTCGAGGCGAACCTCTCCGAGCGTACGCGTGTCGTCGCGTTTCCCGTGGCCGCGAACTCCGTCGGCACCGCACCGGACGTCCGGCGCGTCGTCGAGCTCGCGCACGCGGTGGGCGCACTCGCCTGGGCCGACGCCGTTCACTACGCACCCCATGGGCCGATCGACGTCGGCGCCTGGGACGTGGACGTGCTGATCTGCTCGCCGTACAAGTACTTCGGCCCGCACATGGGCCTGGCGTTCGGCAAGCGTGACCTTCTCGAGTCGTGGCGCCCGTTCAAGGTCCGACCGGCGGCGAACGAGCCGGTCGGGCATCGCTTCGAGCTCGGCACGAGCCAGCACGAGCTGCTTGCGGGGTTCGTCGCGGCAGTGGACTACGTGGGCTCGCTCGGCTGGGAGGCGATCCTCGCGCACGAGCGCGCCCTCGGAGAGCGTTTCCTCGCCGGCCTTCCCGAAAGTGTCGAGCTCTACGGGATCCGCGACATGGAGGGCCGCGTGCCGACCTTCTGCTTCAACTTCGTAGGTCGCAGCCCCGAGCAGGTCGCGACCTTCCTCGCCGAGCGCGAGGTGGCGGTCTGGCACGGCGACTACTACGCCGTCGAGACGATGAGGCACCTGGGCCTCGACGACGGCGCCGTGCGCGCCGGGATCGTCCACTACAACACGGAAGACGAGGTCGACCGGCTCCTCGCAGGGCTCGCCGAGCTCGCGTGAGGATTCTCGTCCTCGGAGGGACGAGATTCCTGGGACCTGCGCTCGTGGACGCGGCGCTCACACGCGGTCACGAGCTCACCCTGTTCAACCGGGGCCGCAGCAACCCCCACCTCTACCCGGAGGTGGCGCGGCTGGTCGGCGACAGGGCCGGAGAGCTCGTGGCGCTCCGAGGTCGGAGCTGGGATGCGGTGATCGACACGTGCGGGTACGTCCCGCACGTCGTCGCCGCCTCGCTCGAGGCGCTGTCGAGCTCCGGGCTCTACTGCTTCGTCTCGAGCATTTCCGTGTACGCCGACTTCGGCGTGCCGGTGGACGAGTCGAGCGACCTGGCCGAGCTGGGCGACCTGCCCGACGACGAGGTGACAGACGAGAGCTACGGCGCGCTGAAGGCGCTCTGCGAGCGAGCTGTGACGGCCGCATTCGGCAATCGTTCGATCGTGGTTCGCCCGGGATTGATCACCGGTCCGCACGATCCGACCGGACGCTTCACGTACTGGCCGCACCGCGTCGCCCGCGGAGGTGAGGTCCTCGCTCCCGCGCCGCCCGAGAAGCAGCTGCAGTCGATCGACGTGCGCGACCTCGGAGCGTGGATCGTCTCGGCCTGCGAGGCAGAGGTGACAGGCGTGTACAACGCGACCCATCCGGGCTTCACCTGGCGGGAGCTGCTCGACGCCTGTCGCTCTGTGGCCCGCTCGGACGCCACAGTGACGTGGGTGGCACCCGAGTTCCTCGCGGAGCGGGAGGTCGGTGAGTGGATGGAGCTCCCGCTCTGGATCAGAGACCCGAAGCTCGCCTACGCGGACCGGGTCGACGTGAGCCGTGCTCGTGCCGCGGGCCTCGAGCTCAGACCGCTGGAGGACGCCGTGCGCGGAGCGCTGGAGCAGGCGGAGACGACCGACACGGCCGGCCTCGCCCCCGAGCGCGAGGCCACGCTCCTCGCGGAGTGGCATGCCCGCGGATAGGGACTACTCCGGTACGCCCCTCTCGCAGAAGCTCGGAGCGAAGCCGGGCACCGGGGTCGTGGTCTTCTTCACCACCTCGAGGGACGAGCTCGAGCGACGGCTCGACGCGCTAAAGGCGACGCTCGACCCGGCGGATGGGCTCTGGATCGCATGGCCCAAGAAGGCGGCGAAAATCGAGGGCGACCTCACGTTCGAGGCCGTGCAGGAGATCGGGCTTGCGCACGGGCTCGTCGACAACAAGTCGTGCTCGATCGACGAGCGCTGGCAGGCGCTGCGCTTCGTCTACCGCCTCAGCGATCGGAAGTGAAGTCCTGTTTCCGCGCAAGACGGGAATCTGCGAACGCGGATTCCGTCGCGCGGCAAATCTCTGAAGGCGGCCGCTCCGCGGCCGCGATGGTCAGCCGTGCATCTGACGAGCTCTGTCCCATGGCGCCTCGTTCCAGCGGATCATGTCCGGGTCGACGCCACGGGCCTCGGCGAGGTCGCACGTGAGCCGCTGGAAGCGGACGATGTCGACGACCGGATGCGTCGTCGGCACGAGGAGGGCGTCGCACCCGAGCTCGCCGAATGCGCGCATGGCGTCGACAGCTCGCTCGGCGGCACGACCCTCTCCCTCGAGGACGAAGCAGCGCGCCGTCGGGTCGATCGCCGCGAGGTGGCCGTGGAGGAGCTGCTCCGTGTGGTGTGCCTCCGCGGCGACGTGCACGCCCTCGCGGAGCTTGAGGACGGCCTCGAGCGCAGTCGCGGTGTCGCGTCCGGCGCCCGCGACGACGAAGCGATCGTGGTCCGACACCCCCAGCGGCTCCGCATCGAGCTCACGGAAGACGTCTGCAGCGAGACCGGACACGTCCTCGCCCTGGAGCGCGCGCCCCGCGGCGATGGCGCAGGTGTAGCTCACCGTGTGGCAGTAGCTCTCCTCGACAGCGGGCGTCGCGACGACGACGTGATCGACCTCCTTCGCGATCGCGCTCTCCGCGGTGCCCGTGACGAGCCACGTCTCGCCGGCAAAGGCGCGAACGGCCTCGAGGGTGAGCCTCGTCCCTCCCTCGTGCGAGATCGCGACGAGCGCGTCGGCGCCGGGCGCGTCGCCGAGCAGAACGTCGAGGGCCTGCACCGCGCGCCCACACGCGAGCGCCGCGTGGAACGACGTGCCACAGCCGGTGAAGAGCGTCCGTGCGCCGGCGGGTAGACGCAGGTCGCCGACCCGGTCGGGGACCTGGCGGAGCCACTCGGGCTGCGCTGCGATCGCCTTTCGCGTCAACTGTCCGGGCACGGCTCAGCGTGTCTATACCATCGCGCGGTGGCGATCTTCGAGAAGACGATGCTCGGCAACGGCGTGCGCGTCGTGACCGCGCCCTTCCCGCAGGTTGGGTCCGTGTCGTGCTTCGTCATGGTCGCGGCGGGCTCGAGGTACGAGACGCCCGAGTCCAAGGGCATCGCGCACTTCGCCGAGCACATGTTCTTCAAGGGGACCGAACGGCGACCGACGGCGCGGACGATCTCGACCGAGATCGACGCCATCGGAGGCGAGTTCAACGCCTTCACGGGGAAGGAGCTCACGGGCTACTACGTCCGCTGCGGGTCGGAGACGCGCGACGTCGCGCTGGACGTCCTCACGGACATGCTCCTCGCGTCGCGCTTCGACGAGGCGGAGATCGAGAAGGAGAAGGGCGTGATCCTCGAGGAGATGAACGTCTATCTCGACACGCCGCAGCGGTACGTCGGGAACGTGTACGACCGCCTCCTCTACGCCGATCAGCCGCTCGGCTGGGACATCCTCGGAACCCGCGAGACGAT
Source organism: Gaiellaceae bacterium (assembly GCA_036257855.1). GTDB lineage: Bacteria > Actinomycetota > Thermoleophilia > Gaiellales > Gaiellaceae > GMQP-bins7. Next base: position 38,760 of record DATAET010000124.1, on the reverse strand, counting down.
CGAGGACGCCGGCCGCGCGACGTTCATGTCGTACCTCGACACGTGGTACCGGCCGGAGCGCGTGGTCGTCGGCATCGCCGGTCGCATCGGTGAGAACCTCCACGAGCGCCTCGAGGAGCTGCTCGGTGGCATCGAGCCGCGGCCGACCGGCCACGTCCAGGAGGTCGAGCTTCCCCCGGACGGGTCTCCCGTCCTTCTGCATACGAAGGACTCGGAGCAGGCGCATCTCATCCTCGGCGTGCGCGGGTACCCGATCGGCCATCCGAACCGGTATGCGCTCCAGCTCCTCGCCGTCGTGCTGGGAGGAGGAATGTCGTCACGCCTCTTCACGGAGGTGCGGGAGCGACGCGGCCTCGGGTACTACGTGAATGCGGGCTCGACGGCGTACACCGACACCGGCACGGTCTACTCCAGCGCAGGGGTGGACGTGGGACGCGTCGACGAGGCGATCAGCACGATCCTCGCCGAGATGCGGAAGATCGCGGCGGAGCCGGTTCCGGCCAAGGAGCTCGAGAAGGCCCGCGGCTACGCGAAGGGACGCTTCGTGCTGCGGTTGGAGAGCCCGCAGGGGACGATCCAGTACGGGCTGCGCCGCGAGGTCCTGGAAGGCGAGATCGAGGATCCCGACGACCTCCTGCAACACCTGGACGAGGTGACGGCGGAGGACGTCCAGCGCGTCGCCAAGGACCTGTTCGAGGACAAGCGGCTCTACCTCGCGCTCGTCGGCCCGTTCGACGACCCGACGCGGTTCGAGCGGCTCCTCGCGGCCTGACCGCTACCCATCAGCGCTGCGATCCTCGCCTCGTCGCGCACGATGGGAAACTGGATCTCCGTGAACCACGTCTCGGGCGGAAGCTCCTCGGGACCGGCCTGGTATCCGCCGAGCGTACGGTCTTCCGTTACGGCAGAGTCAAGCCTCTAGACTCCGGCGGTGGTCGACGAGCGTGCGCTCCTGCGGCGAACCGCCGAGCTGGCGGGGGACTTCCTCGACACGCTCGACGAGCGCCCGGTGTTCCCACGCGAGGCCGTCGAGGACATCGCGGACGCGCTCGGCGGGCCGCTTCCGGAGGACTCGTCCGACCCGCTCGAGGTCGTCGAGCTGATGGCCCGTGAGATCGACCGCGGCGTGGTCGCGACCGCCGGGTCGCGGTACTTCGGCTACGTGATCGGCGGTGCGTTGCCGGCCACGGTGGCCGCCGACTGGCTCACCACGATCTGGGACCAGTGCGCGGGGCTGGGGGCACTCGGTCCGTCAGCGTCGGTCGTCGAGGTGATCGTCGGCGACTGGCTCAAGGAGCTCTTCGGCCTTCCGACCGACGCCTCCTTCGCGATCACGACGGGTTGCCAGATGGCACATGTGACGGGGCTCGCGGCCGCACGGCACGAGGTCCTCGCGAAACGAGGCTGGGACGTCCGCGAGCGCGGGCTTGCTGGCTCCCCGCCGATCACCGTCGTGGTGGGCGTGCTCCGCCACGTGACCGTCGACCGCGCGCTGCGCCTCCTCGGCGTCGGCGGCGGGCAGCTCGTCGTCGCCGCGGCCGACGAGAACGGGCGAATGCGGCCCGACGCGCTGCGGAGAGCGCTCGCCGGCGTCGACGGCCCCGCGATCGTGTGCGCGCAGGCGGGAGAGGTCAACACGGGCTCGTACGACCCGCTCCCGGAGATCGTCGAGATCGTGAGGGAGACGGACGCCTGGCTGCACGTGGACGGTGCCTTCGGGCTGTGGGCGGCGGCGAGCCCTGAGCGACGTCATCTCGTGTCCGGGATCGACGGCGCCGACTCGTGGGCGACCGACGGGCACAAGTGGCTCAACGTGCCGTACGACTGCGGGCTCGTGTTCTGTGCGAATCCGGCGGCGCACCGGGCGTCGATGACCATGCAGGCCTCGTACTTCGAGGGGCAGGGGAAATGGGTACGGGACGCCGCGGACTGGACGCCCGAGTCGTCTCGGCGCGCGCGGGCATTCACGGTGTACGCGGCGCTACGGTCGCTCGGGCGTCGTGGCATCGCCGAGCTCGTCGACCGCTGTTGCGACCTGGCGGGGCGCTTCGCCGAAGGAATCGCGGCTCTCCCCGGCTGCGAGCTCCTGAACGACGTGGTCGTCAACCAGGTGCTCTTCCGCTTCGAGAGCGACGAGGCCACGAACGCCGTGCTCACCCGCGTGCAGAAGAGCGGCGAGGCGTGGATGGGCGGGACGCTGTGGGACGGGCGCGCGGCGATTCGCGTCTCGGTGTCCGGCTGGCGGACGATGGAGTCCGACATCGACCGCACGGTCGCGGCGTTCGAGTCGGCGCTCGTCTCTGTCTGAGCTCACTCCTCGGTCGGCTGCGTAACCGCCCGCTCCGCGATCTCGGAGACCACTGCGGGATCGGCGAGAGTGGTCGTGTCGCCGAGTGGACGGTTCTCCGCGACGTCCTGGAGGAGCCGCCGCATGATCTTCCCCGAGCGTGTCTTCGGAAGCTCGGGGGCGAAGAGGATGTTCGCCGGCTTCGCGATCGGCCCGATCTTGACGGCGACGTGGTTGCGAAGCTCCTCGAGCCGCTCGACTGAGCCCTCCTCGCCGCCCTTCAACGTCACGAACGCGACGATCGCCTGACCGGTGAGCGGGTCGGCACGACCACAGACCGCGGCCTCCGCGACGCTCGGGTGGTCGACGAGCGCAGACTCGACCTCGATCGTCGAGATGCGGTGCCCCGAGACGTTCATCACGTCGTCCACGCGGCCGAGGAGCCAGAAGTCGCCGTCCTCGTCGATGCGGGCGCCGTCGCCCGCGAAGTACACGCCGGGGAAGCGCTCCCAGTACGTCGACCGGAACCGTGCGTCGTCGCCGAAGATCCCGCGTGTCATCGCTGGCCACGGTTGCTTCAGCACGAGGTAGCCGCCCCCACCGGGCCCGACGTCCGAGCCGTGGTCGTCCACGACGCCGGCGGAGACGCCGGGGAACGGCTTCGTCGCAGACCCCGGCTTCGTGGTGGTCACGCCCGGAAGCGGCGTGATGAGGATCATTCCCGTCTCTGTCTGCCACCACGTGTCGACGATCGGCACGCGGTCGCCCCCGACGTGCTCGCGATACCACATCCACGCCTCCGGGTTGATCGGCTCGCCGACCGTTCCGAGGAGACGCAGCGAAGAGAGGTCGTGCTTCGCCGCGTGCTCCGGGCCCCACTTCATGTGCGCCCGGATCGCAGTCGGCGCCGTATACAGGATCGTCACCTTGTAGCGCTCGACGAGGTCCCACCAGCGATCCCTGTCGGGGAAGTCCGGCGTCCCCTCGTAGAGGACGCTCGTCGCCCCGTTGCAGAGCGGCCCGTAGACGATGTAGCTGTGGCCGGTGACCCAGCCGATGTCGGCCGCGCACCAGTAGACGTCGCGCTCGGGCTTCAGGTCGAAGATGTAGTGGTGCGTCGTGGCGACGCCGACGAGGTAGCCGGCGGTCGTGTGGGCGATGCCCTTCGGCTTGGCGGTGGTGCCGCTCGTATACAGCAGGTACAGGAGGTCCTCGGAGTCCATCGGCTCGCACGGGCACGACTCCGCGTCGGTCGCCTGGCCCTCGACGAGCTCGTTCCACGTCATGTCGCGTCCCCCGGTCATCGGGACGTCGCCACGCGTCCGCTGGCCGACGACGACCTTGCGAACACCGGGGCACGACGCCAGGGCCTCGTCCGCGTTTTGCTTGAGCGGCACGATCGTCCCCCGCCGATAGCTCTCGTCCTGCGTGAGCAGCACCTCGCAGCGCATGTCGTTGAGCCGGCCGGCCAGCGACTCCGCGGAGAAGCCGCCGAACACGACGGTGTGGGGAGCGCCGAGGCGCGCGCACGCGAGCATCGCGACGGGTAGACCGGGTCCCATCCCCATGTAGATGCCGACGGGCGTGCCCTTACCGACGCCGATCGCCTTCAGCCCGTTCGCCGCGCGCACGACCTCGTCGAGCAGCTGGCGGTACGTGATCGCGGCGCGCTCGCCGACGGGCTCGCCCTCGTAGTAGAACGCGACGCGGTCGCCCAGCCCCGCTTCGACGTGGCGGTCCAGGCAGTTGTACGCGACGTTGATCCTGCCCCCTCCGTACCAGCGCGCGTACGGCCGCTCCCACTCGAGGAGCGACGTGAAAGGCTCGAACCAGGTCACCCGCTCGCGCCCTTCGCGCTCCCAGAACTCCTCGAACGGGACGTCGTAGATGTCCGGCTTGGCGTTCGCCTGCGCGGCGAACTCCGGATCGGGCGGATAGCGCCTCTCCTCGTCGAAGAGCGTCTCGATGGCGATGTCCGTACGAGCCTCGGTCATCGGACGCCGATCCTAACGCCGTGGGTAGAGTCCGCTGCGGTGGACGGGAACCTTCGCGCGCTCAGGGAGCGCCTCGCCGAGATCTCCGACCTGAGTCGGACGCTGGGCGTGCTCGCGTGGGATCAGAAGGTGACGATGCCGCCCGGCGGCCATCCGGCCCGCGCAGAGGCGATGGCGACCGTCGGCCGGATCGCCCACGAACGGTTCGTCGACGACGAGATCGGAAGGCTGCTCGAGCTCCTGCGACCACTCGAGGAGTCCCTCGAGTACGACTCCGACGACGCGAGCCTCATCCGCGTGACGCGCCGGGACTGGGAGAAGGAACGGCGCGTGCCGACCGAGCTCCGCACGGAGATGATCCGCGCGGCCGCGCTCGGGAACCAGGTGTGGATCGAGGCCCGGGCGACGAGCAACTTCGCCAGGTTCCTGCCGGCACTCGAGCGCAATCTCGACCTCAAGCGGCGCTACGTCGAATGCTTCGAGTGGACGGACTCGCCGTACACGCCCCTCCTCGACGACTTCGAGCCGTTCATGGAGACGCAGGAGGTCGCAGCGGTGTTCGGGACGATCCGACCGGTGCTCGCGGAGCTCGTCCGCGAGGCGCCGCGTGTGGACGCGTCCTTCCTCCACGTGCCCTACCCGGTCGACGAGCAGAAGAGGTTCTTCGAACGGATCCTTGCGACGGTGGGCTTCGAGGAGGGCTCATACCGCCTCGACCCGACGGTCCACCCCTTCTGCACGTCCTTCTCGCGGCGAGACGTGCGCATGACGACGCGCTACGAGAGCGGCCTCGACGGGCTCTGGTCCACACTGCACGAGTCAGGTCACGGGCAGTACGCCAACGGCATCGCCGAGTCGCTCGAACGGACGCCGCTCGCCGGCGCGCCCTCGCTCGGCCTCAACGAGTCCCAGAGCCGGACGTGGGAGAACCTCGTCGGGCGCAGCCGGCCGTTCTGGCTCCACTGGTACGAGCCCTTGCAGGAGACGTTCCCCGACCAGCTCGGGGACGTCGACCTCGACACCTTCCTCACTGCCGTCAACCGGGCCGAGCCCGGGCTGATCCGCGTCGAGGCCGACGAGACGACGTACAGCCTGCACATCATCCTCCGCTTCGAGCTCGAGCAGCGGCTGATCGAGGGATCGCTGGACCCGAGGGACCTGCCGGAAGCATGGGCAGCCGGCATGGCCGACCTGCTGGGGATCGACGTCCCGGACGACGCGCACGGCGTCCTCCAGGACATCCACTGGTCGCAGGGAGGCATCGGCTACTTCCCGACCTACGCACTCGGCAACGTCATCTCGCTCCAGATCTGGGCGGCAGTCAGCGAGGCGATTCCCGACCTCGACGCGCAGCTGGAGGCGGGCGAGCTGGGCGAGCTCGCCGCCTGGCTCCGCGACAATCTCTACTCACTCGGCCGGAAATTCACTCCGAAGGAGACGATCGAGCGACTGACCGGGTCGCCGACGATCGACCCGCAGCCGTACCTCGCGTACCTGCGGGACAAGCTCGCCGCGCTGCCCGCCGGTGCCTGAGCTCACGCTCGTCGTCAACGCCGACCGTCGTTCGCTCGAGGTCGAGGGACGAACGCTCCTCGTCCATGCGCTGCGCGACGGGTTCGGCCTGACGGGGACGCACATCGGGTGCGACACGAGCCAGTGCGGGACCTGCACGGTCCTGCTCGACGGCCGGGCCGTGAAGAGCTGCACCGTGCTCGCGCTGCAAACGGACGGCCGAGAGGTCACGACCATCGAAGGGCTCGCAACCGACGGCGAGATGCATCGGATCCAGCGCGCTTTCGTCGAGCACCACGGGCTGCAGTGCGGCTTCTGCACGCCCGGCGTCATCCTCACCGCCGCGGACCTGCTCTCGCGGGACGCCTCGCCGAGCGACGAGCAGATTCGCCATGCGCTCCGCGGCAACCTCTGTCGCTGCACCGGGTACCAGGGGATCGTCGAGTCGATCCGCGCAGCGGGTGCAGCAGCGTGATCCCGGCCGCGACGCGCTACGCGCGTGCAACCGACGTCGACCACGCCCTCGAGCTGCTCGAGGAACCGGACGCGAAGGCGATCGCAGGCGGTCAGTCGCTCATCCCCGTGATGAAACTCCGAATCGCGCGGCCGTCCGTCGTCGTCGACATCTCGCGGCTCGATCTCCGCGGGGTCTCGGAGCGTGACGGAGAGCTCCACATCGGGGCACTCACGACGTGGCGCGAGCTCGTGGAGTCGGACACGGTCGGGCGCTCCGGGCTCGCGGCGATCGCGGAGTCCGCGGCGGGCATCGGGGACCTCCAGGTCCGTAATCTCGGAACCGTCGGCGGGAGCATCGCGCACGCGGATCCGGCGTCCGACATGACGGCAGTCCTGCTCGCTCTCGAAGCGCGCCTCCGCCTCCGCTCGCCCGACGGCGAACGCGAGCTCCCGCTCGCAGACGTGCTCGTCGGGCCGTTCACGACGGCCATTGCCCCCGGCGAGCTCGTCATCGAAGTCGTCGTCCCTTTGCCTCCTCCGGCGTCCGGGTCGGCCTATGCCTCGGTGGAGCATCCCGCGTCGGGCTTCGCGCTCGTCGGCGCAGCGGCACTCGTCGCGCCGGCCCGTGAGACCGTCGCGCTCACGGGCGTCGGAGCGACGCCGTTCGTGCTCGCGGTAGGCGATCCGAGCGCGGCGATCGCCGCGGCCGAGATCTACGGCGACCGCTTCGCATCCGTCGAGTACCGGCGCGAGCTTGCAGCTGTGCTCGTCGCGCGGGCCTTGCGGACGGCACGCGCACGCGCCGAGGAGAAGACGTGAGCGAGACGCTGATCGGCGTGGCGCGGCCGCGCGTCGACGCGCCCGACAAGGTGACGGGGGCAACGCGCTACGCCGCGGACGGCTACGTCCACGGGCTCCTCCACGCACGCCCCGTGCTCTCGACCGAAGTGCATGCACGAATCCGTGGTGTCGACAAGGAGGCAGCGCTCGCCACGCCCGGTGTCGTCGCAGTTCTCGTCGCGTCCGACCTTCCACTTGCCACAGCCGGCACCGATCGGACCTCAGAACCACTGGCCCGTGAGGAGGTCGTGTTCGCCGGCCAGCCCGTCGCGCTGGTCATCGGCGAGACCGAGGCGGCAGCAGAGGACGGCGCCGAGGCCGTCGTCGTCGACTACGAGCTACTCGACGTCGTTGTCGATGTCGAGGCTGCGATGGAGCCCGGAGCCCCGCTCGCGAGGCTCGTGGAGAAACCCGAGGAGGGCGGCGACCTCGAGTCGGTGCACGCGGGCGTCGACCACGGCCAGGAGGACGACCCGGGCGAGGAGCTCTCCGACAACGTGCTCGACCGGATCACGCGCGACGACGGCGACGTGGGCGCCGCGTTCGCGTCGAGCGACGCGATCGTCGAGGGCACGTTCCGGACGCCCTGGGTCTACCAGGCGTACATCGAGCCGCAGGTGTGCACGGCGTGGCTTGAGCCGTCGGGGACTCTCGTCGTCTCGACGAGCACCCAGGGCTCGTTCATCACGAGGAGAGAGCTCGCACGTGCCTTCGACCTTCCGCTCGAGGACATCCGGGTGATCGCGGAGCCGCTGGGCGGCGCCTTCGGCGGCAAGTTCGCCTTGGTCGAGCCGCTCGCAGTAGGTGCTGCTCTCGCACTCAGGCGTCCCGTGCGGATCGTCTTCACTCGTAGCGAGGACTTCCAGGCGACGAACCCTGCTTCGGCCCAGGTGACGCACCTCAAGGTCGGCGCCCGAAAGGACGGCACGTTCACGGGCATCGAGGGGCGCCTGATCGTCGACCGCGGTTCGAACACGGGCTGGGGCGTGGAGGGCACCAGCTCTCTGCTCGTCGCCGGACCGTATCGCTGGGAGGCGCACGACCTTCGGGGCTACGGCGTGCAGACGAATCGCTTCACGTTCGGCGCCTACCGCGCGCCCGGTGCCCCGACGGCAGCGTTCGCGCTGGAGTCGCTGCTCGACGAGCTCGCGGGGAAGCTCGGGCTCGACCCCATCGAGATGCGCCTCCGGAACGCCGTCGTCGAAGGGGATCTCAGCATCAGCGGCAACCCGTTCCCGGCTATCGGAGTGATCGACGTTCTCGAGCGGATCCGGGAGCATCCGCTCTGGGCCGCACGCCACTCGCTCCCCGACGGCGAAGGGCTCGGGATGGCGATCGGGCACTGGCCCGGGGGAAACGAACCGGCCGCAGCCGTCTGTCGCGTGAACGCCGACGGGACGATGACCGTCGTCACGGCTGCCGCTGACATGAGCGGTGTCAACACCGGCTTCGCGGTGATCGCGGCGGCAGCCTTCGGCCTCTCGCCCGACAAGGTCCGCGTGGTCACTGCGGACACGAGCTCGGCGCCGTATTCGGGAGCGAGCGGAGGCTCGAAGGTCACGTACACCGTCGGCCCTGCTGTGCTGCGGGCCGCCGAGTCGGCGCGCGAGAAGCTCCTTGCGGCTGCCTCGCAGGAGCTCGAGATCGCCCCGGACGACCTCGAGGTGGTCGACGGCGTCGTGCGTGCCGTGGGCGCTCCGGACCGGTCGATCACGGTGGAGGAGATCGCCCAGAAGGCGCTCCGCTTCGGCGGGCGCTACGAGCCGATCGAGGGACATGGCGGATCCGCACAGACGCGAGGAGCGCCCTCGGTCGCCGCGCACCTCTCCCACGTCCGCGTCGATCGCGAGACCGGAGAGGTCGAGCTCCTGCGGCACGTAATCGCCCAGGACGTCGGCCGCGCGCTGAACCCAGCCCTCGTCGAGGGCCAGATGCGGGGCGGCGCGACCCAGGGCATGGGGTGGGCGCTCTTCGAGCAGCTCGACCACGACGACGGCGGCCGACTGCTCACGGGATCGTTCCTCGACTACGCGATCCCCACGGCCGAGCGGGTCCCCGAGATCGAGACACTCATCGTCGAGGTGCCTGCCCCAGACGGCCCCTTCGGTGCGAAGGGCATCGGCGAGGCCCCGGTCGTGGGCGCGCCGGCCGCGATCGCGAACGCCGTCGCGGCCGCATGCGGGACCCGCCTGTACGAGCTTCCGATGACACCTGCGCGCATCTGGGGCGCACTTCGCGAATGACCGCCACGGAGCGCGCGCGCACGATCGTCGAGGCGTGGGAGAACGTCCTGAAGCGCGAGTTGCCCGAGGACGTAGGGCTGTTCGATGCACACACCCACCTCGGGAACGACATCGACGGGATGGCCGGAAGCTACGACGAGCTCACTGCGACGCTCGACCGCTATCGCTTCGAGACCGCCTTCGTCTTCTGCATGGACGAGCACGACCGAGAGCCGGCCTTCACGGTCCCGAACGACAGGACCCTCGCCCACGCGCGCCGGTCGCAGGGCAGGCTCATCCCGTTCGTCCGCCTCGACCTGACCGCACAACCGCTGGAGGAGGCGAGGCGGTGCCTCGGCCTCGGGGCACGCGGGATCAAGCTCCACCCACGGGCGCAGGCGTTCGCTCTCGACGACGAGCGCCTGCAGCCGATCTTCGAGCTCGCCGTCGAGCGAGCGGTCCCGATCCTGATCCACGGCGGGCGCGGGCTCCCCCCGATCGCGAAGGACCTCGATGCGCTCGTCGAGCGCAACGAGGGCGTCCAGCTGATCGTCGCGCACGCGGGCATCGCCGACATGGCAGGGCTGGCGGGTCGGCTCGGAGGACGGCCCGGCGTCTTCTTCGACACCTCCGTGTGGAGTGGCCTCGACCTCCTCGACCTCTACCGCCAGGTCTCCCCCGAGCAAGTGCTGTACGCGTCGGACTACCCGTACGGCAGGCAACCGAACTCGCTGCTCGTCTCCGTCAGGACCGCGAAGCTCGCCGGCTTCGACGACAAGCAGCTGCGACTCATGTTCGGCGGAAGCGCTCGGCGCATCGCCGAGCGGCGCGAGCTCGAGCCCCTCTCCTCTCCCAGGGGACCGACGTCGCTCGTGCAGCCGCTGACCTTCGCGCGAATCCACCAGTACATCTCCATGGCGGTACCGCTGCTCTGGCTCCGTCAGCGGGACGCGATCGGCGCGATCGGGCTCGCCGTCAACGCCTCGCGCGAACGCGGCAACGGCCACCCGGAGGAGTCCGAGCGCATCCAGGAGCTCCTGATGACCGCCCAGGAGCTCTGGCGTGACTGCACCGAGCTCGAGGACGACGAGCGCGTCAGGACGTTCCGGGCGGCGATCCAGCTCGTCAACCTGGCCGACATGATCTCGCTCACGACCCGCGCGTAGCGGCGTACCGGAAGCAGTCGACCGTGTGGTCGTCGACCATGCCGACAGACTGCATGAAGGCGTAGCAGATGGTCGGACCGACGAAGCGGAAGCCGCGACGCTTCAGGTCCTTCGAAAGAGCACGCGAGAGATCAGTCTCCGCCGGGAGCTCCGCCAGCGTCCTCCAGCCACCGACGAGCGGCTCGCCGTCCACGAAGCTCCACAGGTAGGCGTCGAAGCTCCCGTCCGTCGACTGCACCTCGAGCACACGTCCGGCGTTTGCGATCGTCGACTCGACCTTGAGGCGGTTCCGCACGATCTCGGGATCCGCAAGCAGTCGCTCGACGTCCCTGGCCGTGAAGCGCGCGACGACGTCGGGATCGAACCCGGCGAACGCACGCCGGTAACCCTCGCGCTTGCGCAGGATCGTCGACCAGGAGAGGCCCGCCTGGGCGCCTTCGAGGGTTAGCAGCTCGAAGAGATGCCGGTCGTCGTGCGAGGGGACACCCCACTCGGAGTCGTGGTGGGCAAGCATCAGCTCGTCGCCTCCGGTAGCCCACTCGCAGCGCGTCACACCCGACATCCGTGGATAGGATCGCAGGCCGTGCGCGCCTTGCTGGTCCTGCTCGCCGCTCTCGCCGCGATCGCGTTCCTCGCCGGGTGCGGCGGCGGCGACGAGTCGGCGACGAGCTCCACGGGTGCGTCTCCCTCGGAGTGCACGAGCGTCGAGCCGCCGGATCCCCGTGACGGCGGCAAGCACAAGGCGCCGAGCGCGAAACTCGACGCCGAGAAGACGTACACGCTCACCTTCGAGACGACCTGCGGGTCGTTCACGGTGACGCTCGACCCGACGCTCGCGCCGAAGACGACCGCGTCGCTCGTCGCGCTCGTGCGCGACGGCTACTACGACGACACGCTCTTCCATCGCGTCGTGCCGGGCTTCGTCATCCAGGGCGGCGACCCGACGCAGTCCGGCTCGGGCGGCCCTGGCTACAGCACCGTCGACGTGCCTCCCTCGGACGCCGCGTACACCAAAGGGGTGGTCGCGATGGCGAAAGCCCCGGACGAGCCGCCCGGAACCGCCGGCAGCCAGTTCTTCGTCGTCACCGGCGCCGATGCCGGACTGCCACCGGAGTACGCGATCGTCGGCAAGGTGACGGACGGGATGGACACGGTCGAGCGCATCGACTCCCTCGGAGTAGCCGACGGCCCGCCGTCCGAGCCGGTCGTCGTCACGAGGGTCACCGTCGGCGAGAGCTGATGGGCGACGTCGCCGCGATCGTCCTCGCGGCGGGTGAGGCATCGCGGTTCGGAAGCCCGAAGCAGCGCATCCTGCTCCCCCGGGTTCTCGAGCGTCTTCGCGCGAGCCCGGTGGACGAGATCGTCGTCGTCGAGGGCGCCCACCCGCTCGAGTCGGGCGGTGCGCGCCTCGTCCCTTGCCCCGACTGGGCCCGCGGCCCCGGAGCGTCGTTGCGCTGCGGCCTCGCGGCGCTCGGCGACGACGTCGACGCGGCAGTGGTCGTGCTCGCGGACGGACCGAACCTCTCCCCACGGGCGGTCGAGCGCGTACTCTCCGACTGGGAAGCGGACGGTGGGATCGTGGCCGCGTCCTACGACGGCGGCCGCGGACATCCGCTCGTCCTCGGCCGCGATGCGTGGCGTGCCATTCCGGACGAGGGCCTCCGCGAACTGCCCGTCCGCCTCGTTCCGTGCGACGATCTCGGGGCGCCCGGCGACGTCGATACGCCGGAGGATCTCTAGTCGGCTACGCGGTGGCGTCGAGCCCGCGGAGCTCCGCGAGCTTGTCCATGAGGCCTGGTGGCATGCGCTCGACGGCGCTCGTCCTCACGTAGCGGCGCAGGCTCTCCTCGAAGCGATACCGACGTCGACAGTAGTCGCAGTCGGAGAGGTGCGTCTCCGCCTCGCGCCACTCCGCGTCCGTGAGCGTCCGGTCGAGGAAGTCCTGCAGCAACTCCTCGCAGCGGTCGCACGGAGCTGGGCTCACTGCAAGGCCTCCTCGGCGAGTTGTTGCTTCAGTGCGCGTCGACCACGGTGGAGTCGGGACATCACGGTTCCGATGGGGATGTCGAGGATGTGTGCCGCGTCAGCGTACGAAAAGTCCCCGATGTCGACCAGCACTACGACGTCGCGGAACTGCGGCTGGATCTCCGAGAGGGCGTTGACGATCGAGTCCTGCGACAGTCGCTCGACGACGTCGTCCGACTCGAGCGCCTCCTCGCCGGCTGCCGAGGCCATCTTGTTCGCGAGGTAGTAGTCCGTCTCTTCGAGCTGCTGCATCTGCGGGGTGCGCTGGACCTTGCGGCCGCGGTCGACGTTGAGATTCGTCAGGATGCGGAGAAGCCACGCGCGCAGGTTCGTCCCCGGGGTGAACGACCTCCAGCTCCGGAATGCCCTTGCGTACGTCTCCTGCACCAGATCCTCTGCCTCCTCCCGCGAGCCGACGAGTCGTCTCGCTACCCGGTACACCTGATCGGCGAGGGCGAGCGCCTCCTCCTCGAAACGCGCACGGTCGCGGGCCTCCGTCGCGATCCGTCGCGCTTCGGTCTCGGGGCCCGCCTCGCTCATCGGCGTACCGTACCGCTGCGTGTCCAGGAGGCTGGAACGAGCCGTCGCGGGCCGCTATTCCCGCTCGGAGCGGATTTCCGGGAAGCCCGAGCGAGCGAGAGCGTCAACGATCGCGCTCCGAGTCGTCTTGTCCTCGTCCCACGCAAGCGAGACCTCGCCCATGAGATTGGCGTTCGCGTACTCGATGCCCTCGTGCGACCGAAGGGCGACCGCGAGCCGCCCGATGCAGCGCTCGCACCGGACTCCGCTCACCACCACCGTCGCCGTCGTCATCAGGTCGATGCTACCGCCACCGTCTCGCGGAGATGCACCTCGCGGTCGGCGAGCTCGATGAGCAGCGGATCGTGGGTGGCACAGACGACGGTCGTGCCCGTCCCGTGGGCGAGCTCGGCGAGGAGCGCGCCGATCTCGACCGTCGTCACCGAGTCGAGGCGCGAACTCGGCTCGTCGGCGATCACGACCGGCGTCCTGGCAGCGAAGGCGCGGGCGAGCGCCACGCGCTCTCGCTGGCCGGCCGAGAGGAGATCGACGCGACGCTCAGCATGCGCCGCGAGCCCGACTGCGGCGAGCGTGTCGGCGGTGCGTTCGCGCGCCTCTTCGGCCTCGATGCCGCGGAGCGCGAGCCCGAGCTCCACGTTCTCCCGGGCCGAGAGGAAGCCGGAGAGGCCCGGCGCCTGTCCGACGACCGCGACACGCAGGCGACGGAGCTCGGCTCGTTCCGAGCGGTCGAGCCGCGACACGATGACGTCGCCGAGCCGCACCTCGCCCTCGTCCGGGACGTCCAACCCGGCGAGCAGGGTGAGCAACGTGGACTTGCCGGAGCCCGAGGGCCCGACGACGGCGGTGAGCTCGCCCGGGGCGAACACGACGTCCAGCCGGTCGAGCGCGACCTGCGGACCGTAGCTCCGCGAGACGCCGCGGGCCTCGAGGATCTCGCCCCGCGCTCCGTCGAGCCGTACCGACGGCTGTACGGAAGCCGCGGCCACGCGACCGTCGACGGGATGGAGACCGACGGCGCCCTCGCCGAGAACGATGCGCGCACGGTCGTGGATCCCCGCCGCGCGGAGCGTCTCCTCGGGGATGCGCAACCAGCCGCCCGCGCCGACGACCGCCGTCTCGACCTCGCCCTGGCGCTCCTCGCTCACGCGCCCGTCACGGATGTGGATGACGCGATCCGCGACCTCCGTCGAGGCGGGATCGTGGCTCACGACGACTGCCGATGCGCCGTGCTCGGAGACGAGCTCGGCGAGAAGCTGGTAGACGTCTCGAGCCGCGGCCGCGTCCAGGTCTCCGGTCGGCTCGTCCGCGATGAGCAGCCGCGGCCGGTGGGCCAGCGCCGCGCAGAGCGCGATGCGCTGTTGCTCGCCTCCCGAGAGCTCGCGCGGGTAGGCGTCGGCACGATCGAGCAGCTCCACGCGCTCGAGCAGCTCCCGGGCACGGGCGCGCCGCTCCTTCTCCGGCGTCGAGGCGAGCCCGAGCGGCAGCGCGACGAGCTCCTCGGCGGTCAGCTCGCCTGCGAGGGCCCGCCAGTAGTGCTGATCGGCGTAGCCGAGGACGTCGCGGCGGTAGCGCCCGACATCGCGCTGGGACGCATGAAGGAGGTCGATCCCGGCCACGACGAGCGACCCCGCCGAGGGCCGGGCGAGCGCCGCCAGGACGCGCATGAGGGTCGTCTTCCCCGATCCGCTCGGTCCGAGCACGACGCAAACCTCGTCCTGCTCGACAGCGAGGGTGAGCCCCTGGAGAGCTGCGACGCCCCCCGTCGGCGACGGGTACACGGCGAAGAGGTCGCGGGCGTCGACGAGCGGCGGCACTACTCCGTCTCCCGGTAGCTCGGGCCCCGCGCACCCGCGAAGGCCCGTTGCGTGGCCGTGCCGACGAGCGCAGCGCTCAACAGCGCGAAGACGGCGACGCCGAGGACGACGAGCCGCAGGTCGACGACGACCGCGAGTGGCGGCTCGGGCGTGCCCCCGCGCGCGGTCACGGCGACCACGCGCGTGACGAGCGCGAGCAGCCCGAGGCCGGTCGCCAGGCCAGCAACGAGGCCGGCGACGGAGAGGCCGGCGGCGCGTGCGCGGACGACGCGCCGGAGGAAGGCCGGGGTCGACCCCTGTGCCTCGAGGTCGTAGTGCTCACCGCGATCGTCGCGCAGGTCGGCGCGCACGGCGAGCGCGAGACCGAGTGAGGCGAGAACGAGCGCGACGAGAGCCGTCGCGAGGAGTGCAAGCAACGTGCCGTGCGCGAGCGGATCGTGGCGCGCCTCCGCCTCGACGTCCGCGCGCACCGTCGTGGCGAGCGCACGGTACGGAGGACGGGACAGCGCGCGGGCGACTTCCGGTACGCGATCCGGCGGGACGTCGAGCCACAGTTCGTTCTCGCGTCCTGCACCGGGCGAAACGGTGTCGATGGCCGTCCGGAGCTCGATCCGGTCGCCGACGACGGTCTCACCCGACGCGCCGGGGAAGCGGTCGACGACTCCGGCAACCTGTACGGCGACGTTCGCGCCGCCGAGCTCGACGGGGAGCAGCCCGCCGACGCCGCCGGCCAGGTCGGCGAGGCGCGGCGTCACGAGGACCGAGGGAGGGGTGTCGTCGGTCGGCTGCCGGGGACGGAGCAACGACGTGCGCTGCGGCGTGAGCGGGGCGCGTGCGACGACGCCGCTGGGTGTCGTCGTCGCGACGACCCCGCCGACCCCGATCCACGGACGCATCCGGCGGGCGAGCGGGCCCGAGATGCGCGCGGTTCCAACGAAAGCGATGCCCGCGTCGGCGCCACGCTCGACGATCCGAGGCGGCGGCACGAGCTCGAGCCCGACCAGCTGCGCACGAGGCGGCACGTGGGCCTGCAGCTGGACGGTCGCGTGATTCGCCGAGCCGAGGTCGATGCGCCTGAACGACCCGTCCTGGAGGCGGACGATGCCGGCGAAGGAGAGCAGGCCGGGACCTGCCGTGAGGGCCATGCGCCCGCCGGGCAACCGGATCCCTCGCTGGTCCACGGGTCTGCCCGGGTCGACGAGCGCGGCGAGGTCGGACGGCGTGCGTCCCCCGGCCCAGTCGGTGCGCCATACGCCGACGTTCTCGATCGCCGCATGGTCGAGCCCGAGGACGGTCACTCCGCTCACCTGTTCCGCCCGTCCGGCGCTGGCCGTCACCCGAAGGACGGGATGCGCCTCGCCGCCCGGTCCGACCAGCTTCTGGAACCGAGCCGGGGTCGCGACGTCGAACACGCGCACGAGGTTCTCCAGATCCTCGCGGACGACGATGTCGAGCGGCACCTGAAAAGCGGCCTGCTCGCGGTCGGACCGGGCGAGGGTCGCGCGATAGCCCTCCGCGAGCAGTGCGAGAGCAAAGGCGATGGTGAGGAAGGCAACCGTGGCCACGGCCGCGCCCGGGCCGCGGCCCAGCCCGACTGCGGCCAGTCGCGTGGCGATCGAGCCACGCCCGCGATCGCTCCACCAGCGCGCGAGCACCGGGAAGGTTCGCGCGACGACGATCGCCGCCGCGACGGCCACGAGGCCCGGGAGGAGGAGCAGGAGGAGCGCCGAGCTGTCGCCGCTGGCGAGACGGTCCTCGTTTGCGACGCCGCCCGCGAGTGCGACGGCGGTCACGAGCACGGCCGCGACGGCGACGAGGTCGACGAAGCCGAACCCCGTGCCTTCGCGCGGACGGAGCGAGACCGTGAGCCACACGAGAGCCGCCGCCACGAGCGCGGCGACGATTGCGATGCCGAGGCCCTCGGGCGAGAGGACGCTCTCGTGGAGCACACCGGAGACGGGCGCTCCGGCGAGCGCCGCCGCCAAGGCTGCGACACCGACGCCGACCAGCCAGCCGACGAGCACGCCGACCGCCGCCACGGCGGCGCTCTCGATCCCGGTGAGCAGCCACAGCTGCCACCTCTGGGCGCCGAACCACAGGAGCCGGCGCCGCGCTTCGTCGAGATCGCGACGCATGCCGCGCGCGGCGAGCACGGTGAACGCGAGCAGGAGGGCGGCGCCCTCGCCCCCGACGAGGAGGAGCCGCCGGCCGGCGATGTTCGCCGAGCGCTGGGCGGCGCGAAGCTCCTCGACCGGCGCGTCGACGGCGAACGACGACGAGCGGGTCGTGAGCGCGACCCGCGCCCGCTCGCTGCGACGGAGAACGTCGTCGATCTGCCAGAGCCGGGGATTCCCGGGCGCCAGCGGCCATACCCATGCGTAGGTCCGGTAGGTGCGCGCGAGCGCCGCGGCATGCTCGAGCGCCGATCGGCCCTCGGCAACGACGAGCGGCCCCGGTGCGGGCCGGTGGTAGCGGCCGGAGCGCTGGAGGGCAGGCGCGAGGTGCAGATCCGCGTCCGCCGAGTCCGTCGGGCGGAGGAAGTCGCCGTACAGCTGGCGTGAGCGCAGCCTCGCGGTGCCAACCTGGACGAGGCGGAGACCCGGCGCGTTCGGAAGGTCGCCGCGCCCTCGCAGCCGCAGAACCTCGCACCGCGCGGGCGTGCAGGTTCGTGGCAGGCGGCCCGAGTTGAGGACGACGTTCGGCCCGACCCCGTCGATGGCTGTGATTCCCACGTAGTGACCGGCGACGGTGCTCTCGCGGAAGAGGACGAGCGGTGTCGGGCCATCGAGGCCGAACCCCGAGAATGCGTCGGCGACCGCGGAGTCGAGCACGGCGAGTCGTTCGCTCTCGTCGCCCGGAATACCGAACCACACCGCACGGACCGATCGAGCCGACGTCGGGATCCCCGCGATCGCGCGCGCGGTGGACCGGTCGGTGGCGATCGTGACTCCCGCGAGCACTCCGGCGAGCACTGCGGTCGCGACCACGAGTCCGAGAGCGGTCACGAACGCACCGCTGTCGCGCCGGCGGAGACGCCTCCACGCGAGGCCGGCGACGTAGGGCGCAGACCTCATGAGGACTGCTTCCTGCGCCGATAGGCAGCGGTCTTCGTCCGGTTACCGCAGATCGCCATCGAGCACCACCTGGACGAAGCGTTGCGCGAGCCGTCGTAGAAGAGCCAGCCGCAGCTCTCCTTGCGACAGGCCTTCAAGCGACTCCATGCGCCGGAGGCCTGAGCCTCGAGAACGCGAACGAGGATCGCGCCGAGCGCGCGCGCCGCCCCGTCGCGAGCGGCGTCGGGGACGAGCACCAACCTCCCGTCCCGGTCGAGCTCGAAGCGAAGCAGGGACACCGCAACAGCCCGGTCGAACGCCCTGCGCAGCTGTGCCTCGGGCGCCTCGCCGAGCGTGTTGGCGAGGGCGAGACCACGGAGGACCGCGCGGAGCGAACGCGCAGCCACGAATCCGTCGGCACTCACGACGTCGCGCTCGTCGAGCAGCCCTCGCGCGTGCAGCCAGGCCGCGAGCTCCTCGGGGGTCGCGATGTCGTCTCGCGCCCACTCCGGGATCTCCGTGTTGACGAAGTCCTGGACGAGATCGAGTGGAGGAGGCGCAGGGGCACGCCCTGCCGGTTGGAATCCCGCTTCGCTCGCAGACACCTTCGAAAGAGTATCGCTGGTGCAGCGAACACCGGCAAACAGAAGACGCCGGTTGCTAGCGCTTCACACCGTGCACTGGCCTGCCCGCGGCCTCCCACGCGTAGTAGGAAGCGCTCGGCCCGAACGTCGCCTCGTACGCGACGATCCGCGGGTTCCTGCCGACGTCCTTGGCGCGCTGAGCGTGCCAGAGCAGGTTCGGGTCGTCGCGCTCCTCCCACACGAGCACGAGATGGGCGGCGGTCATGAAGCGCGCAACGAACGAGCAGCCGCTTGCCGGACACGGGAAGGGGTCGGTGCTCACGCAGAACCAGCCGCTGTGGTCGCTCTCCTCGTCGTCTCTCCACAGCTCCTCGTCGGTCTGGGACTCGAGATCCGAGAGCACGGCTGCGCCGGGACGGTACTCCGACTCCACAGGGGCACAATAGCCCCGTGCCCGAAACCCGCCGACGCGACGCCGCCGTCGTCCTCTCGGGAGGCGGCATCAACGGGGTCCTGCTCGAGCTGGGCTTCCTGAAGCGCCTGTCAGAGACCTCGCTGTGGCCACGAGTCGGCTGGATCTACGGCACGTCCGCCGGTGCGCTCGTCGGGACGATGGCGGCGCTCGACCGGCTGGACGACCTCGAGGAGTTCCTCCTCGGCCTCCAGCCCGAGGATGCGTTCCGGCCGCGGCCCGTCTGGCAGTTCCCCGGCGGGCTCCACGACTACACGCTCCCGGCGACGATCGCCGACCGCATCGGCTCACCGGAGGAAGTGGGCGAGGCGCTCGCGAACGCCGACGTCGAGCTTGTCGTGTACGCGACCGATGTCAGCGACTACCCCGACGGGCACGACGCGCGCGACTTCGAGCTCGAGTACCGCTCACACGCGACTGCTCCTGAGGTCATGGGCCGCGCGATCCTGGCTTCCGCCGCGATCAGCGCCCTCGTCCTCCCGATCCAGCTCGACGGCTTGATCGCGACGGACGGCGGGTGGGTGCGCAACTTCCCCTTCGAGCACGCGTACCGCAACCCGGAGGTCTCCGCGATCGCCGCGTTTCGCTACGTCCCGACGTTTCCGCGAAGCGAGGCGGCGTACCTCGAACGAGCGCGGGAGCGGCTCGAACGCTTCCGGGCCGTCCCTCCCGTCCGAGCACTGCTCGCCGAGGTCCGGCTCGCGCAGGAGCGGGCAGCGCGCGGCGAGCCGGCGCACTACGCCGAGCTCATCGTCAGGCTCATGCGCGTGGCGTTCTCGCGTAACGTCGTGGTCGAGGAGCGCCTCGCCGCCGAGCGCGAAACCTCCGTCGCCGAGCTCGGCAGTCTGCGTGAGGACGTAACTGGCATGGCCGTCGCGGCCGCGCTCCCGTGGCGCCGCAGACGCCTTCGCGACGAACTCGACGCGCGCTTCGCCGCAGCGCGGTTCCCGTTCCGCCACGACCGGCACGTGCCCACGCTGATCGTTCGTTCGACGCGGGGCACGGAGAGCCTGGATCCGACCTTCCGGGGCGACGCACCGTGGCCGACGGACACGAAGCGGGCACTCATCGAGCGCGGCTACGCGCTCACGGACGAGGCGCTCAAGCACGTCGAGCTCTGAAGCAGACGACGCAGTAGGACTGTGGG
Organism: Gaiellaceae bacterium; assembly: GCA_036257855.1. Lineage (GTDB taxonomy): Bacteria > Actinomycetota > Thermoleophilia > Gaiellales > Gaiellaceae > GMQP-bins7. The sequence goes on along the minus strand of DATAET010000124.1, from coordinate 18,648 downwards.
CGCGAGGAGAGCCGCACGGCGAGCGTCCTTGACTCTCGCGATCGAAAGCCGCACTCGCGGCTTTCGATCTGCGGAAAGGAAGGTCGGCTGGGGTCCGGTCAGGCGGTCGGACCCCATGCCGAGGTAGGTGAGCAGGCCCCGGCTCGCCGGGGCCTCGCTCGCGGCTAGCCCTGGGGGGATTGGGGCTGCCGCCCGAGCGTGACGGTCACGCTCGTCTTTTTCGCGTCGCGGTAGATCACGAGCGTGACCTTGTCGCCGGGCTTTTTGCCGGCGACGGCGTCGCGGAGCTCGTCGATGGAGGAGATCTTGCGGCCGTCGAAGGAGACGATGATGTCGCCGCCGAGCACGAACGTCTCGCCCGCGACGACGACCTGCTTCTGGCCGCCCTCGAGGCCGGCCTTGTCGGCGCCGGAGTCGTTCGTGACCGACTCGACGAGCACGCCTGACTGGACGGGGAGGTTGTACGTCTCGGCGACGTCGGGCGTGACCGCCTGGCCGGTGATGCCGAGATAGGCGTGGTCGACGTGGCCGGTGCGGAGGATCTGCGCGACGACGTCCTTGACGGTGTTCGAGGGGATCGAGAAGCCGATGCCGACGTTCCCGGTCGAGGTGTCACCCGTTTCGATCTGCGTGTTCACGCCGATGACCTGCCCGCGCGCGTTCAGGAGGGGGCCGCCCGAGTTGCCGTGGTTGATGGGCGCGTCCGTCTGGATGACATGGCCGATCGAGAACTGGTTCGGCGCGGCGATGTTTCGCTGCAACGCGCTGACGATTCCCGCAGTGACCGTCCGATCGAGGCCGAAGGGATTGCCGATCGCAACGACGGGATCGCCGACCTGGACCTCGTCGGAGTTCCCGAGGGGCAGTGGCGTGAGCGCGCTAGCGGAGGTATTGACGCGCAGGACGGCGAGGTCGCTCGAAGGATCGGTGCCGACGATCCGTGCCTTGACGGTGTCGCGGTTCGAGAAGCTCACTGTAACTTCGCTCGCGCCCTCGACGACGTGGTAGTTCGTGGCGATATGCCCGGTCTTGTCGATGACGAAGCCAGAGCCGAGGGCCGACACGCGCGGATAGCTCGGAAGCGGGGAGCCGCCCGGACCGAGGGTCGGCGCGGCGGACGCCTGATTCGACATCGCGTTCACCCGAACGACGCCCGACGCCGCGCGCTCGTAGATCTCGTGGACGCTCATCCCGCCGGAGGAAGGGGCGAGCCTCGGTGTCGGTGACGCCGACGTCTCGGAGACGACGGTCGTCGTGTCGTCGAGCCCACCGAGGAGTGCAACCGCTCCGACGGCGACCACACCCCCGAGAACTGCAGAGGCGACGAGAGCGGCGCCGGAGCGGAGCAGACGTGGAAACGTCATGACTCGTCGGTTATAGCCCGGGTGTCGTGAACCGCGGGTTAGCCGCGGTTAAGGGCGAGTTGCCGTCCCTAAGCGGCGAGGACGCCCGTCGCGTACATCGTCGCGATCCCCACGATGAAGCCCGCGATGGCGTGGCCCGAGCGCAGCCCACCGGGAGCCGTGCGCGCCACGTAGCGCCCGACCTCGACCACGACCTGGAACGCAGCACCCGCTGCGATTGCAAAGAAGAGCGCCCCGAGGACGTCGCTCGAGGTGTAGCCGCCCACCCACGCTCCCAGAATCGTGGGTGCGCCCGCGACGACGGCCAGCCCCGCGAGGGCGAGCACGGTCACGCGGGTCTTCGCGACCGGCGTCGCGATCCCGAGGCCCTCGGTGACGTTGTGGATCATGAACCCGACGATCAGGAAGGCGCCGAGCTGCAGCTCGCCCAGCGCGAAGGAGCTGCCGATGGCCAGTCCTTCTCCGAGGTTGTGGAGCCCGATGCCCACGGCGACGAGGAACGCAAGCGTGAGACCGGTGGCGGCCGACCCTCCCGTCAGTCGAGCAGCGAGGGCGGTCATGCCGAGGAAGCTGAGCGCCACGCCGAGAAGAACGAGCCCGGCGCCGCCGAGCGCCGACGGCAGTCCCGCCTGGAGGTCGAACGATTCCGCGAGCGCCTCGACGCCGAGGAACGTGAGCAACCCCGCCGTGAACGCCATGAAGGCGGAGAGCCACGTCGAGCCGGCGTGGCGCAGCGCCGGAAGCCAGAGAAGCCCGAGCGCGATCGGCAGGACGCCGACGACGAGACCGATCAGGGTGTAGCCGGCGAAGCCCTTCGCGGAGGGCTCGGGCGTCTCGACGGCGGCCGCGATCTCCTTCACCGTCTCGACGCCGGAGGAGCTGGTGACGCCGACGGTGACGGGATCCCCCTCGACCCACTGGAACGGCACCGCGATCGTGCTCGAGCGCAGGCGCCCGAGCGTCGTCGGGCCGTCGACCGCGTAGCGCACGATCGCGTCGTCGACGTTCACGTTCGCGATGGTGAGATCGTCGCGCTGGGGGTTCCGTACGACGATGCGGATCTCGCCCGGCGAGAACTCGACCCGCCGGATGTCGAACTGGTCGAGCGGCGGAGGGCTGGAGCCTACGAGGTCGACGAGCGCCGACCCTGCGGTCACGACGACGCCGACTGCGGCTGCGAGCACGAGGACCGGGACGACTGCCCAGAGCCGCCAGGAGCGGCCGGGAGTCGTCGTCGCCGAGCCGGCTTCCATCAGTCGTCGACCTGAAAGAACCCCATCCAGCCGAGCTCGGCGAACTCGGACTGGTGCGCATGGAACATGTGCAGGCCCGATCCGGCGAACTCGATCTCGAGTACGCCGCGCTGACCCTGGCACTGCATCACGGTGTCTGTGTACTCCCAGTGGTCGCCGGTTCCGGTCGGCTGGTAGCGGAAAAAGTCCGCATGCAGGTGGAAGGAGTTCAGGAGGTCGAACTCGGTGAGGTTCGCGAGGTAGATCCGAACGAGCTCGGATCGCCGGACGTGGATCGGATAGCGGGCGTAGTAGAACGTGCGCCCGTTCACCGTGTAGAAGTTGTTCTCGCCGTCGCCGTCTGTGTCGAAGCCGTTCATCACCATGACGAGCTCGCGCGCGGGCGGCCTGGGCGTCTTCGGATCGACGATGAAGGCGCCGTAGAGCCCCTTGTGGATGTGCTTCTTCAGCGGTGTCGCGTGGCAGTGGTAGAGGTGGAAGCCCGCGGGCTGCGCCTCGAAGTCGTACGTGAAGCGACCTCCCGGCTCGACGATCTGGAACACACCGTCCATGCCTGCCGGATGGATCCCGTGGAAGTGGATCGTGTGCGGGTGTGAGCCTCCGTTCGCGAAGTGCACCCGCAGCCTGTCGCCCTCGGTCGCTCGGATGACGGGGCCGGGCGCGGTGCCGTTGTACACCCAGGCGGGAAAGAAGACGCCGGGTGCGACCTCGAGCTCCGTGTCGGTGGCCGTGAGCGTGTACTCGCGGACGCGTCCGGGCTCGTACGGGAGCGCGAGCGGCGGGTAGAGGAGAGCGTCGAGGTCGGTCGGGCCGCCGACCGCAGGGGCCTCGTCGCCCACCATGGCGGCGTGACCCAGCGAGCCTCGGAGGTGATTCGCCGGCGTGCGACCGGGCCCGTGACCGGCGTGCTCGTGCCCGCCCCGCGCGGCGTCCGCGCGTCCCTCGAGCGCCAGCTTGCCGACGAGCGGGGCAGCGACGATCGGCGCCGTCGCGGCGAGCATCCTTCCACGCGTGAGGCGCGTTTTAGCCACAGCTAACTCCGAGTCGGAGTGTAACCTAAGACGCGCGAGATGAAAGCGCCGTCGACCGACCTCACGAGTGCCGTCCAGGACTACCTGAAGGCGATCTACGCCCTCGAGTCGGCGGGCGAGCGCGTCACCACCTCCGCGCTCGCGCGGCGGATGGGCGTGAGCGCTCCCTCTGCCACGGCGATGACGAAGCGCCTCGACGAGCTGGGGCTCGTCGAGCGGCTTCCGTACCGGGGGGTCGCGCTCACCGGCAAGGGACGCCTCGCGGCGCTCGAGGTCCTCCGACACCACCGGCTGCTCGAGCGGTACCTCGTCGACCGGCTGGGGCTGGCGCTCGACGAGGTGCACGCCGAGGCCGAGCTCCTCGAGCACGCGCTGTCCGAGGAACTCGAGGCGAAGATCGACGAGGAGCTCGGGTTCCCCACGCACGACCCTCACGGCGATCCGATTCCCGATCGCGAGCTTCGCCTGGTGCACGGCGACGCGAGGACACTCCTGGATCTCGAGCCGGGCGCACGAGCGTCGATCGCGCGCGTGCCCGACGGCGACTCCGAGCTCCTCCGCTACCTGGGCGACCTCGGGCTCGTCCCCGGCTCGGATCTCGAGCTCATCGCCTACGCGCCGTTCGGGGGCCCTGTCACCGTGCGCACGACGCGTGGCGAGCACGCGATCTCGCGCGAGCTCGCGGACCGCATCGCAGCGGCCTAGGCGCGGGCTAGGCCTCGACCGCGGCGGAGTGAAGCTCGGCGAAGCTCACGAACGAGCCGAGCAACTCGTCGAGGTTGTGCGGACCCCCGACCGCGTGGAAGGTGTAGCCGTCGCACCACACCTCGCACCAGTCCTCGTCGGCGCGCGCGACACCTTCGCGGGCGAGCACGATGCCTTCGAGCGACGTGCCGACGAGGTCGACGCGCAGCTCCCAGCCCGGCTCCTCGACCGTCTGGATCGTGACGCCGTACTCCTGCTCCCAGTTACCGTCGCAGTGCGCGGCGAACCACGCCTGCAGCGCTCCCAGCCCAGCCCCCATGCATCAGAAGGTACTCGGGCCGGGGCCGAAATGGAACTCCTGGACCGCGGCCGTTAGGTCAGCTCGAGCGCGACGACCTTGACGTCTTCCTCCCGATCGGCGCCGAGCTCGTCGTCGAGCTTCCGGCGGAGCTCGCCGGACGCGAGGAGCTCCTCCGTGATGTCCGCGCCTCCGATGAGCTCGCCCTTGACGAAGACCTGCGGAATCGTGGGCCAGCCCGAGATCGCGGACAGCTCCTGACGGATGCGCGGGTCCGGGAGGATGTCGACCGTCGTGATCGGAGCGCCGGCGGCGTGCAGCGCCTGCAGGGCGCGCTGTGAATTGCCGCACATCACCATCTGCGGCGTCCCCTTCATGAAGAGCGTCACCGGCTCGTTCGCGATGACCTCGGAGATCTGCTCGTTCAGGGTCTTCATGACGTTCCTTTCGTCGATCCGACTCGAGTTCTGATGCGGAGCTCGTGGATGGAACCGTCGCCGAGCGGTACGGCGAGCGCGTCGTTCACGCGTCGATGCTGGTCGAGGAGCGCGAGGCCGTCGAACGTGGAACTGACGACGGTGACCTGGAAGTGGTCGCCCGTCCCCGTCCGGTCCTCGACGTCGAGCGTCGCGGCGTCCGGGAACGCCTGCTCGAGGAGCGAACGAATCGCATCGGTCTGCACGTCGGCCATGCTAGACGCCGGGGGGTACGCTGCGGCCATGCGCTTCCTCCGTGCCCTGCTCCTCTTCAAGCTCGGGTTCTGGGTGGGCACGCTCGCGTCGGCCGCGCTCGCGAAGCGGATGCTCCCGTCGCGCGGTGACGCAGAGAGCGACGAGGTCGCGCTGGTCGCCATCTTCGACGGCGTCGCGATGAAGAGTCACGCGAAAGCGTTTCGCGGCGGCTCGATGCTCTCGTGGTTCGGCGGCGTCGCCGTCGACCTGAGGGAGGCGCAGCTCGCGTCCGACGCGCACCTTGACGTCCACTCGCTGTTCGGTGGGATCGCGATCCGCGTCCCGCCCGAGTGGAGGATCGAGTCGAACGTCAAGGCGCTCGGAGGAGGCGTTGCCGTGAGCCCGGCGAGGCCTGGTGAGGACGCCCCGACGCTCAGGCTCGACGGCTTCACCGCGTTCGGCGGCGTTGCGGTCGGCGCGAAGCCGATCGACGGCGTCTCCGAGAGCTAGTGCGCCGGATCAGCGAGTACGCCGCCTCGATCCCCGAGCGCATCGTGCGCGCCGTGGCCGCCGCTCTCGGCGGGACGCTCCACGAGACCGCCGAGCTCGTCCTCCCGAGGCTCGTGCGCCGCTCTCGCCTGTACGAGGCGACCGCGAAGAACCTGCTCCGCATCACCGTCGAGCTCGTCGGAGGTGTCGAGCGCGACACCCGGACGGTGGCGGGCGAGGTCGAGCAGTCGGCGAAGAAGCTCGCCATCCGCAAGACGGGCGGGAACGTCGTCGAGCTCGGCTCCATCCTCGCGTTCGGGTTCTCGCCGCTCTGGCTCCTCGCCGCGGCCGCGGACGTCACGCGCGGCACGCGCGTCTACCTCGACGCGCTCGTCGGAGAGCTGAAGGCCGCCGGCGTCATCGCCGCGGACGCCGAGCTGGCGTCGGTCGACGACCTGCTCGCCGCACTCGAGGGCGCGAGCGGCACGACCGCGCGCCTGATCGACATCCCGCCCCTCGAGGTGGAAGGGCTCCGGCGCTCGCTCGCGGACCTACGTGCCGATGCGAAGGGCCTGCCCACGCCGCCGGAGCTCGCCGCCGCCTACCGAGGGCTCGTCGCCGAGGCCGACCGCGAGCAGGGGTCGCTGCTCGAGGTCTCACTGGGAGTGGGGCTCGCGTTCTTCAACTCCGCCCGTAAGGTCGGGCGCATGCACGTCCTCGACCCGTACTCCGACGACCTGCGCCCGCTCCGCGACGAGGGCTTCGCTGCGTACGCGCGTCGCGTCGGCAGCCCGTATGCGCGAGCGGTCGCGCACCACTTCGACCCGCAGTCGAGGACGCTTACGGAACGGGGCCTGGACCGGCTCACACGGCCCAAGCTGCTTGAATCGGGAGCGATGGCGCACCCGAACAGCTTCGGTGCACGCGCGACGCTCGAGGTCGGTGGAATGAAGCGCGTGCTCTTCCGCGTCGACGCCCTGCAAGCCAGCTACGACGTCAGGCGGCTGCCGTACACCCTCCGGATCCTCCTCGAGAACGTCCTGCGCATGGAAGACGGGATGGGAGTGACCGCGGCAGACGTGGAGGCCGTCGCCGGCTGGGTCGCGACGGCGGATCCGTCGAACGAGATCTCGTTCAGCCCCGGGCGTGTCCTCCTGCAGGACTTCACCGGCGTTCCTGCGGTCGTCGACCTCGCGGCGATGCGAAACGCGATGCACGACCTCGGCGGTGACCCGAAGAAGATCAACCCGCTGCTGCCCGTGGAGCTCGTCATCGACCACTCGGTGCAGGTCGACGAGTTCGCGACCCGGCGAGCCATGTTCCGCAACGCCGAGCTCGAGTTCCAGCGGAACCGCGAGCGCTATGCGTTCCTCCGCTGGGGCCAGGGGGCGTTCGACAACTTCAAGGTCGTGCCGCCGAGCACCGGAATCGTGCACCAGGTCAATCTCGAGTTCCTCGCGCGCGTGGTCGACGAGCGCGACGGCGTCGCCTTCCCCGACACACTCGTCGGCACGGACTCGCACACGACGATGATCAACGGCCTCGGGGTGCTCGGCTGGGGCGTGGGCGGGATCGAGGCCGAGGCGGGAATGCTGGGTGAGCCGATCTCGATGCTCGTCCCCCAGGTGGTCGGGTTCCGCCTGACGGGCGCGCTGCCGGAGGGCTCGACGGCGACCGATCTGGTCCTGACGGTCACACAGATCCTTCGGGAGACGGGCGTCGTCGGGAAGTTCGTCGAGTACTTCGGGCACGGCGTCGGATCGCTCCCGCTCGCCGACCGGGCGACCCTCGGAAACATGTCGCCCGAGTACGGTGCGACGTGCGGGTTCTTCCCCGTGGACGAGGAGACGCTCCGCTACCTGAGGCTCACCGGCCGTTCTGCGGAGCGCATCGCCCTCGTCGAGGCGTACTGCAAGGAGAACGCGCTGTGGCACGAGCCCGACGAGCCGCCGACCTACTCGCAGGTCGTGGAGCTCGACCTCTCGACGGTCGAGCCGTCGCTCGCCGGGCCCCGCCGGCCGCAGGACCGCGTGGCACTCCGTGAGGCCAAGCGCGCGTTCGTCGAGACCCTGCCGACCTTCGGCGTGGACTACGGCAACGCGCACGATGAGGCCGTGTCCGAGACCTTCCCGGCGAGCGACCCGCTCGCGTCCTCAGCTCCGGGCCACGAAGCCGAGAACGGTGGAGCGATCATCTCGACGGCACCCCGGATCGTCCTCGCCGAGCGCTCGGCGGTCGAGGTGACGCTCGACGGCGAGACCTTCAAGCTCGACCACGGCTCGGTCGTGATCGCGGCGATCACGTCCTGCACGAACACGTCGAATCCAGCCGTGATGGTCGGGGCGGGTCTGCTGGCGAAGAAGGCGGTCGAGCGTGGCCTCGCCCGCAAGCCCTGGGTGAAGTCGAGCCTCGCACCCGGCTCGAAGGTGGTCACGGAGTACTACGAGAAGGCCGGGCTGACCCCCTTCCTCGAGGAGCTCGGCTTCTACACCGTCGGGTACGGATGCACGACCTGCATCGGGAACTCCGGCCCGCTGCCCGAGGAGATCTCCAAGGGCGTGTCCCAGGGGGACCTGGTCGTCTGCGCGGTGCTCTCGGGCAACCGCAACTTCGAGGCGCGCATCCACCCGGAGGTGAAGGCGAACTACCTCGCGTCTCCTCCGCTCGTCGTCGCCTACGCACTGACAGGACGGATGGACATCGACCTCGCGACCGAGCCGCTCGGAGTCGGATCGGACGGCGAGGAGGTGTTCCTCGCGGACATCTGGCCCTCACCGGAGGAGGTGAGCGATACCATCGCCTTCGCGATCGGCCAGGAGATGTTCCGCGCGACGTACGCGGACGTCTTCACGGGCGACGAGACCTGGCGCGGGCTGCCGGTTCCGGAAGGCGAGCTGTTCGAGTGGGATCCCGACTCGACGTACGTTCGACTCCCGCCGTACTTCGACGGGATGCCGATCGACCCCGGGCTCGTCGAGGACATCTCCGGAGCGCGGTGCCTGGTCGCCGTCGGCGACTCGGTGACGACCGATCACATCTCGCCCGCGGGAGCGATCAAGCCGGATGCACCGGCCGGCCGCTACCTCGTCGAGAACGGCGTCGAGCGCAAGGACTTCAACTCCTACGGCTCACGACGCGGTAACCACGAGGTCATGGTCCGCGGCACGTTCGCGAACGTGCGGCTGCGCAACCTGCTCGTTCCCGGCTCCGAGGGAACGTGGACGCTGCACATTCCCTCGGGCGAGGAGACGACGATCTACGAGGCCGCCGAGCGGTACCGGCAGGAGGGCACGCCGCTGATCGTCCTGGCCGGCAGGGAGTACGGCTCCGGCTCGTCGCGCGACTGGGCGGCGAAGGGCCCGAAGCTCCTCGGTGTGCGCGCGGTGATCGCGGAGAGCTACGAACGGATCCACCGCTCGAACCTCCTCATGATGGGCGTGCTGCCGCTGCAGTTCCTCTCCGGCGGCGGCCGCGAGTCTCTGGGGCTCACCGGTCGCGAGGAGTTCGCGATCACCGGGCTCGAGAACGCCGAAGCCGACGAGGTGACCGTGCGCGCCGACGACAAGGAGTTCCGGGTGACCGTCCGGCTCGATACGCCCCGCGAGCGCGAGTACCTGCGGCACGGCGGGATCCTCCCGTTCGTGCTGCGCCGCCTGCTCGCGGCCTAGTCGAAGGCTTCCGCGGCCAGCTCCGGCGGGAGCGGCCGGTCGTGGACGACGACGAGCGACGTCGTCGGTCGAGTCAGTGCCACGTAGAGCTCGCGAAGCCCCTGTCCCCCTACCGCCTCCTCCACGATCTGCGCCGGCTCGACCACGATCACGTGGTCGAACTCCATCCCCTTCGCCTCGCGCGGGGTGAGGACAGGGATACGACTGTCGTCGAACAAGGATCCCGTCGCCTCGTCCCCGCGCAGCGAGGCGGGAGCGATGATGGCGAGCAGCCCCTCCTCCGAGCCGAGACGGGCCGCCTCCTCGAGGGCGGCGTCGAGCGGCGACTCGCCCCACACGAAACGAGGAGGTGCGGCGCCCGCGCGATAGGCAACGGGAGGCTCGGTGTCGGGCGCGATGTGCGCGAGGAGCGGCAGCGCGAGCGCCATGATCTCGCGCGGCACGCGGTAGGCATGGCGAAGCTCCTCGACCGTTGCGAGCTCACCGCCGGGCAGGTGCCCGAGCAGGTCTTCCCAGCGCGTGTACGGGACCGGCCCGGTCGCCTGCGCGACGTCCCCGAGGATCGTGAAGGAGCCCCTCGTCCGCCGCGCGATCATGCGGACCTGCATCGGCGTCAGGTCCTGCGCCTCGTCGACGATGACGTGGCCGTAGCGCACCACGCCGTGGAGAATCGCCCTCGCCTCGTCGAGCAGCGGGAGATCGCCGGAGCTCCAACCCGCCTTCCCCCGTCTGAGGAGCTTCTGCTCGTCGTCGTCGAGGATGTCCTCGGCCGCCTCTGCGAGCCGCTCGCGCGAGGAGAGGAGCTGGCGGACGACCTGTTCGGGCTTCGGCGCGGGCCAGACACGATCGAGAAAGCCGGTCAGGAGCCCGTCCCTGCGCAGAGTTCTCTCGATCTCCTCGAACGAACGTACCGCGAGGCCGCCGAGCTCGTCGCCGTAGTCGGCGTAGAAGCGCCGCAGAACGTCCATCCGGAACCGCTCCCGCGCGGCCGCGGACAGCCCGTGCTCCGAACGGACGGAGCGCAGGATCAACTCCACCTCGCCGGCCTCCACCCCGACGAACCTGCCCTCGAGCCGGACGACGAGCTCCTCGGGGCGACCGCGCGTGCGGAGCTCCACGGCGTGCCCGACGACCTCGGCGAGCCGTGGATCCGCCTTCAGCCGCTCGACGTCTTGCGAATCGGCAAGTGTCACCTCTGCGCCCGCGACGAGCTCGGCGACGGCGAGCTGGTCGACGGCATCCTCGCCGAGTGCCGGAAGGACGTGCGAGACGTAGTCCATGAACGTCGGGTTCGGCCCGACGACGAGGATGCGCCGCAGGGCGTCACGGTGTTCGTACAGGAGGTACGAGGCACGATGGAGCCCGACCGCCGTCTTCCCCGTCCCAGGACCGCCCTGGATGACGAGCGGCGGCTCGGGTGCGCGGGCGATGAGCCCGTACTGGTCGGCCTGGATCGTCGCGACGATGTCGCGCATCCGCGCATCGCGAGAACGCTCGAGCGCCTCGAGCAGGAAGTCGTCGATCGAGCTCGCCACCTCGGCGAGCGAGCCGTCGAGCGCTTCGTCGCTGATGCCCGTGAGGGTCCGTCCCTGAAGCCGAAAGCGGCGGCGGAGGGTGACGCCGTGCGGCTCGGCCGGCGTCGCCGTGTAGAAGGGCCGCGCGGCAGGGGCCTGCCAGTTGACGACGAGCACGCCGTCGTCGTCCTGCACCCAGCGGCGGCCCACGTAGAGCGGGTCCGTCACCGACTCGACGTCGATGCGGCCGAAGCAGAGGATCTGCTCCGCCCTGTCGTAGGCGGCGAGACGCCGATCCACCCAGGCTTCGACGCGGCTCACGGCGATGTCGGCGCCCTCGGCGCCGACACCCGCGGCTCCAACGGTGCGCAGCAGCGCCTGCCGCATCTGCTCGAGGCACTCGTAGGCGTGGTCGAGGTACGCCTGCTCAGCGGGGATGTCCGGATGCGCCATGGTCGTCTAGGGCGTGCGCTTGCGGCCCACGAAGATCGCCCAGCCGAGGGAGTCGCGGCCGTGACGAAGGTAGTTTCGCTTGTGACGCTCCTGCCGCGACCGGATCTCGGGCGCGTCGGCGTCGTGCGGGTTCGCGTCGAGCCAGCTCTCGACCGCCTGCCAGTGGAGTGTCTCGTAGCGGTCCCAGTCGTCCTCCGAGGAGGCGATGACCGACACGACCGACAACCCTGACGTCTCGAAGGCCACGACCGTTCCTTCGAGGCTCGTCCACGGGCCGTCGCGCTCCTCGTAGTCGTCGGGCAGCGGGAGGCTACGCCAGAACGGCTCGCCGACGGCGACGTGGCCGCCCTTCCGAACGGCTGGCGCGAGCGCGTCCACCGTGTCCGCCAGGGTGCCGAACACGAAGCTGGCGCCCAGGCACAACGCGGCGTCGTAGGCGTCCGGCTCGAACGTCGCCCGTGCCCCGTCGCCGAGGCCGAACGAGAGCCTCTCGGAGAGGCCCGCGTCCGCCGCTCGCTGGAGGGCGACCGCGTGGAACGCCGGCTCGATCTCGACCCCGTCGATCCGGCATCCGAATGCCTCCGCGAGGATCAGCGCCGGGCCGCCGCGGCCCGAAGCGACGTCGAGCACGCGAGAGCCCGGGTCGAGACCGAGGCGCTCGCCCAGGAGCAGGAGCTTCTCCTTCGAGGTCGGATTCTGGAGGGCGTGCGCGGACTCGGCGACGACGTAGTAACGGGGGATCACGGAGGGATCATCTAGCCTCATCCGCCTGATGGCCACTCGGGAGCCGATCGAGGGCAGCTGGGGCATCGACCCGGTCCCACCCAGGCTGCGGGTACTGAGCGGGCTCGAGACGGGCCTGCTCTGGGGCAACCTCGGCGTGTCGTTGCTCGTGATCGTGGCCGGGGCGGTGCTCGTGCCGGCCCTCTCACTCCCCGAGGCGATCGTCGCGATCCTCCTCGGCTGCCTCATCGGGAACGCGATGCTCGCCGTCGCAGGGATGATCGGAGCGGATGCACGCGTTCCGGGGATGGCGCTCATGCGCGCCCCCCTCGGCCAGCGCGGCTCACTGCTCCCGACCACGATCAACGTCCTCCAGGGGATCGGCTGGACCATCTTCGAACTCCTCGTCATCGCGACCGCGGCCGCTGCGCTGTCGGACGAGCTCCTCGGGTTCCGCGCGCAGTGGCTCTGGACGATCGTGTTCGGCGCGTGCGCGCTGGCGCTCGCCCTCCTCGGCCCCATCGGCTTCGTGCGGCGGTTCATCCGTCGTTTCGCGGTGTGGGCGGTCCCGCTCGCGATCCTCTACCTCAGCTGGTGGGCGCTCGACGGGGCCGACCTCCATGCGCTCTGGTCGGCCGACGGAGAGGGAGGGCTGTCCGTGTGGCAGGGCGCAGACGTCGTCGTCGGGATCACCGTCTCGTGGGTGCCCTACGCGGCGGACTACACGCGGTTCTCGAAGACCCGTCGAGGCGCCCTCGTAGGAACGGGTCTCGGCTACTTCGTCCCAGACGCCTGGCTGCTCGCACTCGGGGCCGTGCTCGTGCTCTCGCGGAACCTCGGAGATCCGGCGGCGCTCCCGGCCGCCGTCGTCGCGGGCGGGTTCGCCGCGATCGCCGCGCTCTTCGCGCTCCTCGTCACGGAGACGGACGAGGCCTTCGCGAACGCCTACTCGGCCGCGGTCTCACTGCAGAACGCGGTGCCTCGCGCGCCGCAAGCGCTGCTGATCGTCGTCGTCACGGCGATCGCGACCGCCGGGGCCCTCGTCGTCGACTTCGTGAGCTACCAGAGCTTCCTCCTCCTGCTGGGCTCGGTCTTCGTCCCGCTGTTCGCGGTGCTGCTCGCGGACTGGCTCGCGGCCGGTGCGCACTACACGACGGAGGACGTGTTCGACGCGCCTGCCTGGCGCCCGGGGCTGATCGCGGCGTGGATCGTCGGCTTCGCCCTCTATCAGTGGCTCTACCCGACGGGGCCGTCATGGTGGGTCGACGCGGTCGACGTGCTCCACCCGCCCGACTGGGGCATCGGGGCGACCGTCCCCAGCTTCCTCGTGGCGTTCGGGATCGCAACGGTCGTGGCGCGCCTCGCCCGAAGCCTGACGACGGGTGCCGCGGCGGCATGACCCTGATCGCCGTAGTGGGCCACCTCTCCCGCGACGTCGTCGAGGGCGACCCTCCGCGGCCTGGCGGCGGCGTCTTCTACGCCACGCGAGCACTTTCGCGACTCGGCGCAGACGCGCGCGCCACCGCCTCGTGCAGCGCGGAGGACCGCGTCGCGCTGATGGAACCGCTCGAGGCTTTCGGCCTACCCGCGAGCTGGCGCGAGTCCTCGGTGACGACGGCGTACAGCTTCCACTACGAGGGCGACCGCCGGATCATGTGGCAGGACGCGGTCGGCGACCCGTGGGGTGCGGAAGAGGCCGTAGCCGCCGCCGGCGGCGCTGCCTGGGTCGACGTCTGCGCGTTGACGCGGACGGACTTCCCGCCCGAGACGCTCGCGGCTCTCGCGTCCGACGGCAGGCAGCTGCTCGTGGATCTCCAGGGCCTCGTGCGGACGGCCACGGTGGGGCCACTCCACACCGACGCCGAGATCGGCGACGCGCTCCGCCACGTCGAGATCCTGAAGCTGAACGACGAGGAGGCGGAGACCCTCGTCGGCAGCGCGGAGCCGGAGAGGCTCCACGGGCTCGGCGTGCCGGAGGTGCTCCTGACGCTCGGCTCGCAGGGTGCATGGGTGGTGACGCCCGATCTCGTCGAGCACGTGCCGGCCGCCCCCGTCGAACGAGACATCGACCCGACGGGTGCCGGTGACACGTACTCGGTGGCGTATCTCGTCCGGCGCGCCGCGGGCGCCGAGCCCGTCGAGGCCGCCCGCGAGGCCACGGCGACCGTTGCGGATCTCCTCGCGGCTTCCTAGAGCCGGAACTCGCCGCGCGCGACGACCACGGCTCGACCGCCGCAGAACACCCTCGCGATCTCGCCGGCGCCACCGTCTGCCCGTGCGAACAGCGTCGACGGGCGACCGATCTCGACGCCCTGCGAGATCTCGATCCACTCTCCCCACTCGACGAGGCCGTATCGGCAGAGATGGCACGCGATGGGGCCAGCAGCGGAACCGGTCGCCGCATCCTCGCCCCGAGGCCAGAACATACGGTTCTTCCAGCGGCTCCCGGACCCTGAGATGCAGTTCACGCCGGTGACGCCGAATCTCGCTATGGCGGACGGATCCGGTGAGAGCGCGCTGACCGCCTCGTCGCTGCCGAGCTTGACGACGATGTGCGTCGCGCCGTTGTCGTACAGCTCGACCGGGAGCTCGGACCCCGGCACACCCAACACGTCGAAGAGCGACTCCGGCTCCTCGAGCGTTCGCACCGTCGGCAGCGGCTGCGCCATGCGCCCGAAGACGAGAGCGCCGGACTCATCGCGGTCCAGCTCGACCGGGACGATTCCCATGCCGGTCTCGAGCTCGATGACTCCGCGCCCTAGCGGTGTCGCGAGCGCCCAGGCGGTGCCGAGCACGGGATGGCCGGCGAAGGCCATCTCGTGTGCCGGGTTGAAGATGCGCACGCGAGCCGTCCCGTCCCTTTCCGCCGGGAGGACGAAGGTCGTCTCGGAGAAGCCGATCTCCTTCGCCAGCGCCTGCATCGTCTCGTCGCCGAGGCCGCGCGCATCCGTGAAGACCGCCAGCTGGTTGCCCGTGAGTGCCGTGTCCGTGAAGACGTCGACGACCACGTAGCGGTGCGTCGGCACGAAGCCACCCTACCCGTGCCCAGACGACGCATATCGTCTCGTGTTCCCGTGTCGAACGCGATCGTCGTCCACGAGCTCACGAAGTCGTACGGCACCGTCGAGGCGCTCCGTGGCATCAGCTTCGACGTCGCGGAGGGTGAGGTCTTCGGGCTCCTCGGGCCGAATGGCGCAGGGAAGACCACGGCGGTCGAGATCCTCGAGGGCTACCGTGACCGCGACGGCGGCGACGCGATCGTGCTCGGGGTGGACCCGAGTGAATCGCCTCGTGCTCTGCGAGAGCGCATAGGCGTCGTCCTCCAGCAGTCGGAGCTGAGCCCGCTCCTCACCGTGCGCGAGACGCACCAGCTCTTCGCCGGCTACTACCGGAGGCCGCGCGACGTGGACGAGGTCATCGACCTCGTGGGGCTCGACGAGAAGCGGGACGCACGGGTCAAGACCCTGTCCGGCGGGCAGAAGCGGCGTCTTGACCTCGGTGTCGCCCTCGTCGGCAACCCCGACCTCGTCTTCCTCGACGAGCCGACGACCGGATTCGACCCGGCCGCGCGCCGGGCGGCGTGGGACATGATCCGGGCGCTCCGTTCGCTCGGCACGACGATCCTGCTGACGACGCACTACCTCGACGAGGCCCAGCAGCTCGCCGACCGCGTCGCGGTGTTGCGCGGCGGCGTGATCGTTCGCCAGGGGACGCCCGCCGAGCTCATCGGCGACTCGCGCGTGACCGAGATCCGTTACCGGCGTGACGGCGAGCTCGTTGTCGTCGAAGCGAGCGACGCGACGCGCGAACTCCACGAACTCACCGGCAGGGCTCTCGAGGAAGGATGGGAGCTCGAGCAGCTCGAGGTCCGGCGTGCGACCCTCGAGGACGTCTACCTCGAACTCGTCGACGAGACGGAGGTCGCGGAGTGAGCATGGTCCTCCATCAGCTCCGCTTCGAGCAGAAGGTGTTCTGGCGGAGCCGCGAGGCAGCGGTCTTCGTCTTCATCTTTCCGCTGCTGCTGTACGCCCTGCTCGGCTCCGTGTACGGCGACGAGATCGGGGGGCGGGCGGCTGCCGACGTCCTCCTCGCCGGCCTCTTCGGCTACGGGGCGGCGAACACCGCGTTCGGCGGGCTCGCGATCATCCTCGTCGGGCGACGGGAGTCCGGCGTGCTGAAGAGGCTGCGCTCGACCCCGCTCCCGCCGATCGTGTACCTCGGGGCCGTCCTGCTCTCGACGCTCGTGACGTTCGGGCTCCAGGCGGTCGGGTTGCTCGCCCTCGGCGGCGTCGCGTTCGACGCGAGCATGCCCGCGAACTGGCTCGGGTTCGCGGGCGCGATCGTCCTCGGTGTCGCCTGCTTCGCCGGGCTGGGGCTCGGAGCGGCAGCGCTCATCCGCTCCGCCGACGGGGTCTCGGCCGTCGTCAACGTCGTCATCCTGCCGATGGCGTTCCTGTCGGGGTCGTTCGGGCCGAGGCGGGATCTCCCGGCGGTGCTGCAGGCCATCGCCGACGTGCTGCCCCTGACGTACTTCCTCGACATCGTCGACGGCGTCTACCTCGACGGCGACTCGCTCTTCGCCGATCCCGGAGCGCTCGCAGTCGTGCTCGCCTGGGGCGCAGTGGGCATCGCCGTGGCGCTGCGGTGGTTCGGCTGGATGCCGCGCGAGCGCTAGCGGCGCTACCTGTTGCTCAGCAGCGAGAGGTAGTACAGGAGCACCGCGACGGCTGCCAGTGCCGCTGCGACGTACGTCCACGCGGCGGCTTTCAGCGTGCTCTTGACGCCCGCGGCCTCGTTGGAGGCGACCAGACCGAGATCCTGGAGCTGCTGCTTCGCCCGGCGCGAGGCGTCGAACTCGACCGGCAGTGTCACGAACTGGAAGAGGACGGCAACCGAGTACAGCGCGATCGCGATGTAGAAGAAGCCGAGGATGTTGAGGAAGAGACCGCCGAGCAAGAAGAGGAACCAGATGTTCGACGCGAACTGCACCGCGGGGAACATCGCGCTGCGGAAGCGGAAGAACGCGTACGCCTGCGCGTGCTGGATGGCGTGCCCGACCTCGTGCGCCCCGACGGCGGTCGAGGCGACCGACGCCCCGCGGTACACGGGCTCCGAGAGATGGACCGAGCGGCTCCGCGGGTCGTAGTGGTCCGACAGCGAGCCCGGAGTCTCCTCGACGGGCACGTCGTTCAGCCCGTTCGCGTCGAGGACCCTGCGCGCGACCTGCGCACCCGTCATCCCGTTCGCGACCGGAACCTCGAGGTTCCGCGCGAAGGTCGACTTCACCCGGTGCTGAGCCCAGAAGCCGAGCACCATCGGAATGACGAAGAAGATCACGAGGTATGCCACGCCGTGATGGTATCGGCGCCGCTCGGCCTGCCCGCAAGGGTGCCCGGCGACTACCCGGCTTCTTAACTCTCAGCTTACGAGAGCCGCATCGCGATCGCGGCAATCACGATCGCGACGATGCCCAGGACGACCGCGGCGATGAACCAGTTCGTCCGCACGGGGCCGAGTCTAGAACGGCGACGACGGGGAGCGACCGTGCGGCCGCCGATACCCTGGCCGGAGCGAGCAATGGCGACGACACCGGCCAGCATACGCTCCGACCCCACGCGTGCCGGTGCGTCGACCGTCGCGGTCGTGCTCGGCGGGTACCTGCTCGCGGTCTTCCTGCTCCTGCTCTACCTCAACCACCAGCCGAAGCCTGGCGGCCTCGCCGAGTCGCCCAAGCCGACCACGAGCGCCGCCTCGTACCCGTCCCCTCCGCCCGGCGCCGTCGTCTTCAGCCGCGAGGCTGGCGACGTCGCGCTCGCACTCGCCGTCCTCCCGCAGAAGGACGACCTGCTCGTCCAGGCGTCCGTCGTCGGCCCCGACGGCGTGGGCGTCTCCGGGCTGGCGACGACGTTCGTGGCGGGCGGTGCGACTGCCGCCGGCGCGGCTTGCGGCTCCGGTTGCTACCGGACGACACTCACGGCCCGGGGCCGGCCTCGGGCCGTCGAGCTCGTGGTCGACGGGGGCATCGCGACACACTGGCGTGTACCCCTTCCCGCGGCGTGGCCTCCGCGGGACGCCTCGACGCTGATCGCCGGCGCGACGCGAGCGTGGCGCTCGCTTCGCTCCCTTTCGTTCCGGGAGCGCCTCGCGTCCGATGCGGAGCACGTGGTCACGAGCACGTGGCGCGTCCAAGCCCCCGACCGGCTCGCCTACGAGATCGATCGTGGCCCGTCGGCGGTCATCATCGGGAAACGCCGCTGGGACAAAGCCCCCGGCGGCGTCTGGAACTCGTCCCCGCAGTTTCCAGTCAACCAGCCCACGCCGCTGTGGGTGTCGGCGACGAACGCCTTCGTCATCGCCCGCACGACCGCGCGTGGGCGACCGGCCTGGAAGGCGAGCTTCTTCGATCCGAAGACCCCGGCCTGGTTCACCGTCGTACTCGACCGCCGAACGCTCAGGACGCTCGATCTCCGGATGGTGGC
>DATAET010000123.1:0-8551 GCA_036257855.1 Gaiellaceae bacterium | reverse complement strand
CCCGGCTACGTCGGGTACGACGAGGGCGGCCAGCTCACCGAGGCCGTGCGGCGCAAGCCGTACTCGGTCGTCCTCCTCGACGAGATCGAGAAGGCGCACCCGGACGTCTTTAACATCCTGCTGCAGATCCTCGAGGACGGGAAGCTCACCGACTCCCAGGGCCGGAAGGTCGACTTCCGCAACACGATCGTGATCATGACCTCGAACCTCGGGGCCGCCCAGATCTCGAAGAATCAGACGCTCGGCTTCTCCATCGGCGACGAGCAGGGCCTCTCCTACGACGAGATGAAGGAGCGGGTCATGTCGGAGCTCAAGAAGGTCTTCAGGCCGGAGCTCCTGAACCGCATCGACGAGGTCATCGTCTTCCACAAGCTCGAGAAGGTCGAGATCCTGGAGGTCGTCGACCTGATGATGAAGCGCGTCCGCGAGGAGATGGCGAAGCACGACGTCGTCGTCGAGCTCACGGACGACGCGCGCGAGCTCCTCGTCGAGCAGGGTTACGACCCGGCCATGGGCGCCCGCCCGCTGCGCCGAGCAATCCAGCGCCTCCTCGAGGATCCGCTCGCCGACTTCATCCTCGGGCGCGAGCTCGCGCCCGGGACGACGCTCATCGTCGATCGGCGGGAGGACCCGGCAGAGGACGAGCCACCGGTCGAGATCCGGGTCGTTGAAGGCACCCCGGTGCCGGCGGCGATCGGCGGGCCGGCCGAGGAGTCCGAGCTCGACGATCTCGTCGCCGACACGTCCGACGACTGACGCGCTCAGCATCCGCCACGCGAAGCCGTCCGACTACGGTCGTGTCATCGGACGCATCAACGTCTGGTGGGGCGGGCGCGAGATGGCGCCGATGCTGCCGAAGCTCTTCTTCATCCACTTCGACGGCACCAGCTTCGTCGCGGAGGGCGAGGACGGGGAGCTCGCCGGCTTTCTCTGCGGCTTCCTGTCGCAGACGGAGGACGACGAGGCGTACATCCACTTCGTCGGCGTGGCCCCCGAGGAGCGGGGAGGAGGTCTCGGCCGGGCGCTCTACGAACGCTTCTTCGAGGAGGTTCATTCACAGGGCCGAGGCGTCGTCCGCTGTGTCACCTCACCGGTGAACCAGGAGTCCGTGGCGTTCCACGAGGCGCTGGGCTTCGAGATCGAGCGGACCGTGCCGGACTACGACGGCCCCGGCGAGGACCGTGTGCTCCTCGTCAAGCGGCTGAGCTGAACCCTCGACGCTTCCGAGCGAGGGCCGGGCCCTCGGGGCGACGCGCCTCTGCCCATTCCAGGTAGGTGCCCGCGGCCACAACCCCTGCGAGCGCGACGAAGGCGTAGCTTGGGATCGTCGAGCCGTCGTCCGTCAAACTCTTGACCACTGCGACGGCGAACACGGCGAGCCCCAGCGCGAAGGTCACCGTCGTCCAGGGGACGTCGTCCGAGAGCTCGACGTCGGTGAGGTATTCGAGTACGACGAGCACGACCGTCGCCACCACCAGCAGGAAGAGGAGGAGACCCCAGGCGTCCCAACCGTCGAGCGGCATCTTGGCGATGCCGGCGCGGCCGTAGTCGACCGGAATCTTCTGCCAGGTGAAGAAGAGGCTGATCAGGAAGAGTGGGCCGGCGACGAGGACGAGCTGCGCGCCTCGCGGCAGGGCCTGGAACTTCGCCATCGCGGGATCCCTTTCGACGGTTGCGGTCGGCCGTGCGGCGGCCTTGTCAGTCCGTACTCGTCACAGGGTACTCCGGAATGCGCCGGATGGGGTATTTGCAGGCGTTTACGCGCCTCTTACGCGCCAAAAACGGCCTGTACACGCGCGCCGCGGCGCCCTGAGCGCCGCGGCGTCGCAACGTGTACGCGCGGGCTAGGTCTCCCGCTCGGTCGACGGCTCGTCGTTCGTCGCGTCCGGGCTCGAATCCGGCGCGGGGGCTGCCTGAGGGGCCTGGCTGGGTTGGCTCTCGGCCGGCGGGGTCGTCTGCTGCTGCGGCGGGGCTGCAGGCGCGGGCGTCTCCGCTCCCGTGCCCGCCGATGCGGCCGGGGCTGCCGCTGCTCCCGACGACCCGAAGCTCGTCGCCTCCGTTCGCAGCGACTCGACGCCACCCGCCGCCTGGATCTCGAGCCACGCCCCGACGGCGATCAGGAAGGCCAGGCCGACGCCGATGTAGCTCCAGAACGTCGAGTAGTCGTCGGTGAGATTCTTGATGAGCGCGATCGCGAAGATGATGAACGCGAAGACCGCGCTCGTCATCGCAAACGAGACCGGGATCGGAACGTCGACAGCGGCCAACCGTGCAACGATCCGGGCGATCAGGACGATGGTGAGAATCCCCATGAGGATGCCGCCGAGGTCGTCCCAGGCGCTCACACCGGCGCTCCCCGAGCCGAGCGGCCCGAGGTCGTAGTCGACCTCCTGCCAGTTGAAGAAGCTCACGATGAGGAGCAAGACGCTCGAGATGAGCATGATCTGTCCCCCGCGCCCGAGGGCATTGAATCTCTCCATTCGGCCCGTCCTTTCCTGGTCGTCTCCGGCGGTCTCCCGGGACTCTTAACCACGCGGCGCCGACTTGCAAGCAAATACCCGCACTTTCGTGACGGGCGGCGTCGGACCTCGCTCCTAGACTGGCGAGGTGGCGAAGGTCACGGTCCAGTTCACGTGCGCGGAGTGCGGGACGACGTCCGGCCGCTGGCTCGGCAAGTGCCCCGGTTGTGGCGCGTTCGGGACACTCGTGGAGGAGCTCCACGGCTCGGATCAAGGGCCTGCAGCGGCGACGGCCTCGAAGCCCGTGCCGATCGGCGAAGTGCGCTCGGAGGAGGCTGCGCGAGTCTCCACCGGTGTCTCGGAGCTCGATCGGGTCCTCGGCGGCGGGCTCGTGCCGGCATCGCTCGTTCTCGTCGGCGGCGAGCCGGGCGTCGGGAAGTCGACGCTCCTGCTCACCGCGCTGGGAGCGATCGCACGCAACGGCCGGCGAGCACTGCTGGTGACCGGCGAGGAGTCGGTCGCCCAGGTCTCGCTCAGGGCCTCTCGGCTCGGAGGCGCCGAGTCGGTCGAGATCCTCGCCGAGACGAGTCTGGACGTGGTGTGTGCGACGCTCGAGGCGGAGCGTCCGGACGTCTGCGTCATCGACTCCGTGCAGACGCTGCATGCCGGGGGGCTCGCCTCCGCCCCGGGCTCGGTCGCACAGGTTCGCGAGGCGGCGGGCCGTCTTCTGCGCGTCGCCAAGGAAGCGGGTGTCGCGACCGTGCTCGTCGGCCACGTCACGAAGGACGGTGCGGTCGCGGGCCCCCGCGTCCTCGAGCACCTCGTCGATTGCGTCCTGCAGTTCGAGGGCGACCGGTACCACGAGCATCGGGTGCTACGTGCGACGAAGAACCGCTTCGGCTCGACCAACGAGCTCGGTGTCTTCGAGATGACGGCGAGCGGGCTCGTTGGTGTCCCCGACCCGTCGGAGCTCTTCGGCACGACGCACCCGGGCGAGGTCGGCGCGGCCGTCGGATGCGCGCTCGAGGGCACACGGCCCTTGCTCCTCGAGATCCAGGCTCTCGTGGCGCCGACCGACCTCGCGATGCCGCGGCGTGTGGGAACGGGCGTCGACCCGAAGCGGCTCGCCATGATCGTCGCGGTGCTCGGGCGGCACGCCGGCGTCGCGCTCGCGACCTCGGACGTCTTCGTGAACGTCGCGGGCGGCGTGCGCATCGAGGAGCCCGGGGCGGATCTCGCGGTCGCGCTCGCGATCGCATCGGCGGCGCGTGGTATGCCCGTTCGTCACGGCGTGGCAGCCTTCGGCGAGATCGGCCTGACCGGACGGCTGCGGCAGGCCGCGCAGGCGGAGCGACGGCTCGACGAATGCGCGAAGCTCGGTATCGAGCTCGTTGTCGCGCCGGCGGTCGGCCAAGGCCGAGAGCAGCCTCGGCTCGCCCCGGCCGAGACGCTTCGCGCCGCGATCGCGGCGGGACTCGAGGCCAGGCCCGTCGAGGGCGTCGCCGCCTGAGCTCTGCAGGCGGTTGCGGTTCCGTTAAGGGCCTGTGAGAAACACGCTATGATGTGCCTGGACGCCGGCAGGGAGGACGCTGCCGGCACTTTTTGTGTCGAGGCGAAGATTGACATTTTCGTGAAGGCGACGGATACCGACATCGGGGAGGCCCTCTTGTTCGACATCGGCGACAAGGTCGTCTATCCGCACCACGGCGCGGGGACAGTCGTGCGGAAAGAGAAGCGCGAGGTGCTGGGCGAGGTGCGGGAGTACCTCACGATCCAGATCCTCCACAACGACATGACCGTCAACGTGCCATGCGAGAACGCGGAGCGCGTAGGACTCCGGACCGTGATCGATCAGCGCACGGTGACCATGGTCGTCAGGACGCTCTCGGGTGGATCGACCGAGATGCCGAAGAACTGGAACCGGCGCTTCAAGCACAACCGCGACAAGATGAAGACCGGCAACATCTTCGAGCTCGCGGAAGTCGTACGAAACCTCGCCGTTCGCAACAACGAGAAGGGCCTCTCGACGGGCGAGAAGCAGATGTTCGTGAAGGCGAAGAAGATCCTCGCCTCCGAGCTCATGTACGCGAAGGACATGAACGAGGAAGAGGCCGCAGCCTGGCTGGACGACGTCCTGTCCCGCGCCGGGCAGCCGAAGCCGAAGACGAGAGCGAAGGCGAAGGCCGCTACCGCGAGTGCCTAGCGGCTCGGGCGGCTCCGGCGAGGCCGGTGCCACCTGGGCTCTCATCGCGGCGGCCGGATCCGGCGAGCGGCTCGGGATTGACCGCCCGAAGGCGTTCGCCTCACTGGGTGGGCGTCCCCTCCTTGCAGAGAGCGTCGAACGGCTCGACCGTTGCCCGTTCGTCGACGCGATCGTCGTCGCAGCCCCGCCAGAGTGGGAGGAGCCTGCGATCCTCCTCACGGAGGAGATCGCGGCCTCGAAAGTCGTGGCCTGCGTCACGGGCGGCGCGACGCGAGCCGCCTCGGTCAAGGCCGCTCTCGCGGAGGTCCCCGACGAGGCACTCGTCATCGTCGTGCACGACGCGGCGCGGCCAATGGTGGGCGACGACGTCGTCGAGCGGGTCCTCGAGCCGCTCGGTCGCGGCTTCGACGGGGCCGTTCCGGGGGTACCCGTGCGCGACACGCTGAAGCTGGTCCGAGACGGCACGGTCGTCGAGACGGTCGATCGCGACGACCTGTTCGCAGCACAGACGCCTCAGGCGTTCCTCGCTCCGACGCTGCGCCGGGCGCTCGCCGGCAACGTCGGATCTGCGACGGACTGTGCCTCACTCGTCGAGGCGATCGGAGGGCGGGTCGCGCTCGTGGAAGGAGATCCCCGACTCGTGAAGGTCACGACGCCCTCGGATCTCGCGCTCGTCGAGTCGTGGCTCTGAGGGCCGTCGTCTTCGACGTCGGCGAGACGCTCGTCGACGAGGAGCGGTGGTGGAGGGAGCTGTGCAGACGCCTGGGTCTCCAGCCCCACGTCGTCTGGGCGGCGCTCGGAGCCACGATCGCGCGCGGGGAGGAGCACGACGCGCTGTGGGGGCATCTCGGAATCGAGAAGCCCGCGGGATGGTGGAACGAGCTCACGTACTCGCTCGAGGATCTCTACCCGGACGCGTTCGACTGCCTACGACGCGTGCGCGACCTCGGGCTCCGCGTCGGCATCGTCGGCAACCAGACGGAGGCGATGGAGGCGTGGGCGCGAGACGCCGCCGCCCTCCCTGCGGATGTGATCGCCTCGTCGGCGAGTCTCGGCGTCCGGAAGCCGGACACGGCGTTCTTCGAGCGCGTGGCGGAGCTCGTGGAGTGCGATGCGCCACAGGTCGCGTACGTCGGGGATCGCGTCGACAACGACGTTCTCCCGGCCGCCCGAGCCGGCCTGGTGGCGGTGCACGTGCGTCGTGGCCCGTGGGGCCGATTGCAGCGGACGCCGCCCGAGGCGACGCTCGGGCTCGATGACCTCGCATCGCTGCCGGAGGCGTTAGCCTCGCTCCGGTGACGGAGCTTCGGGTAGGAATCGGCTACGACGCGCACGCGCTCGAGGAGGGTGTCCCCCTCGTACTCGGAGGCGTGACGTTCGAGCACGCGCGCGGGCTCGCCGGACACTCGGACGGCGATGTGATCGCACACGCGCTCATCGACGCGCTCCTCGGCGCGGCAAACCTCGGCGACATCGGCTCGCTCTTCCCCTCGGGCGACGAGCAGTACCGCGGCGCCTCCTCGCTTGACCTGCTCTGGGAGGCGTACCGCGAGGTCCGCGAGGCCGGCTGGGAGCTCGTGAACGCGGACTGCGTGCTCGTCGCGGAGGAACCGCGAATCGGCGACGTCCGCGACGAGATGCGGGAGCGGCTGACGGGCGCTCTGGGCGTGGAGTCCGAGCGCGTGAGCGTCCGCGCGACGACCACCGATCACCTCGGCTTCGCAGGACGCGGCGAGGGCCTCGCGGCGCAGGCGGTTGCGCTCCTCCGGCGCTCGTGAAGATCGTCCGCTACGCCGATCGGCCGGATCTCCGCGGACGCCGCCACGCCGAGCTGTCGGGAGCGACCTTCCCCGAGTACATGCACCACAGCGAGGTGGGCAACCGGCACTGGGGTCGGCTGTACGACGAGTTCCCCGAGTTCCAGGTCGCACTGGTGGACGGTGACGCGCTCCTGGCCGAGGCACACGCTCTGCCGCTCCCGTGGGACGGGACGTTGGAGGATCTCCCGACCGGCTGGGAGGACGGCTTCGAGCGAGGGATGACTGCGTCGGAGTCGCCGGGTGCCGCGATGGCAATCGCGATCAGCGTGGCTCCCGCGCAGCAGGGCAGGCAGCTCTCGGGCAGCATGATCCGGACGTTCATCGACAACGCTCGGGCGGCTGGCCTGACGAACGGCGTGATCGCACCCGTGCGGCCGACGTGGAAGGAGCGGTATCCGCTCATCCCGATCGAGAGCTACATGGCGTGGCGCCGAGAGGACGGCTCGCATTTCGACCCCTGGATTCGCATCCATGAGCACGTCGGCGGCGAGATCATCGCGGCAGCGCCCGAGTCGATGACGATCTGCACACCGGTCTCCGAGTGGGAGGCGTGGACTGGGTTCGTCTTCCCCTCGGACGGCGAGTACGTCTTTCCCGGCGGGCTCGCGACCCTCGTCGTCGAGGAGGGGATCGGCACGCACGTCGAGCCGAACGCGTGGGTCCTGCACCGGGTGTGATCAGCCGACCGGCAAGGTGAAGCACACGCTGTCGCCGCGTGTCCCGTGCTGTAGCGGCACGGCGCTCTACGAGGGCAGCGCTACGACGTTCCCTTCCACGACGACGAGGCCCTCGCGCTCGAGCGACCGGACGGCCTCGTCGTCGAGCTCTCCGAGCTCTCGCGCGGCATCCGCGATCACGCGAAGCGTGGCCGCGCGCCGCTGGCGGAAGGAGCCCTCGAACGGCCCCTGCTTGCGCGCGGGCTCCTCGCGGAGGCCGTGGGACGGGCAGTCGTCCGCGAGCGGGCACTCGTCGCAGCGGGGAACGCGGGCGAGGCAGATCGTCGCGCCGAGATCCATGAGTGCCTGGGCCGACGAGGCTCGGAACGCGTGCCGTGTGCGCCGTTGCACGCGTTCGACGTTCACGTCGACCGGGAGCACGTCCTCACCGAGCGCGAAGCAGCGGATCGCGGCTGCCGTGTACGGACCGACCCCGGGAAGCTCGGTGGGGTCCTGGGGCCAGCCGTGCTCGACGACGTGGCGGGCCGCCCGATGCAGGGCGACGCCGCGGCGGTTGTACCCGAGGCCCTGCCACTCCCGGATGACGTACGACGTCGCGGCGCCCGCGAGTAAACCGACGGTCGGCCAGCGCTCGAGCCAGGCGAGGTACCGCGGGACGACGCGATCCACCTGCGTCTGCTGCAGCATCACCTCGGAGACGAGGATCGCGTACGGGTCGCGCGTCCGCCGCCAGGGAAGGTCGCGCCCGTTCTCGGCGAACCACGCCTCCAGCGGTAACTCCACGCGTGCCAGGGTACGCGAGACATCGAACGCGGAGGCACGCGCATGACGCTGACCGACTTCCAGGAAGAGCTCCGCACGACGAGCGGGTGGGACTTCTCCGACCCGCGCGCGCTCCTCGTCAACTGCGCGCTCAAGCTCCCGCCCGAGCTCTCCATTACGGAGGCGCTCATCCGGATCTCGACCGCGATCATGGAGCGGAAGGACGTCGAGGTCGACTTCGAGCGCGCCGTCGACGCTGCAACCAGCCGACCTCGCGAGCGTTCAGGACGAACCAGTCGTCCCCGACAGGAGCGAGGCCGGTCTCGGTCTGCTCGAGGTTGACCTCCGTGACCAGCGCCGGTCGCACAGCCGGGATGCGGCCGGAATGTCCTGCTAATCAACGTTGCGCGCCATCCTCGCGGAGCACGCGCACCAGTGAAGCGATCGGCCGGATTGGGATGTGCTCTACGGCTCTTTGGTAGGCGGAATGCGCTTGTTCGCTCACGCGCGCTCGGCGGCGAGTTTTTCTGCATATCCGCCAGACCGAAACGCCGTGACTGGATCAGACGGCAAGTCTGAAGCTTCTCTGAGTGAGACGAGTAGCGGCCGGACGTCTGTCTCGTAGGCGTC
>DATAET010000122.1:0-27618 GCA_036257855.1 Gaiellaceae bacterium | reverse complement strand
CGTGAGTTTACCCGACAAAAGTGCTAAACGACCTTCCCCGCGGCCCGGGCGAGCAGGTAGTCGTGGATGAAGGGGTCGAGGTCGCCGTCTAGCACGCCCTGTGCGTTTCCCGCCTCGTGGTCGGTCCGGTGGTCCTTGACGAGTTGGTACGGGTGCAGCACGTACGAGCGGATTTGACTCCCGAAGCCGATGTCCTGCGCCGCGCCACGCTCGCGCGCGAGCTCGGCCTCCCGCTCCTCCTCCGCGAGCTCGGCGAGACGAGATCGAAGCATCCGCATCGCCGTCGCCTTGTTCGAGGTCTGCGAGCGCTCGTTCTGGCACTGCACGACGATCCCGGTCGGAAGGTGGGTGATGCGCACGGCCGAGTCGGTCTTGTTGACGTGCTGCCCACCCGCGCCGCTGGCGCGGTAGGTGTCGATCCGGAGGTCGCCCTCGTCGATCTCGACGTCCTCGCTGTCGGGGAGCAGCGGCGCGACGACGACCTGGGCGAACGCGGTGTGGCGCCGGTGCGCCGAGTCGAACGGCGACAGCCGGACGAGTCGGTGCACGCCGCGCTCGGCCCTGAACAGCCCGTACGCGTTCTCTCCGCGGACGAAGAACGTCGCGGACTTCAGGCCCGCCTCCTCGCCGGGGCTCGCCTCGACGAGCTCCGTCTGGAACCCACGGTCGGCGGTCCACCGCAGGTACATGCGAAGCAGCATCTCGGCCCAGTCCTGCGCGTCGGTGCCGCCCGTGCCGGCGGTGATCGTCACGACGGCGTCGCCGGCGTCGTACTCCCCGTTGAAGAGCGCCTCCTCCTGGAGGCGGGCAAGCTCGTCTCGAACGGGGACGACCTGTTCTGCGACCTCGTGCTCGAGCGCGGGGTCGAGCTCCAGCAGCTCGGTCGCGTCGTCCACTTCGCGCTGGAGAGACTCGTAGCGCTCGAGCTTCCGCGTGACCCGCGCGTGCTCGGTGGAGATGCGCGCCGCCTCGGCCTGGTCGTCCCAGAACCCGGGAGCCCCCATCGTGTCCTCGAGCTCCGTCCGGCGGCGGCTCAGCGCGTCCGGGTCAAAGGTAGTCACGGACCCAGGCGAGCTGGGCCCCGAGCTCCGCGAGCTGGTCGGCGACGGGTCTGTCGTCGGTGACTGCCATGCGCGCGATCGTAGCCGAGCGCTCCGGGTTCGGCTCCCCGTGCACAATCCGACGAGGACGGGGGCCCGGTCCTCCGGCCGGGGCGCCAGACCTGGGTGACCCGCGCGCCGCGCTGAAGGAGGGGACTCGTCGGGGAACCATGGGGTTCCCCCACGATCACGCGCCGTGGCAGCGCTTGAACTTCTTGCCGCTCCCGCACCAGCACGGAGCGTTGCGGCCGATGTCGCGGTGCTCGTTGACGACCGGCTTCGGCGTTCCCATGGCCGTCGTCTCCGGCGGGGGCGCGAGCGCCGTCGCAAGTCCGCCACCGGCGGCCGCGATCGCGTCGGCGCCCTGCAGCTGCTCGTGCTCGTACGCCAGCGCCTGCGGCGCGGCGGCCGGCTGGAGCTGCTCCTCCGCCTCGTCGCGCTGCACCTCGACGTGGTAGAGCGTCAGCACGACCTCCTCGCGAATCGCCCGGCCGAGCTCCTCGAACATCGCGTGCCCCTCGCCGCGGTACTCGACGAGTGGGTCCTTCTGGGCCATCGCGCGGAGGTGGACGCCCTCGCGGAGGTAGTCCATCGAGTCGAGATGCTCGCGCCAGCGGGTGTCGACGATCTGCAGGATCACGTAGCGCTCGATCTCGCGCATGAGCTCGGGACCGAACGACTCCTCGCGCTCCGCGTACGTGTCGAGCGCGTCACCCACGAATTCCTCGACGAGCGCGTCCCGGCTGGTGACGTCGACCTCCTCGCTGAGCTCCTCGACCGTGATGTCGGTGCCATAGAGCGCGTGCATCTGCGTGACGAGACCGGCGAGGTCCCACTCGTCGGTCGTCTCTGCGTCCGTGAACTGCGAGACGTTCGCGCCGATGACCTCCTCGATCCACCCTTCGATCTCGTCGGAGAGGTCGTCACCCTCGAGCACGCGGCGCCGCTGGTCGTAGATGACGACGCGCTGGCTGTTCATCACGTCGTCGTACTTGAGGACGTTCTTACGCGAGACGAAGTTCTGCTCCTCGACCTTCTTCTGCGCGTTCTCGATCTGGCGCGAGAGGATCGACGCCTCCATCGGCTGGTCGTCCGGGATCTTGAACCGCTCCATGATCCCGTGGATGCGGTCGCCGGCGAACAGGCGGACGAGGTCGTCCTGCGCCGAGAGGTAGAAGCGCGTCTCACCGGGGTCGCCCTGACGACCCGAGCGGCCGCGCAGCTGGTTGTCGATCCGGCGCGACTCGTGCCGCTCCGTGCCGAGCACGTAGAGCCCGCCGACCTCGCGCACACCCTCGCCGAGCTTGATGTCGACGCCGCGGCCCGCCATGTTCGTCGCGATCGTGACCGCACCCGGCTGGCCCGCGTCCTTGATGATCTCGCCCTCGCGCTCGTGCTCCTTCGCGTTGAGCACGTTGTGCGTGACCCCGCGTCGCGTGAGGAGCTCCGAGAGGTACTCGGAGGTCTCGACCGCGATCGTCCCGACGAGCACCGGCTGCCCGATTTCGTGGCGCTCGACGATGTCCTCTGCCACTGCCGCCCACTTGGCGTCCTTGGTCTTGAAGATGAAGTCGTTCTCGTCCGCACGTGCGACGGGGACGTTCGTCGGGATCTCGACGACGTGCAGGTTGTAGATCTCGACGAACTCCTTTTCTTCCGTCTTCGCCGTTCCGGTCATCCCGGCAAGCTTCTCGTAGAGCCGGAAGTAGTTCTGCAGCGTGATCGTCGCGAGGGTGACGTTCTCCTCGCGGATCGGCACGCCCTCCTTCGCCTCGATCGCCTGGTGCAGGCCCTCGCTCCAGCGGCGGCCCTCCATGATGCGGCCGGTGAACTCGTCGACGATCTTCACCTCGCCGTCCTGGACGACGTAGTCGACGTCGCGCTGGTACAGCGACTGCGCCTTGAGCGCCTGCATGAGGTGGTTGACGAGGCTGACGTTGCGCGGGTCGTAGAGGTTGTCGATCCCGATCGCGCGCTCGACCTTCTCGATCGTCGACTGCGCGGGCGAGACGGTCTTGAACTTCTCGTCGTAGAGGAAGTCGGCACCCGAGAGCTCCGTCTCGTCGAGCCCCTTCGCGGTCTTGCGCGTCGCAGGCGCGCCCTCGAGCTCCTTCACGACGCGAGCGAACTGGTAGTACGTGGCGGCCGCCGTCTCCGGCTCGCCCGAGATGATGAGCGGCGTGCGCGCCTCGTCGACGAGGATCGAGTCGACCTCGTCCACGATCGCGTAGGCGTGGCTGCGCTGGACGACGCCGTCGAGCGTGACCGCCATGTTGTCGCGGAGGTAGTCGAACCCGAACTCCGAGTTCGTCCCGTAGGTGACGTCGCAGGCGTACGCCTCCCGTCGCTCCGTGAACGGCATGAGGTTCTGGATGAACCCGACCGAGCTCCCGAGCAGCTCGTACACCGGTCGCGTCCACTCCGCATCGCGCTTCGCGAGGTAGTCGTTGACCGTGACCAGGTGGACACCGCGTCCGGCGAGCCCGTTCAGGTACAGCGGCTGCACGGCGACGAAGGTCTTCCCCTCGCCGGTCTTCATCTCTGCGATGTCGCCCTCGTGGAGGACGATGCCCCCCATGAGCTGGACGTCGAAGAGGCGGACCCCGATCGTGCGCTTGAATGCCTCGCGGACTGCGGCGTACGCCTCGAAGATCAGATCCTCGAGTGACTCGCCGTTCTCGAGGCGCTGCCTGAACTCGACCGTCTTCCCCGCGAGCTCGTCGTCGGTCAGCCCCTCGAACTCGGGCTCGAGCGTCCCGACGTAGGCAGCCTGCTCCTGCAGGCGCTTCAGCCGGCGCCCCTCGCCGATGCGCAGGAACCGCTCGAAGCCTCCGTAGCTGTCGCCGGGCACGGGCCTAGGGTACCGGCTCGGGTTCCGGCGAACCGCGCCGCGACGCTGGACGTTTTCGTCACCGGATCGTCACCGTCCGGACACCCAACGGCCACGATCTCCCTGTTAGCGTCGCCGCGATGGATCCGGCCAACGTCGCCACGCTGCCGCTCTTCGACGCACTCACGGGAGAAGAGCTTTACCGCGTCGCGGGCGCATGCGAGAAGCTCGAAATCGAAGAGGGAACGACGCTCGTGCGCGAGGGCGACTTCGGCCACGCCGTCTTCCTGATCACGGCCGGAACCGCCGACGTCGTCCACGAAGGTGCGGTGATCAACACACTCGGCCCCGGCGACTGGTTCGGCGAGATCGCCGTGATGTCGGGAGGCCGGCGCTCCGCGTCGGTCGTCGCGACGAGCCCGCTGACGCTCGTCACCATCTTCAACCGCGAGATCTGGCGACTGGAGCGCGAGGCACCCGAGGTCGCGGCCGTGCTGCGTGAGACGATCGCGACCCGCCTCGGCGGCCAGGCGAGCGCGACCTAGAGCCGGAGCACGGAGAGCTCCCACACGTCGCCGCGCAGCCGATGGGCGTGTGCGGCGTAAGGCCCGCTCTCGCGGCCGTTCGCGATGCGCTCGAGCGCCGTCGCGCGCGACGGATCCGCCGGGAGGTCGTCGACGGTCAACGCCAGCGTCGAGCCGTCCCAGGTCAGCTCGAGCTCAGTTCCGGGCGGCTCGGGGTCGAGGCGCGCGACCTCGATCGCCACGGCCCCGACTGCCCACAGCTCCGGACGCCTGATCGCGAGCGCCCGGTACGGCGCCTCGATGGCGTCGCCGAGCGCCGCGGCGAACGCAGCGAGATCGGAGGAGCCGTCGGACTCCAGGACGAACGTCCCATCGGCGAGGGCGACGAACGCGAGCTCGTCGCCCGGCGTCCCGTCGCCTTCTACCGTGGCGACCGCGTCCCACTCGCGCTGCCGCTGCAGCCCTGTGATACCCGCGGCGAGCCAGTCGCGGCCCGGATCGAGCGGCATGCGAGCTACGCCGCCGCTTCCTCGCCGGAAGGCTCGCCTCCGAGCTCCACGTCCCGCTTGCGCTGCGCAGCCCGGCGCGGCTCGAGCACGCGCTTGTCTCGGTAGCGCTCGATCTGACGCTCGAGCTTGTCGACGAGCTTGTCGACCGCAGCCTCGTACGACGTCGCCGACTCGCGGGCGACGAGGTTCGACCCTTTCGTGAAGATCACACCTTCCGCGACGTGGTCGTCGCGGATCGACGGGTTGTGCTCCCGGGAGAACGTCACCTCCACTACCGTCCCCCCATACAGGCGGCGCGAGAGCTTCGAGAGACGCTTCTCTGCGTACGCCCGAACCGTGTCGGAGACCGAGCCGTGGTGGGCCTTGACCTGGAGCTGCATCGAGGACGCTCCTTTCGGGACGGTGGCGACGACGTCGTTCCCAATCTAACGGACGGCCCGCGCGAGGGTGACCACCCGGACCCGGCGGGCGCCGCCGCGCCGCAGGGCAGCCGCGCATGCGTCCACCGTCGCGCCCGACGTGTAGACGTCGTCGACGACGCAGGCGGCCTCGGGAGCGGGGGCCGCGCGGAGCGCCACGCTGCCACGCACGTTCCGCCGCCGCTCGTCGAGCGAGAGACCACGCTGCCGCGGAAGTGTGCGCGTCCGGTCGAGCAGGTCCCCGACGGGCACGCGCCAGACACGTCCGAGCTCACGGGCGAGCTCCCGCGGAGGCACGTGGCCGCGCCTCCAGGCACGCTCGGGGTCGCCGGGGACGGGGACGAGGACGTCGCCCTCCTGGCGTGGAACGACCTCCGCGATCAGCTTGGCCGCCGCGCGGGCGAGTCCGCGTCGCCCGCCCTCCTTCCACGCCCGGACGAGCGCCCGCGCCCGCTTGTCGTAGACGATCGCCGCACGCGCCTCGACGAAGGCGAGCCTCCTCCCCGTGCATTCGGCGCAGCGCCGCACGGGCCACGGCCCGGGCGACCCGCATCGCTCGCAGACCGGCGGAACGAGCCGCGTGAGGGCGGCGCGACACATGTCGCACACAGCCGGGCCGGGCACGTCGCAGATCGCGCAGCGCTCGGGGAGGACGAGGTCGAGCACCCGCACGGTCCGACGGTACGGACGGACCGGTCACGTCTTCGCGCCGAGGGAGTGTCAGATGGGCGGCGCGGAGACGAGCTCGCGAAGGTCGTGCTGTGCATGGTCGAGGTCCGCGGGTGTCTTGATCGGTAGGAAGCGTCCACGCGCCCCTCGGCGCGGCACCTCAAGGTAGGTCGTCTCCACGAGGGCCGACACCTCGTGGTAGAGGCGCTCGAGCTGGACGGCCTCGCGGCCGTCGACGTCCTTCCGCACGTACAGCCACGAGAGGTCGTAGTCCTCGTCGAGCGCATCGATGTCGAAGAGGGCGGTGTTGGTGTTGAAGACGGGGGCGAGCGCCTGGTCGAAGGTCGGCGGGAACCGCGGCCCCTCGACGAGCTGGAGTCTCCCGTCCACGCGAACGGGCGCTCCGCCCATGTCGCCCTCCTTGCGGGCGACCTCGCACGTGAGTGGACGACCAGCGGAGACGTGCGAGCCGACGACCACGGGATCGACTCGCGCTCCCAGGTTGTCCACGTTCGAGACGGTAACGAGCCGAACGCCCCGCCCCCGCAGCTCGTCCAGCGTCCCGGAGCGACGCGCGGCGCGAAACAGGTCACCGTGCCCCGGCGTGTACAGCGACACCGTCCCTTCTGCGTCGCGAAAGAGGTCGCCGGTCGGCTCGAGGCGAAGCGACACGAACTGGTGGAAGACGAGCGGGTCGCCCAGCTCTCTCTCCGCCACCTGCCCACGGATCGCCTCGTCGGTCGCGAAGCTCGTCATGAGCGCAACCGGCACCTCCACCTCGAGCGCACGTTCGAGCGATGTTGTCTGCAGCAGCTTCGCTTCGAGGAAGCTCAAGCCGTCCACGGCGGGGAGCACGGCCTTGACGACACCTCCGAAGCGCGTCGCCATCCCGCCGGCGAGAACGACCTGCGCGACCTCCCCGCGACGGAGGGCCTCGAGTCCGGTGGCCCGCACCTCCTCGTACCGCTCGTCTCCGTCGGAAGGGAGGCGCACGACGTCCTCGCTGCGCGGCGGCTCGATCTCACCACGGATGAGATTCGACTCGGGCGAGAGCTCGCCGGTCGCGACCCTGGCCCGGAGCTTTTCGAAGAGCGGCTCGTCGAACCCGAACCGCTCGAGGACGTCGGCCGTCGCGGGATCGACGCCGTCGATCACGACGCTGCCCGGAGCGGCGTCGGAAGGGACGAGGCGTACGGCGCGCGGTGCACGCCTGCCTCGGTGACGATCGCCGTGACGAGCGCCGCCGGCGTGACGTCGAACGCTGGATTCCGTGCCGGGAAACGCCCGGAGACCTCGCGGGCGTCGCGCTCCTCGATCGGGATGTCTTCGCCTGTTGCCGCCCGCGGGTCGAGTGTCGAGCTCGGAGCGACGACGTAGAACGGGACCGCGTGATGCGTTGCGGCTACGGCGAGCCCGTAGGTGCCAACCTTGTTCGCGACGTCGCCGTTCCGCGCGATGCGGTCGGCCCCGGTGAAGACGGCATCCACCTCGCCCGCGGCCATGAGCGACGCGGCGGCCCCGTCCACGATCACGGAGAACGGGATCCCGAGCGCCTCCAGCTCCCACGCGGTAAGGCGCGCACCCTGGAGCAGAGGCCGGGTCTCGCCGACCCACACGTGCTCGATGAGGCCCGCGTCGAAGGCCGCCCGGACGGCTCCGAGCGCGGTGCCGTAGCCCCCGGTGGCGAGGCCGCCGGTGTTGCAGTGGGTCAGGACGCGCGCATCTGCCGGCACGAGCTCGACGGCGTACCGGCCCATCCGATGACAGCGCTCCACTTCCTCGTCGTGGAGCGCGCGGGCGCGCTCTGCGGTGGGCTCGTCGCGTAGCTCGTCGAGCGCCCACCGGAGATTGACCGCCGTCGGCCGCGAGGATGCGAGCACCTCGTACGCCGCGTCCAGGTCTTCCCCGTTCGAGGCGGCAAGCGCGAGACCATAGGCTGCGGCGATCCCGATGGCGGGCGCGCCGCGCACCGCCAGCGTGCGGATGGCGTCGGCGACCTCCGCCGCCGACGCGCACCGCAGCTCCACTGCCTTCTGCGGCAGCCGCCGCTGGTCGAGCACGACGACGGCATCGGGCTCGAGGCGGACGATGCCTTCGGGTTCTAGAGGTCCGATGTGCGACTCGCCTCCGCCTGCCTGCTAGGCCCAGGGCAGGCCGTCCCAGCTCTCCGGCGGACCGATCTGCCACCTCGGAAACGGCGCGTACGCCTCCTTCGGCATGCTCGTCTCCGTCTCGACGCCAGCGCCGTGACGGAGGGCGAGCTCCGAGCGCGGGTACGTGATCCGCCTCTCGCCCGTGCGCCCGCCGGCCATGAAGACGACGCAGGGACCGTCGCCTGCCCCGACGAAGATGTGCTCGGTCTCCGGCGGGCAGTGGACGAAGTCCCAGGCGCGGAGCCGCCGCTCCTCGCCCTCGATCAGCAACAGGCACTCGCCCGCCAGGACGAGGAAGTCCTCCTGGTTCGACTCACGGTGATACAGGGCGCTCGGCTGTCCGGGCCGGAGCACCCCGAGCGTGAATCCCATCTCCTCGAACAGCGGCGTGCCTTCTCCTTCGAAGGTACAGCCCGAGCCGAGCACGTCGTTCGTCACCCACGCCGCGTCACGGACGTTGACGACGAACCAACCCTCCGTCACCGGCGTCAGGCCGGCATCCAGCTTTTCGAGTCGCGCCTCCTCGACCATCCTTGCTCCTCCGCTCGGGACCTAGGTTCCTTCGTCCCACGAGGCAAGGTACCGCGCCTGCGCCTCCGTGAGCTGGTCGATCGAGATGCCCATCGTCTCGAGCTTGAGCCGCGCGATCTCGTCGTCGATGTCCTTGGGCACGTCGTAGACCCGCCGCTCGAGGGTCGCGGCGTTCTGGATCACCCACTCGGCCGCGAGCGCCTGGTTCGCGAAGGACATGTCCATGACGAGCGCGGGGTGACCCTCCGCCGCGGCGAGGTTCACGAGCCGCCCCTCGCCGATGAGGTACAGCCGGCGCCCGTCCGCGAGAGTGAACTCGTCGACGAACGCGCGCGCCTCGCGGGTCTCGACGGCGAGGTCGCGCAGTGCACCGATCTCGATCTCGACGTTGAAGTGCCCCGTGTTCGACAGGATCGCCCCGTCCTTCATACGCTCCATGTGCTCTCGAGTGATGACGTTCTTGTTGCCCGTGGCCGTGCAGAAGATGTCGCCGACCTCGGCTGCGACGTCCATCGGAAGTACCTCGTACCCGTCCATTGCCGCCTCGAGCGCCCGCAGCGGGTCGACCTCGGTGACGATGACGTGGGAGCCCATCCCGCGGGCCCGCATCGCCACGCCTCGGCCCGTCCAGCCGTAGCCGGCGACGACGAAGCGCTTGCCCGCGAGCAGGACGTTCGTCGCACGGATGATCCCGTCGATGGTCGACTGCCCCGTGCCGTACCGGTTGTCGAAGAGATGCTTCGTCCTCGCCTCGTTCACCGCGATGACCGGGAAGCCGAGCTTGCCGTCGCGCTCGAGAGCCTTGAGGCGGATGACTCCCGTCGTCGTCTCTTCGGTCCCCGCGATCACGTCGCCGAGCTGCTCGCGGCGTGCTGAGTGGAGGACGCCGATGACGTCGGCGCCGTCGTCCATCGTCAGGTGGGGCCGATGGTCGACCGCTGCCTCGATGTGCCGGTAGTACGTGTCGTTGTCCTCGCCCTTGATCGCGAACACGCCGATGCCGTACTCCTCGACGAGCGCGGCGGCGACGTCGTCCTGCGTGGAGAGCGGATTGGACGCGCAGAGGACGACGTCCGCGCCGCCCGCCGCGAGCGTGCGGGCGAGGTTCGCCGTCTCCGTCGTCACGTGCAGGCACGCCGAGATGCGGTGTCCCGCGAGCGGCTGCTCGCTCTCGAAGCGCTCGCGGATCGCCGCGAGCACCGGCATCTGACGGTCCGCCCACGCGATCCGCCGCACCCCTTCGGTTGCGAGCGCGAGATCCTTCACGTCGTATCGCTGCGTCTGTGCCATCGATCCTCTCTTCGGTTGTCGTCTGTCGCTTCGGAAACTCACGCGGCGTCGGTCGCCAGCAGCCGCTCGTGCTTTCGCTGCTCCCACTCGACCCACGCCGGCGCCGCCTGCCCGGGCTCGAGGATGTTCGTCCCGGCAAGCCAGGTCTCGACCGCGGCGCGCAGGGCGGTCTCGCGTCGCAATCTCAACGCGAACTCGAGCTCGGCGAGCCCGACGCCGAACCGGGCGCGGAGATCGGCGAGCGCGTTCAGCTGGTTGAGCTCGCGGATCCCGTACCGGCGATATCCCGAGTCGGTCCGGCCGGGCACGACGAGCCCCTCCTGCTCGAGATAGCGCAGCATGCGCGGGGACCACCCCGAGCGGCGACTCGTCTCGCCGATGGTCATCCAGGGCCGCATCGCGGCAAACCCTATCAGAACTGTGTGAAGGTTGAACTCAGGCTTCGACGCTGGCGTCGAGCGGCGGGCCGCGCCTCGGCACGGGCGTCGAGTGGATGATCGAGGTGGTCGTGAGCCCGTACGGGGTGAAGCGATCGAGCACGTCCTCGAGGTCGTCGATCGAGCGCAGGTGCAGACGGACGAGGTAGCAGTCCTCGCCGGTGATCCGGTAGCACTCGCCCACCTCGGATGTCTCACGAGCAATCTCGGGGATCCGCTGGAGCTGGCCGGGCGAGGGGCGAATGCGTACGACCGCAGACACGGGAAAGCCGAGCGAGGCAGGATCGAGGTGGGCGTGGTAGCCCTCGATCACGCCGGCGCGTTCGAGCCGCCGGATGCGCTCGGAGACCGCGGGCGCCGACAGCCCGATCCTGCGTCCGAGCTCCGCGAGCCCGATCCTCCCGTCCGCACGCAGCCCGCCGAGGATACGCAGGTTCAGATCGTCCAGAAGATTCGCTTCGTAGGTCGAAGCATCTCTCGTCCGTGCTTTTCGAGGCACTAACGCCCCAATTCCGTTGATTGGCCATTCCACTATCGCAGGTCGGAGGCGACCATGTCGAGATGCCGGTCGCCACGACGACGCTGGATCTGCGCGGTGCGCTCACACGCGGTTCCTTCACCGCCCCTCCCCACGCGTTCTTCGTCGTGAGCGCCGTCTTCCACTATCTCGGACCCGCGTTCGCCGTTCTCCTCTTCGCCCGGGTCGACCCGCTGGGCGTCTCCTGGCTCCGCATCGTCAGCGCGGCCGCGATCTTCGCCCTGTGGAGACGTCCCTGGCGCGCGCTCGGCGGCGCCGACCGCGAGGCCAGGTCGACGATCGCCCGGCTCGCGGTCGTGTTCGCCGCGATGAACGCGTGCTTCTACCTGGCGATCGACCATCTTCCGCTCGGCACGGTCGCGGCGATCGAGTTCCTCCCGGTGGTGGCGCTCGCGGCCGTCGGCGCGCGGACGCTGCGGAATGCAGCCGCGCTCGCGCTCGCCGTCGCCGGTGTGTTCGTGCTGACCGACGTCCGGCTGGCCGGGGAGCCGGTCGGGCTCGCGTTCGCGTTCGCGAACGCGGCTCTCTTCGCCTGCTACATCACGTACGCCCATCGCCTCGCACGGAGTCCGTCCGTCGCGCGGCTGGACGGTCTGGCGGCGGCCATGCTCCTCGCCGCGATCGTCGTGACTCCGATCGCAGGGTGGGATGCGGCTCCCGCGCTCGCGGATCCCGTTGCAGTCGCTGCCGGGATCGGAGTGGGGCTCGCGTCGTCCGTCGTTCCCTACGTCTTCGATCAGCTCGCGATGGCACGCCTCACGCGGTCGACGTACGCGTTCATGGTCGCCCTCCTTCCCGCAACTGCGACCGTGGTCGGAATCGTCGTGCTGCGCCAGCTGCCCGGAGCGCCGGAGATCGCCGGGGTCGCCCTCGTGGTCGCGGCCGTGGCGGTGCACCGAGACCACCTGGCCGCTGCTTAGCTAGGGAGCGTTCGTGCCCTCCCGCCCGTAGCTGTCCTCGAGGCGTACGACGTCGGACGGGTGGTTCGTGGACACCTCGATCACGAGCGTGTCCTCGATCGCCGTGACGCGGTGCACCGTCCGCGGGCGGAAGCGAAACGCATCGCCGGACGCGATCTCGAGGGTCTCGAGCCCGCCTCCTCCCACCTCGCCGAGCTCGAGGCGCGCGCGTCCCTCCTGCACGAGCCACGACTCGTCCTTCTGCTCGTGGTACTGCAGGCTCAGCGATTCGCCCGCGCGAACGAAGAGGAGCTTCCCAACGTAGGCCTCGGCCTCGGCCCAGACGAGCTCCCAGCCCCAGGGCTTGTCGACCCTGCGCGGCGATGTCCGGTAGCCGCTCACGAGAAGCGGAGCGCGCCGTCGGGGATCCGCTGGCCGGCCCCGATTCGCAGGCCGTGGTCGAGCGCGTTCCCGGCACCGACGACCGCGCCGGGGCCCACGACCGCGAGGTTCGAGAGCGCGCAACCCTGCCCGAGCTGGACGTCGTCGCCGACGATGGAGCCGACGACGCTCGAGCTGGCACCGACGTCCGTGCGCGCGCCGACGACCGAGTTCTCCACAACGCAGCCGGTTCCGAGGGTGGCGCCCGCTCCGAGCACGGCGAGGCTCCCGAGCCGCGCGCCCTCCGCGACCGCAGCTCCCGGCCCGACGTACACGGGCGGGACGAGCTTGGCGTCCGGGTGGACGTCCGCACTCGGATGCACGAGCGTGAAGTCCGGGCCGAGCGCATCGCCGACCTCGGAGCGGAAGATCCGCTCCAAGACGTCGCGGTGCGCCTGCAGGTACGACTCGGGCGTGCCGACGTCGAGCCAGTACCCGGGCAGCGCGATCCCGAAGACCGCTCCGTCGTTCGCGAGCCGCGGGAAGACCTCGCGCTCGATCGAGACGGAGCGGCCGGGCGGGACGAGGTCGAGCACCTCGGACTCGAGCACGTAGAGGCCCGCGTTGATCAGGTCGGTGTCGATCTCCTCGGGTCTCGGCTTCTCGAGGAAGGTCTCCACGCGGCCGTCCGTCGCCGTGCGGACGAGCCCGTACCGAGACGGGTCGGCGACCGGCGTAAGGAGGATGGTGGCCTTGGCCCCGGTCGACCGGTGGAACGCGACCAGTTCGCCGAGGTCCGCCTCGCGCAGCGAGTCGCCGTTCAGCGCGAAGAAGCTCCCCTCGAGCTCGCGGCCGGCGAAGCCGATCGCGCCCCCCGTTCCGAGCGGCTCGTCCTCGATCGAGTACTCGAGCCCCATGCCTTCGTGCTCGGTCCCGAAGGCCGCCTCGATCTGGTCGGGGAGATGGCCGCAGGAGACGATCGAGCGCTCCACCCCGTGACGGGCGAGGTGCTCGAACGTGTACGAGAGGAGCGGTCGGTCGACGAGCGGGAGCATGTCCTTGCGCGTCCTGTCGGTGAGGGGCCGAAGCCGCGTTCCCTGCCCGCCGACGAGGATGACCGCGGGGAGGGTCATACGACGGGACGGCCGATGCCCTCGTACACGAAGCCGAGACCACGCAGCTTGTCCGGATCGAGGACGTTCCTCCCGTCCACGACGACGCGGTTGCGCATCCGCTCCCCCGCCGCGGCCCAGTCGAGCTCGCGGAGCTCGGGCCACTCCGTGACGACCACGGCGGCATCGGCGCCGTCGAGTGCGGCGAGCGCCGTCGCGGCGATCTCGACGCCATGGAGGTGGGCTGCGCCGTTCGCGACCGGATCCCAGGCGGTGACCTCCGCCCCCTCCGAGAGCAGCCGCCCCGCGAGGACGAGGCTCGGCGCCTCGCGCATGTCGTCCGTCCCGGGTTTGAAGGCGAGGCCGAGCAGCGCGATCCGCTTCCCCCGCAAGGGCCCCAGCCGTCGCTCGAGCTTCCCGATCACGCGCCGCTTCTGGAGCTCGTTGACCTCGATGACGGCGTTCAGGAGCTGGAAGTTGTAGCCCGAGTTCGCTGCGAGCTGCTTGAGCGCGAGCGAGTCCTTGGGGAAGCACGAGCCGCCGTAGCCGATCCCGGCGCGCAGGAAAGCCGGGCCGATCCGCCGGTCGAGCCCGATGCCCTCGGCGACGGTCGTCACGTCGGCGCCGGTCGCTTCGCAGACATTCGCGATCTCGTTGATGAACGAGATCCGCGTCACGAGCGCCGCGTTCGCCGCGAGCTTGATCATCTCCGCGGACGGCACGTCGCAGCGCACGACGGGGGCGTCGACCCCCTCGTGCAGCTTCGCGACGACGTCACCGTCGTCCACGTCGAACGCGCCGATGACGATGCGGTCCGGGTGCATGAAGTCCTGTACGGCCGTGCCCTCGGCCGTGAACTCCGGGTTCGAGACGTACCCGACGTTCGCCAGGCCGCGATCGTCGAGCCGGTGACGGATGCTCCGACCCGTCCCGACGGGCACGGTGCTCTTCATCGCAACGACGATCCTGCGATCCACCTGGGGCAGCTCGTCCACGACGGTCCACACCGCGGACAGGTCGGCGTCACCCGAGTACGTCGGCGGAGTTCCGACGGCGATATAGACGACGTCCGCGCCGTCGACGGCCTCGGTCACATCGGTCGTGAACCGCAGCCGACCGGCGTTGCGCTCGAGGAGCTCGGCGAGGCCGCTCTCGTGGATGGGGACCTTCCCCGCGCGAAGCGCCTCGATCTTGTCCGCGACGATGTCGCGCACGACGACCTCGTGCCCGAGGTCCGCGAAGCACGCGCCGGTGACCAGCCCGACGTACCCCGCGCCGAAGACCGCGACCTGCACTACGTCACTTCCGCTTCACGGCCCCGAGGGGCTTCAAGCCCTTCGCGACGGCGATCATCGTCTCGTTCGAGAGGCGGTCGAGCAGGGTGTTGATCACCCAGTAGTTCGCCTTCGGCGTCCGGAGCACGACCATGTGCAGCTTCGGGCCGTTGTAGTACAGGTCGTACGTGCGCCCCCCGATGTGGCGGGTCAGGCTCCTGTCGGCGAGGACCGGCGCGTCGTTCCAGTCGCTCATCTCG
Source organism: Gaiellaceae bacterium (assembly GCA_036257855.1). Classification (GTDB taxonomy): domain Bacteria; phylum Actinomycetota; class Thermoleophilia; order Gaiellales; family Gaiellaceae; genus GMQP-bins7. The sequence continues at coordinate 12,692 of DATAET010000122.1, read as the reverse complement.
ACGCCCCAGTATTCGTTCGAGCCCATGCGGTAGACGACGCGTACGGCCTTGTGCCGCTCGCCCGGGTCGATCCAGTACATGCGAACGGGCATCGTGGAGTCGGTCCACGAGCTGCGCTCGATCACCGTCGGCACCATGAGCGGGAACGGGATGCGCTTGCGCCGCTCGCGCAAGAGGTCGCGTGAGGCATTCGGCGCGTACGTGACGTTCGGGCGCTCGCGCTTCGGCGTCTGGTCGATCGGCGCCGATGCGAGGCTCCCGTGGAACGTCTGCCCGACGACGACGGTGAGCATCGCCCCGTTCGCGAGCTGCGAGATCCTCCGCGGGAGCGGCTCGAGCTCCGCGGACGCGAACAGATTCGCGACCTTCCTCCCGGCCTCCCGAGCCCCCCGCCGCGACGCGTCGAAATACACCTTCGTCCTGAAGTAGTCGAAGGAGGGCGCGTTCGCGGGCAGCCCGTTCGGCGGAGTGAGGATCTCGTACGAGCGCTGGCCGAGCAGGTAGCCCGCAGTCGACGCCGACCCGGAGACGCCGTTTCCGTTCAGCACGGTGATCGTCGTCGCGCTCGGAGCGGGCGCGCTTCGCTTCACCTTCTCGCCGAGCGCGACCGCCGTCGCCTTCTCCGAGGAGTCGATGTCGGGATGCGTGAAGGTCGTGATCGCACGAGTGATGTTCTCGGAGTCGGTCGTGAGTTCCGAGACGCCCTCGAGGCCTTCGATCCGCGTCTGGAACACGCGGCCCTTGGGGAGCCCGTAGGCGAACAGCGCATAGGACAGGACCGTGCGGCCGCTCACGTCGACACCGCCGCCCTGAGCGACCTCGACGTTGTGGGTGATCGCGTTGACGACCTTCGGAAGGGCCGTCGGGGCGAAGCTCTGCTGGATCTGCCCCTTGAACGCCTTCACGAATTGCTGCTGCCGCGCGACGCGATAGAGGTCCGAATCGGTGTGCCGGTAGCGGACGTAGTCGAGCGTCTGCCGTCCCGTGAGCCGCTGGTAGCCGGGGAAGAGGTTGATCGTCGCGTAGCCGTACGGCCCGCCTCGGTCGTTGAAGTAGCGGCGGTCAACGTCGATCCACGCCCCGTCCAGCCGGTCAACGATCTGGCGGAAACCTCGGAAGTTGACAGTGATGAGGTAGTTGATCGGGACGCCGGTGAGGCCCTTGACCGTGTTCAGCGAGCCCTGCGGCCCGCAGTAGGAATAGGCGGCGTTGATCTTGTCGAAGAACGGCGTGCGACCCGGGCACCGGATCTCGACACGCATGTCACGTGGGAACGAAAGCAGCGAGATCGAGTCGCTGGACGGATCGGCGCGAACGAGCATGAGCGTGTCCGAGCGACCCGACGTGTTGGGCCCGTCCTCCTTGCGGTGGTCGTAGCCGATGACGAGCGCGACGGCGGGTTCGCCCGGCAGCGCGACGTCGAGCTGCCGGGCGGCCCGCTTCACCTCGGGAGTGCTCGCGGCGACCGCGGCGACGGACTGGTGGAAGTAGAGGTACGCCCCTCCCATCGCGCCGCCCGCGAGCACGAGGCAGGCGATGCCGAGCCACATCGCGATCCGCCCGACGAGGGCGGCGCGCGAACGGTGCAACCCCTCGGGCTGGCGATAGAAGGTGACGGGCGACGAGGATCCGGGCGGCAGCACCGCCTTCCCGTTCCCGTTCGGCGCTGCTCCGCGGCCCAGTCCTCGTTTCAGGGTCGTTCGCATGAAGGAGTCCGGTTAGCGCGACGAGCGCCTCGACAGGCGCCCGCGGCAGGAGGATAGCTCAGCGACAGGCCGTACTTCTCGCTCCCGTGCACGGTTCCCTACGCAGCTGCTCGAACGCTTAACCTGCCGGCGCGGCGGCGAACGGTGCGCCGACCGCGGCGAGTGCCTCGCCGAGAAACGCGACCTCGTCGAGCGTGCCTGCCGTGATGCGGAGCGCGTCGGGTGCGCCGAACGAGTGCAGCGGGCGAACGATGACGCCGCGCCGGAGGAGCGCCTCGCTCAGCGCGTCGGCGTCGCCCACGCGGACGAAGAGGAAGTTCGCGACCGCCGGGGCGGCCGCCTCGAGGCCGCCGGCGGCCAGCACCCGCCGGAGCTCGGCCATCGCGACGCGGTTCGCCTCTCGCCGGCGCACGATCTCGGCCTGCTCGCCGAGGCTCGCGAGTGCGGCCTCCTGCCCCAGCGAGGTGACGTCGAACGCTCGACGCACCTTTCCGATCGCGACGATCACGTCCTCCGGCCCGACGCCGTAGCCCACGCGCAGGCCGGCGAGGCCGAAGATCTTCGAGAACGTGCGGAGGACGAGCACACGGTGGCCCCGCCTGAGGTACTCCGCGATCGCGTTCGGGTACTCGGGGTCGCCGATGTACTCGAAGTACGCCTGGTCGACGACGGTGAGGACGTGCCGAGGGACCCGGTCGAAGTACGCGTCGAGCTCCTCGCGGGTGTTCGTCGTCCCGGTCGGGTTGTTGGGGGCGGCGATGAAGACGAGCTTCGTCCGCGGCGTAACCGCCTCGAGCAGCGCCTCGAGGTCGATCCGTTCGTCCTTCAGGGGCACGCGGACCGGGACGCCACCGAGCTTCAGCGGGTCGATGACGTAGCTCGCGAACGACGGCCATCCGGTCACGACCTCGTCGCCGGGGTCGAGGGTGCTTTGACACACGTAGCCGACGATCGCATCCGCGCCCGCGCACACCGTCACCTGCTCGAATGCGACGCTGTGCATGTCGGCGAGGGCGTTCCGGAGGCGATAGGCCCCTCCGTCCGGGTAGCGGTTGAGCTCGAGTGCCGCTCGCGCGATCGCCTCCTGCGCAGAAGGAAAGGGACCGTACGGCCCTTCGTTCGACGCGAGCTTGACGACACGCTCGAGCCCGAGCTCGCGCTGGACCTCCTCGACCGGTTTGCCTGGCTCGTACGGGACGAGCCCGTCGAGCGCAGCACGGATCAGCGACGGGTCGTCGCCGGACGCGCCCGGGCTCACGTCGCGGGGACGGTCTCCGGCGCGGTGACGTACTCGCCGACGATGTCGCCGTCGCTCTCGAACGCTGCGCTCTCCGAGGCGTCACCCTGCCGACGGCGGAGCATGATCGCGAGCACCCCGGCGAGGATCCCCGCCGAGACCAGGCCGAGCCCGACGTACGTCGCGACCCGGAGGCCGCTCCGGCGGCGCCCCCGCCTCTTGTCGATCCGGCGCTGGATCGCCTTCAGCGTCAAGTAGCCGACGGCAGCGTTTCGTCTGGTGTAGATGTTCATGCCCTCAGGGTAACCGAGGACCCGGCGGCGCAAACGTTCAGCGACGTCGCGGCGGGAGGTGGATGGACCTGTTGAGCGCGACGAGGCCCGCCTCCTTGAGCCCCTCGGAGAGCGTCGGATGCGGCGCCATCCCGTCCGCCACTGTCTCGATCGTCGCCTCCGCGTCGAGCGCGACGACCGCCGCCTCGATCAGGTCGGTCGCGTGGGGGCCGACGATGACGACGCCGACGAGCTCGCCGTACGTCGTCTCGTGGATCGACTTCACCCACCCTGCCGTCTCCCCCGTCATGACCGCCCGGGCGTTCGCGACCCAGGGAAACCTCCCGACCGCGATCTTGTCGGCGCCGTAGCGCTCGGCGGCCTCGGCCTCGGTGAGGCCGACGCCGGCGATCTCTGGGTCGGTGTAGATGGGCCGGGGAACCGCACCGTTCTCGGGCATCTCGGCCTCGTGCCCCGTCGCGTTCTCGGCGGCCACCTCGCCCTCGCGGAAGCCGGTGTGCGCGAGCTGCCAGTAGCCCGCGACGTCGCCTACCGCATAGATGTTCGGCACCGACGTGCGGCGGTGCGCGTCCGTATCGATGCCGGTGCGCGTGTCGAACGCGACGCCCGCGGCCTCGAGTCCGATCCCCTCGACGAGTGGGGCACGGCCGACCGACACGAGCATGAGGTCGCACTCGACCGTCTCGCCCTCGCCGAAGTGGACCGTCAGCCCGGTGCCGGTGTCCTCGACCTTCGTGCACTGCTTGCCGAGGTGCACCACGATCCCGCGCCGCGCGAACGACTTCCGCAGCTCGCTCGTCGCGTCCACGTCCTCCTGGGGGATGAGCGAGTCGAGCATCTCGACGATGGTGACCTCCGTCCCGAAGCGCTCGAAGATCGAGGCGAACTCGCAGCCGATGATGCCCCCACCGAGCACGACGAGCCTCTTCGGCACCTCGGTCTGCGCGAGCAGGCCGGTCGAGTCGACGCAGCGTGCAGACTCGAGCCCCGGGATCGGCGGCGTGATCGGGTAGGAGCCGGTCGCCACGATCGCGCTCGAGAAGCTCAGCCCGATGTCGCCCTTGTCGAAGGCGATCGAGCGCGCATCCTCGAAGCGGCCGCTTCCCTGGAACCACGTGACGTCGTTCGCCTTGAAGAGCGACGCGACGCCACTCGTCATCTGCTTGACGACCGCGGCCTTCCACTCGTTCGCCGTCCCGAAGTCGAGCGTCGGCTCACCGGTGACGACGCCGAGCTTTTGGTCGATCTCGCGTGCAGCGTGGAGGGCATGTGCGGTCGAGACCCAGGCCTTCGTCGGGATGCAGCCGACGCGGAGGCACGTTCCACCGAGCTCCGCCTCCCGCTCGACGCACACCACGCGAGCGCCCAGCTGTGCCGCGCGAATGGCCGCCGTGTATCCCGCAGGGCCGCCTCCCAGGACGGCGACGTCGAACTCCATGCGCGCGATCCTAGCCCGGACGCTCCAGCGGCCGCCGCATGGTCAGGCTGTGCTCGTCGCCCTCGCCTACCGCCTCGAATCCGTGCTCCTCGTAGAACGCGACGAGGGCCGGGTTGGCGCGCTCGACGCTGAGGCTGAGCGCGCGATAGCCGTCCTCGCGTGCTCGGTCACAGAGCGCGTCGAGGAGCGCATCCCCGATCCCACGCCCACGTCTGCTCGGGACGACGGCGATCGCGAGCTCAGGCGTCTGCTCGTCGACGAAGCCGTATCCCGGCTGTTCGTTCCGGAAGAGCCGGTACCAGGCCGCCCCGACGGGGAAGGCGTCGTCGACCGCGATGAGCACCGTGTCTCCGGGCCGACCCCAGCCCTTGACGTAGCGCGCAGCAGGCCCGGGGCCGTCTCCCGGATTCCGCTCGCGCCAGTAGTAGGCGTGGTGGAGCATGTCGCGGAGGAACCTGACGTCCTGCCGACCGCCCCGGCGGATCACCATGGCCTACAACGCTAGCGCGGGTGACTCGACGAACGACTTCGCGGTCGCGAGGAACTCGGCGCCTTCCGAGCCGTCGATGGCGCGATGGTCGCAGGTGAGCGTCAGCGTCATCGTCGGGGCGAGGACGAGCTCGCCGTCGCTGGCCGCCGGCCGCTCGTCGATCGAGCCGACAGCGAGGATCGCGACCTGCGGCGGGTTGAGCACGGCGACGAACTGCTCGATGCCGTACATCCCGAGGTTGGAGATCGTGAAAGTGCCGCCTTCGAGGTCGGCCAGCTGGAGCTTCCCCTCGCGTGCGCGGGCGACGACATCGGCGCGACCGTTGGCGATCTGCTGCACCGACTTCCGGTCCGCGTCGCGAATCACCGGGACGACGAGGCCGCTCGGTGCCGCCACCGCGAGGCCTACGTTCGCGGATGCGAAGCGGACGATCCTCCCTTCGACGAAGTGCGCGTTGACGGGACGGTGGCGCACGAGCGCCGACGCGACGAGTCGCGTGAGAACGTCCGACACGGTCGGCTTCGTCTCGCCCTCGCGCAGGAGCTCGACCATCCGCTCTCGCGTGGCGACGAGCTCGGTCGCGTCGGCGGTGACCGTGAGCTGGAAGACGGGCGCTTGCCAGGCCTCGGCGAGGCGCCGCGCGATCGTCTTCCGGGTCGAGGTCAGCTCGACGACCTCCTGCTCCGGGGGCGCGGCCGCATCGGCGATGGCTGCCGGTCGCAGTGCGGCCTTCTCGACGTCCTCGGCGATCACGCGGCCCTCCGGGCCCGTCCCCGCTATCTGCGCGAGGTCGACGCCGCGCTCGCGCGCGATCCTCCGCGCGAGGGGGCTCGCCTTGACATGCTCGCCCGCCGCGCGCGGGGCAGGGCGGGCTGCGGCCGGGGCCACTGTTGCCGTGGGCTGCTGGCGCTCCGTGACGGTCTCACTCGGAGCCTCGTCGTCGGCTTCCTCTGACTGCCCCTCTGCCTCCTCCTGGGCAACGGGCGCCGGAGCAGCCGGGGCATCTCCGTTGCCGCCCTGTGCTCCGGCGAGCAGTGCGGACACGTCCTCGTCCTGCGCGCCGATGATGCCCACGGTCGTCCCGACGTCGACCTCACCGTCCGGGACGACGATCTTCAGGAGGACGCCGTCGGACTCCGCCTCCACCTCCTGCGTGACCTTGTCGGTGTCGAGCTCGTAGAGCGGCTCCCCCTTCGACACGGAGTCGCCCTCCGTCTTGAGCCAGCGAACGATCGTCCCCGACTCCATCCCCTGCCCCAGGCGCGGAAGCTTGACCTCGGTCGCCATGCCTACGCTCGGGCCACCGTCCGGCGAATCGCGTCGAGTACGTCGTCTGCGTGCGGGACGACCCACTGCTCCATCCCGGGCGCGAACGCGAGCGGAGCGAACTTCGCGCCCACGCGCTCGATCGGCGCGTCGAGCCAGTCGAACGCGCCGTGCTGGATCACGGCCGTGAGCTCGGCGCCGAAGCCGCCGCGCGTCACCGCCTCGTGAGCGGTCACACACCGGGTCGTCTTCTTCACCGACTCGACGATCGTCTCCTCGTCGAGCGGCAGCAGCGTCCGGGGATCGACGACCTCGACCGAGATGCCGTCCTTCTCCGCGTCCTCCGCAGCCCGCAGCGCCTCGTGGACGAGACGACCCGTCGCGACGACGGTCACGTCCGTGCCCTGGCGATGAATACGGGCCTTGCCGAGCGGGATCGGCTCGAGCTCCTCGGGGACCTCGCCCTTGATCGGGTAGAGCGTGCGGTGCTCGAAGAACACGACGGGGTTGTCGTCGTAGATCGCGGACCAGAGGAGGCCCCGCACGTCCTCGGGCGTCGAGGCGAACACGACCTTCAGGCCGGGCACGTGGACGAACCACGCCTCGACCTGCTGTGCGTGCTGCGCGCCCGGAGACCAACCCGCACCGCCCTGCGTGCGGATCGTCAGCGGCACCTTCACCTGTCCTCCCGACATCGTGCGGTGCTTGGCCGCCTGGTTCACGAGCTGCTCCATCGAGATCGTCAGGAAGTCCTCGTACATGATCTCCACGATCGGGCGCATCCCCTGGATCGCAGCCCCGATGCCGCTGCCGACGATCGCCATCTCGGAAATGGGCGTGTTGCGGACGCGTGTGGGCCCGAACTCGTCCAGCAGCCCCTGCGTGACCGCCATCGAGCCGCCCATCTCCGCGATGTCCTCGCCCATGATGAAGACGGTGTCGTCCTCGCGAAGCGCCTTCCCGAGCGCGTCCCGGACGGCCTCCCGATACGTCAGCTCAGGCATAGACGTATTTGAGGGCGTCCTCGGGGGCGGGGTCGGTGCCCGCCTTCGCGAACTCGACCGCGGCCTCGACCTCGGCCCTGACCTCTGCGTCGATCGAGGCGAACACGTCGTCGCCGATCTCGAGCCGCGAGCCGAGCAGGCGGATCGGGTCCTTCGTCTCGAGCTCCTGCTTGAGTGCGTCCTTGTCCCTGTACACCTGCGGGTCACCAACGTAGTGACCGGTGAGCCGGAACGTCCGCAAGTGCAGCAGGACGGGACCCTTCCCGGAGAGGGCGTGCTCCCGCGCCGCGAGCATCGCGAGGTAGACGGCCTCGACGTCCTGGCCGTCGGCCTCGATCAGTTTCATCCCGTACGCGGCGGCGCGCTTCCCGAGCTCGTCGACCGGGAGGGGGAGCTGCTGGCTCGCCGGCGTCGACTCGGCCCAGCCGTTGTTCTCGAGCACGAAGACCGTCGGCGCCTTCCAGAGCTGAGCGAGGTTCAGCGACTCGTGGAACGTTCCGGTGTTCGTCGCGCCGTCGCCGAGGAACGCCACCGCGATGCGCTTCTCGCCCCGCATCTGGAACGCGAGTGCCGCGCCGACGATGCCGGGGATGCCGCCGGCGACGACAGCGTTCGCGCCCAGGTTGCCGACCTCGACGTCGTACAGGTGCATCGAGCCCCCGTACCCGTGGCTGCAGCCTTCGAGCTTCCCGTACAGCTCGGCCATGATTCGCTCGACCGGGGTTCCCTTTGCAATGGCGTGACCGTGCGCGCGGTGCGTGGACGCAATGACGTCCTCCCGCGCGAGCGCCGCACAGACGCCGGTCGCCGTCGCCTCCTGCCCGATCGCGACGTGCAGGAAACCCGGGAGATCACCGGCACGAAACCTGTCCTCGACCTTCTCCTCGAAGCGGCGGATCAGGAGCATCTCGCGGAAGAACCCGCGCAGGGCCTCCTCGGAGACTCCCCTGCCTCCGGACCCGGCTCGCTCCTCGACGGTCGTCATCGAGCGGCCATTATGCTGATCCGCCGATGCGAGCCGCCGACCAGTGGGCGCAGATCGAGGCGGGCCTCGAGGACGACTGGAGCGAGGTTCTCCTGTCATTCGAACCGGAAGGCGCGGCCGCCGACGCGGCCGCGGTCCTCGGTCCGCTCCAGCCCGGTCGTGTCGGGAACGAGCTACGCCTCCAGGTCACGCGCGCCGGAGGCGGGCCGGAGCGCCTGCAGAACATCCTCCGGCGGCTCGACCGCAGGCGCATCTGGGGCACACTCAGCCTCGTCTCGGTGAGGGGCGCAGCCGAGCCGACGCCGGTCGAGCCTGCGTCAGAGCCGCGAACTTCGCTCACGAGCGCCTGGGACGCGGCCGTGGCAGAGCTTCCGCCGGACTGGAGCGACCTCCTGTGCGAGCTCGAGCTCGATTCGAGCGATCACCTCCCTCGCGCCGCCCTCCTCGGCGCGCCCCTCAACCCGACGCGGAACCCCGACGCCATCGCGCTGCGCTTTCGCGTCTCGGGCAAGGAGGGGTACGGAGCCTCGCCGCTCATGGTCCGGCGCTGCCTCGAGCGGATGCACGCGGAGGGGATCACGGGCACGATTCGGGTCCTCTACGAGCTCTCGAGCGCCGAAAACGTCGTCACGCAGGGCCCGGTGTGGCGCCTTGCCGGACGTTCCGTTTAACGGACGATCTTCGCCGAGCCCCTCATCCCCTGGGACACGTGGGGGTCGCACTGGAAGCGCAGCATGCCGGTCTTCGCGAGCTTCACCTTCCACGTCTGCGTCCCCGTGAAGGGAACCGTCGTCCGACGGTTGTAGCCGGGCGCAACGAGGTGGGCGTTGTGAATGCTCGAGCGATCGCGCACGACCACCGTGTACGTCCCGAGCGTCACCGACCTGACGCTCTTGCCCGCGGTGGTCTTCAGCGTGATCGAGTATCCGGGCCCGGTGGTGAGCACGAGCCTCTTCGTTGCCGCCGCGGGCGGTGCCGGGCTGGTGGTGGGAGTGCCGACCGCGAACGACCCGTGCATGAGCCCGGAGTGGGGATCGCAGGCGTAGAAGTACGTCCCGTCGGTGAACGTCACGTTCCAGGTCTGCTTGCCCGTCTCGCCGACCTCGGTCGCGCGATCGACACCGGGGCCCTGGAGATGGAAGTTGTGCTCCTCGGCCAGGTCGTCGACCTCGATCACGTACGCGCCGGGGTCGAGGTGCGTACGCGTGCACCCGCATCGGTGGTCAGCGAGATGGTGAAGCCGGGACCGACGGTTGCATGGAGCGTGGCGCTCTGCCCGGGCGAGGCGCCACCTCCCGCGGCTCCGAGAAGCGCTGCGGCAGCCACTGCGAGCGAGAGGGCGACGAGGCGGCTCACGTGGCTGGTCTACGCAGCCACGGACCGATCGGATTGGCTACGCGCGAAGCTCGGCTTCGAACCGCTCGGCGAGCGCCGCGACGATCCGGTCTCTAACCTCGCCCGCTTCGTCGTCCGTCAGCGTCCGCTCCGGAGATTGAAACGAGAGATGGATGGCGACGGACTTGCGCCCGGCGCCGACCTGCTCGCCGCGGTAGACGTCGAAAACGCGAGCCTCTCTCAGAAGCGGTCCTGCGACCTCGTGCGCGGCGTCGACGAGGGCACCGACCTCGACGTCCTCGGCCACCGCGACTGCGATGTCATGGAGGACCGCCGGGTAGGTGATGACGTCCTCGTAGACGATGCGCTCGGGCACGGAGGCCGCGAGCGCGCCGAGGTCGATCTCGAACGCTCCCCAGGGCCCCTCGAGCAATGTCGGGTGCAGCTCGCCGAGCCAGCCTGCGTCGGTCTCCGCTGCCTTGCCGGGATGGAGCAGCGCGTTCGAGCCGCGCCGGACCCGCAGCTCCACGTGCAACGAGTCGTAGAGCGTCTCGACGACGCCCAGTGCGTTCTCGAACCCGCCCTGAACGACGCCTCCGGCGTGCCAGGCCTCGTTCGGCAGTTGTTCGCCGGACGGGTAGTAGACGCGAGCGATCTCGAAGAGCCCGACGTCGTCCGCGCCGGCGTCGAGCGCGGTCTTCGCCGCCTCGACGAGACCGGGGATGACCGTGGTGCGCAGGATCGCCTGGTCGGAGGTCATCGGGCTCGGAAGACGGATCGCTTCCGGGTGCGGGTCCCAGGGTACGAGGCTCCACGTGTAGGCCTCGGACAGGCCCGTGCCGACGAGGATGTCCTCGACGAGACGGCGGATCCGCTGGTCCTTCGTAAGCCGTCCCTGGACGTGCCGCCGGAGCGGCATCCTGTACGGGATACGGTCGAGGAGCGGCCGCGCCACCTCCTCGACGAGGTCGATCTCGCGCGTCACGTCCCTCGCCCTCCAGGTGGGCACCGTCACGTTCCAGTCCTCGGCGACCTCGAAGCCGAAGCCGCGGAGGGTAGAGCGTTGCTCGTCGGACGGAACCTCGAGCCCGATCACACGCGACGCGCGCTCCGGACGTAGGCGTACGACGGGACGCTCGGGAAGGCCGGCGTTGACGTCGACGTGGCCGGTCATCCGCGCGCCCGTGAGGTCCACGAGCAGGCGGCTCGCGAGGACGGCCGCGTTCTCCGCGAGGTACGGGTCGACGCCCTTCTCCCAGCGGTTCGAGCCTGCGGTGCGAAGCGCGAGGCGCTCGGAGGAGCGGAGGATCCCGAGCGGCTCGAAGTTCGCGGCCTCGAGCAGAACGTCCCGGGTGTCGTCCGTGACCTCGCTGTCCTCGCCACCCATGATCGCGGCGAGCGCAACGGCGTGGTCGCCGTCGGTGATGAGGAGGTCGTCGGCATCGAGGCGCCGCACGATCCCGTCCAGCGTGCGCAGCTCCTCGCCGGTACGCGCACGACGCACGACGATGCGCCCGTTCGTCAGCTTCCCGCGGTCGAACGCGTGGAGCGGGCTCCCCCAGATGTGCATGACGTAGTTCGTCACGTCGACGACGTTCGAGATCGGGCGCAGGCCGGAGGCGACGAGCCGGGCCTTCAGCCAGGGCGGCGACGGGCCGACGGACACGTCCCGGAAGAGGCGCCCGATGTACACCGGGCAGCCATCGGGGTCCTCGACGCGGACGTCCACCGGCTCGTCGGCCGCCCGGGCGGGCTCCTCGCCGGGCGGCGGCGCGAGCTCTAGCCCGAACAGGGCCGCGACCTCCCGGGCCAGCCCGTACACGGAGAGGAGGTCCGGCCGGTTGCCGGTCACCTCCACCTCGATCACGTCGTCGCCGATCGCGAACAGGTCACCGAGCGGCTGCCCGGGCTCGGCCGGCTCCGACAGGACGAGGATACCCGAATGATCCTGTCCGAGCTCGAGCTCCTGCTCGGACAGGATCATCCCGTCCGAGCGCACGCCCCGGACCTCGCGCTGCTCGATGCGCAGGCCGCCGGGGAGGATGCCGCCGGGCAAGACCACGCAGACGGTTGCGCCGACCTCGAAGTTCCACGCGCCGCAGACGATCTCGCGGAGCTCCCGCTCGCCCACGTCCACGTGGCAGAGCCGGATGCGGTCGGCGTTCGGATGGGCGCCGACGTCGACCACGCGGCCGACCCGGAAGTGATCGAGGTTCCGGTCGACGTCGGGAACGCCCCGGTGCGCGATCCGCTCGACCTCACAGGTCGAGGTTGCCAGCCGCGCGGCGAGCTCGTCCAGCGGGACAGCGATCGCGACGTAGTCGCGCAGCCACGAGAGCGGAACGCGCATCAGAACTGCGAGATCACGCGCAGGTCGGAATCCCAGAGCAGCCGGACGTCGGGGACGCCGTGCCGCAGCTGGGCGATCCGCTCGAGCCCGAGCCCGAACGCGAAGCCCGAGACCTCCTCCGGGTCGTAGCCGACGAACTCGAGCACGGCCGCGTCGACCATCCCGGAGCCGCCCATCTCGATCCAGCCCGAGTGCTTGCAGATCGCGCAGCCCTGCCCGTCGCATTCGAAGCAGGAGACGTCGGGCTCGAGAGACGGCTCGGTGAACGGGAAGTAGTGCGTCCGGAAGCGCACGCGGCGCTCCTCGCCGAACAGCGCGCGCATCAGCCGGAGCAGGGTGCCCTTCAGGTCGGCGAGGGTGATCCCGCGGTCGACGGCGAGCCCCTCGACCTGGTGGAAGATCGGGTAGTGGGTCGCGTCGATCGTGTCGCGGCGGTAGACCCGGCCGTGGGAGATCATGTACACCGGCGGCCGGCGCGCCTCCATCACCCGGATCTGCGACGGCGAGGTCTCCGTCCGGAGCAGGACGTCGTCGTTGAAGAAGAGCGAGTTGTGCTGCGAGCGCGCCGGGTGCCAGGGCGGAAAGTTG
>DATAET010000121.1:0-39297 GCA_036257855.1 Gaiellaceae bacterium | reverse complement strand
GGAACGCCCTTGAACTCGTAGAGGAGCGGCTCGCGACCGGGCTGGACGATCCATGCCTCGCCCGTGCCCTCGCTCTTGAACGCCGCCCAGACGCCCTCCGCCACCGCCTCGGGTGAGAGGAGCCGGAAGCCGCGCTCCTTGAGCTCGTCCCGGAAGCCGTTCGTGGTCAGTGCGGTGTCCGCCCAGCCCGGGCAGACGGCCTGGATGCGAATCCCACGCTCCGCCAGCTGCGGCGCCACGGAGCGGACGAAGCCGACGACGGCGTGCTTCGTCAGACCGTAGATCGGGTCGTCGGGGATCGCGGTCAGTCCGGCGAGCGACGCGGTCACCACGATCGTGCTCCCTTTCGGCATCACGCGGTCGAGCCGGCGCACGCCGTACACGACCCCGTCGACATTCACTCCGACTGCGCGCCGATACTGCTCGTCCGTGAGGGCGGCGATGTCGTCGCTGCCCGTGATGACGCCCGCGTTCAGGCAGGCGAGGTCGACCGAGCCGATGTGCTCCCAGGCGTCTGGGTCCGCGACGTCGAACCCCGAGACGAGGTCGAGCTCCTTCACCTCGAAGCCCTCGGCCGTGAGCTTCCTCACGATCGCGCTCCCGATCCCGCCCGCCGCTCCCGTCACCAGTGCCGTCACGGGACGAGCACCACCTTCCCGGTGGAGCGGCGCTCCTCGACCAGGCGATGCGCTGCGGCCGCCTCGACGAGTGGCAGCTCGGCTCCGACGATCGGTCGCACGACACCACCCTCCCACAGGCGCAGGACGTCTTTCGCCGCGCGCTCGACGAGCGCCGGGTCGCGCCCGATCAGCCGCCCCAGGTAGAAGCCGTGCACGCCGATGTTGCGACCGACGAGCCAGGTCGGGCTGACGTCCTGCCAGAGACCGCCGGCGTAGCCCACCGCGATCGCCGTCCCCAGCGGCTTCAGCAGCGCGAGCGACGCCGCGAAGACATCGCCGCCGACGAGATCGAAGACGACGTCGACCTGGTCGAGGTCGCCGATCTGCTCGTACGTCACGGCCTCGACCGCTCCGAGCGAGCGCGGAAGCTCGAGCTTCTCCGGGCTGCCGACCGCGGCGACCGGGGCCCCGTTCAGCGCCCGGACGATCTGGACGGCCGCCGTTCCGACCGCACCCGCAGCTGCGGTGACGAGGACGCGCGCGCCGAAGGCCACGCGCACGAGCTCGGTCAGTGGAATCCACGCCGTGAGGAACGCCATGGGAAACGCCGCGCCCTCGGCGAAGCTCGCGGTCGCCGGCAGCGGGAAGAGCCAGCGTGGGTCGACGGTCGCCCGCTCCGCGTAGCCGCCGCCCTCGCCGGGCAGGAAGCCCATCACGCGCTCCCCGTCGAGCTCTCCGGCGATCTCGGAGCCGAGCACGGTAGGGAGGTCGGGCATCTGCGGGTAGCGGCCGAGCCGGACGAGGACGTCGGCGAAGTTGACGCCGGCCGCGCGCACGTCGACGATCGCCTGCGCCTCACCGGCTCCCGGCTCCGGCACGTCCTGCAGGACGAGTTGCTCCGGGCCACCGATTCCCTGGAGGACGGCAGCTCTCAACGGCCGGTGAAGTTCGGCTCCCGCTTCTCGAGGAAGGCGGCGACGCCCTCGGCGCCGTCCTCGCTCTCGAGGCAGCGCCGGAAGCCGTCCGCCTCGCGGCGCAGTCCCTCCTCGAGCGGCAGGTCGCGCGTCGTACGGGCCAGCTCGCGGAGCACACCGATCGAGACGGGCGAGCGTGCTGCGATCGTCCGCGCGATCGTAAGAGCCGCTTCCCGCAGCTCCGCGCGCGGGACGACCCTTTCGACCAGCCTCCAGTCGTACGCGGTCGCGGCGTCGATGAAGTCGCCCGTCATGTTCAGGTACTGCGCGCGACCGATGCCGACGAGGCGCGGCAACCGCTGCGTCCCGCCGCCACCGGGGATGAGCCCGAGCTTGATCTCCGGCTGCCCGAGCTGGGCGTCCTGCGACGCGATGCGGATGTCGCAGCACATGGCGAGCTCGAGCCCTCCGCCGAGGCAGACGTCGTGGATGGCGGCGACGAAGGGCGTCCGGGCGGCGTCCATGCGGTGGCCGAGCTTCTGGATCCCGCGCGCCGATCCTCGCTCGTGCGCCTCCGTGGCCGCCTCCCGCAGCGACGGGAACTCGGAGATGTCCGCTCCGGCGACGAAGGCGCGCTCGCCGGCGCCGACGAGCACGATCACGCGGACGGCGTCGTCGCCGTCGAGGCGGTCGATCTCGGCTTCGAGCTCCTCCAGCAGCGGCGCCGACAGGGCATTGACGGGCGGGTGGTCGATCGTGACGACGGCGACCGCGCCCTCGAGCTCGGTCGAGACGTATTCGGCCACCCTCAGGTCGTCTCCGCGGGCTCCGGCGCGGCAGCGAACTGCTCGCGCAAGGCGGTCTTGCGGAACTTCCCGACCGCGGTCTTCGGGATCTCGTCGACGAACTCGACCCGCTCCGGCAGCCACCACTTCGCGAAGCTCGGCGCAAGGAAGTCGCGCAGCTCGTCGGGAGAGGCCGCTTCGCCCTCGCGCAGCACGACGACCGCGAGCGGTCGCTCGGACCACTTCTCGTCGGGCACGGCGATGACGGCCGCCTCCGATACAGCCGGGTGGCCCATGAGGGCGTTCTCGAGTGCGACGGTCGAGATCCACTCGCCCCCGGACTTCACGAGGTCCTTCGCCCGGTCCTGCACCTCGACGAAGCCGTCGGGGTGAATGGTCACGACGTCACCCGTCCTGAACCAGCCGTCGTCCGTCCAGCGATCGGCACTGTCGTCGGACTCGTAGTACGCGGAGGCGATCGACGGCCCGCGGACCTCGAGCTCGCCCATCGTCTCGCCGTCCCAGGGAGTCAAGCCGTCGGCACCGCGTGCACGGATCTCGACGAACGGGATGGGGATGCCCTGCATGGCTCGGCGCGAGTAGGCCTCCTGCGGAGAGAGCCCCGTCTCCTGACCGGGCGCGCCGGAGAGCGTGCCTACAGGGCTCATCTCGGTCATTCCCCAGCCGTGCGTGATGTGGAGTCCGTGCCGCTCCGAGAATGCCTCGATCATCGCGCGCGGCGGCGCCGAGCCGCCGACGGTCATGAAGCGGATCGTCGACGTGTCGTAGACGCCGGGATTCGCGTCGAGCGTCTGCAGGATCCCCATCCAGATCGTCGGGACGCCGGCTGTGATGGTGACCCGCTGCTCCTGGAAGTCCTCGAGCAAGCTCACCGGATCCAGGTGGGGGCCGGGAAAGACCTGCTTCACGCCGGTCATCGTGCAGGCATACGGGAAGCACCACGCGTTCGCGTGGAACATCGGCACGACGGGGAGGCAGACGTCGTCGGCGTGCATCCCGAGGCACCCGATCACCGTCAGCGCGTGGATCGCGATCGCGCGGTGCGAGTAAAGAACGCCCTTCGGGCGCCCCGTGGTGCCGCTCGTGTAGCACATCGCGGCCGCGGCCCGCTCCGGGATGTCGCGGTAGGAGAACATGGCCTCGTCGGCGTCCCCAAGCAGGTCCTCGTAGTCGATGGCGCCGTCCGGCGTCTCGCCGTCGCCGACCGCGATCACGTGCTCGAAGGCGCAGCGTCCCACGAACGGCTCGGCGAGCGGCCACAGGACCTTGTCCACGATGAGCACCCGGTCGCCGCCGTGGCTCGCGATGTAGGTGTTGTCGTCGGGGTGCAGGCGCAGATTCAGCGTGTGCGTGACGAACCCGCCGACGGGGGAGCCCATATACGTCTCGAGGTGCTGGGAGTGGTTCCACATGAAGGTGCCGACGCGGTCGCCGTCCTCGAGCCCGAGCTTGCGGAGTCCGACCACGAGCCGCTTCGTCCGCGCGACGAAGTCGGCGTACGAGTACGTGTGCCAGCCTTTGTCGGGCAGCCGGCTCGCGATCTCGCCCTCGCCATACAGCTCGTCGGCCCGGCGGAGGAGTGACGCCACGTTCAGCTGGTAGTCCATCATCAGGCCGTCCACAGGTGCCTAGCCTCCTTGGGTGACGGGCACCGGCGTCTCCCCGACCCCTGATTCCGTCCGTGACGCGTCGAGAAGCCCTGCGGCGACCTCTGCACGCAGCCGCGTGCCGGACGCTCCGAAGCTCTCGATCCCGAGCGCGCGCTTGTACAGCCGATGGAGCCGGTGCTCCCAGGTGAACCCGATGCCGCCGAGCGCCTGGACCGCCGTCTCGCAGACGGCCACCGCACTCTCGCCGGCATAGGACTTCGCCGCCGAAGCGGCGATCCGCGCCTGCGGGTCGCCGGTGGAAACGCACCACGCGGCCCAGAACGCGAGCGAGCGGGACAGCTCTACCCGCGTGTACGCGTTGGCGAGCGGATGCGAGACGGCCTGGTAGGCGCCGATCTTCTTCCCGAACTGCTCGCGAGACGACGCGTGCTCGACCGCGTCCTCGAGCGCGAGCCGCGCGACCCCGCACGCTTCGAGCGCGAGCGCCGCCTGCGAGCGGGCCTCGATCTCCGCGAGCACACCCGCGTCGGCGAGGCGTCGCCCCGGCTCGCCCCCGCGCACGACACCGAGGAGACGCGACTCGTCCGTCGTCGCGAGGAGCTCGCGTTCGGCGCCCTCGAGCTCGTAGATGCCGTCGCCACCGACGATGGCGACGCGCTCGGCTGTGTCGAGGTCGGGCACGAGCGGGCCGAACGCGAGCGTCCAGCTCGTCGCCCCGGCCGCCACTTCCGAGCGGAGGTCGCCCGGGAGGGCAGGGAGCGCGAGCGCCACGGTCGCGAAGTAGGGGCCGTGGTACAGCGCTCGTCCGAGCTCCTCGAAGAGGACAGCTTCCTCGAGGAACGTGAGACCTGCGCCTCCTTCCTCCTCGGCCACCGAGACGCCGGTCCACCCGAGCTCGGCAAGCTGCGCCCAGGTGGGCTCAGGCGTCGCGGAGAGGAACTCGCGTGCCTGCTCGCCAAGCGCGTCCTGCTCGTCGGTGAAGGTGAAGTCCATATCGACTAGCGGGAGTAGGGGAGGCCGAGGACACGCTCGGCGACGATGTTGCGGAGCACCTCCGATGTGCCCGCCTCGATGGTGTTGCCGCGGCTGCGCAGCTGCTGATACTGCCAGTACCCGCCGTACGGGGCATTCTCCTCGCCGAGCGCGGCGTCGGGGCCGAGGAGCTCGAGCGCGAGCTTCGTAACGCGCTGGTTCGCCTCCGACCACACGAGCTTCGAGATCGACCCCTCGGGGCCTGGCATCCCCGTCTTCACGAGCGCCGACAGCGAACGGTAGTTCGTGTAGCGCAGCGCCTGCAGCTCGATCCATTCGCGCGCGATGCGGTCGCGCTGCAGGAGGTCCGCGCCGCGGTCCCGGGCGAGCCCGATGAGCTTCCGGATCTGCACCTCGAGCGTCGCCTGGAGCGCGAAGCCGAGCGTCCCGCGCTCGTGGAGCAGCGTCGTCATGGCGACCTGCCAGCCACCGCCGATCTCGCCCAGGAGGTTCTCGGACGGCACGAAAACGTCGGTGAAGAAGATCTCGTTGAACTCCGCCTCGCCCGTGATCTGGCGGAGCGGCCGTACTTCGACGCCGGGTGCGTGCATGTCCACGATGAGGTACGTGAGCCCAGCGTGGCGGCTCGACTCAGGATCCGAGCGCGTGAGGAGGATGCAGAAGTCCGCGAGGTGCGCGAACGAGGACCAGACCTTCTGCCCGTTCACGACGAACGCGCCGTCCTCGACGCGCGCGCTCGTCCGCACGCCGGCGAGGTCGGAGCCGGCGCCCGGCTCCGAGAAGCCCTGGCACCAGATCTCCTCCGCGGAGAGGATGGGCGCGAGGTAGCGCGTCTTCTGCTCCTCTGTCCCGTGGGCGATGATCGTCGGCCCCGCCATGCCGATCCCGATGACACCGACGTGCGGCGGCGCCTCGGCGCGCGCCATCTCCTCGAGGAAGATCGCCTGGCGCGTGTACGGTGCCCCGCCACCGCCGTACTCCTCCGGCCAGGTGAGGCCGACGTACCCCGCGTCGTAGAGCGCTCGGCTCCACTCGCGCATCTCCGGGCCGTCGAAGCGAGCGGCGCCGCCACGGTTGCCCTGGATGCCCCCGGGGAGGTTCTCCGAGAGCCAGGCGCGGAGCTCCGCCCTGAAGGCGGCCTCCTCCGGCGTGTCGCGCAGATCCATCACCAACGATCGTAATCAGTCCCAGGCCGGCGGGCGGGATTGCCGATCTGCGCAAGACACGTTTAGGGTCCCGCGCGATGGCCCTCCTCGAGGTACGGGACGTCACGCTCCGCTTCGGCGGCATCGTCGCTCTCGACGGAGTCTCCTTCGACGTCGAGGAAGGGCGCATCTCAGGGCTGATCGGGCCGAACGGAGCGGGGAAGACGACCGCGTTCAACGTCATCACGCGCCTGTACAAGCCCGATTCCGGCGACGTGCTCCTCGAGGGCTCCTCGATCCTCAAGCAGCCGGCGCACCGCATCGTCCGCAAGGGGATCGCGCGGACGTTCCAGAACATCCAGCTCTTCCGGACGATGTCGGTCCTCGAGAACGTGCTCGTCGGCGCGCACGGACGAGGGCGGAAGGCCGGCGAGAACGAAGCGTTCGAGGTGCTCGACGTGGTGGGGCTCCGCGATCGGGCGTACTCCCCGGCAGCGGCGCTCCCGTACGGCGTCCAGAAGCGGGTCGAGCTCGCCCGCGCGCTCGTCGCGCGGCCACGGCTCCTCCTCCTGGACGAGCCGGCGGGCGGGCTCAACCACGAGGAGGTCTCCGAGCTGGGCGTATTCATCCGCAAGCTCCGCGACGACTTCGACCTCACAGTGCTCCTGGTCGAGCACCACATGAACCTCGTGATGAGCATCTCGGACCACGTGAACGTGCTCAGCTTCGGGCGCAAGATCGCGGACGGCCCGCCCGCGCAGGTGCAGGTCGACCCTGCGGTGATCGAGGCCTACCTCGGCACGGACGACGAGCACGAGGACGCGGAGGGCGACGCGTGAAGACCCTCCTCGAGCTCGACGGTGTGGCGGCTCGCTACGGGCCGGTGCAGGCGCTCCGTGACGTCTCGCTCGTCGTACGCGAGGGCGAGGTCGTCGCCGTCCTCGGCGCGAACGGGGCGGGCAAGACGACGACGCTGCGCGCGATCTCGGGCACGGTTTCGCGGAGCGGGGCGATCGAGCTCGATGGCAAGCTGCTGAAGGGCGGTCCCGAGGCGTCCGCGCGGGCCGGGATCGCGCACGTGCCCGAGGGCCGCGGCACGTTCGTGGAGCTCACGGTGAACGAGAACCTCCGGCTGGGCGCGTACACGCGCTCCAGCCGCTCGGCGAAGGCGGACATCAACCGCATCGCGGAGTACTTCCCGTGGATCGCCGAGCGTGGCGGTCAACGGGCCGGGACGCTCTCGGGAGGCGAGCAGCAGATGCTCGCGCTCGGTCGTGCGCTCATGAGCCGGCCCCGTCTCCTTCTTCTCGACGAGCCCTCTCTCGGGCTTGCTCCGATGATCGTCCGCGAGTTCTTCCGCATCGTGGGCGAGCTCAACGAGAACGAGGGCCTCACCGTCCTCGTCGTCGAGCAGGACGCGCGCATCGCGCTCAACGCGTCGCGGCGGGCATACGTCCTCGAGGTCGGACGAGTCGCGTTGACCGGGACGAGCGACGAGCTGCGCGGGAACGAGTCGGTGCGACGGAGCTACCTGGGCTACTGATGCTCCTCGCCGCCTTCGCCGACTTCATGCAGCAGGTCGTCTCGGGGCTCGCTGCCGGTGGTGTCTACGCGCTGCTCGCGCTCGCGCTCGTGATCATCCACCGCTCGACGGGGGTCATCAATTTCGCGCAAGGGGAGATGGCGACGCTCTCGACGTACATCGCCTGGACGCTCACCGTGAACCACGGCTGGAGCTATTGGCCGGCGTTCGTCGGGACGCTCGCGGTCTCGTTCGCGGGCGGCGTCGGCATCCATCGCCTCGTTATCCGGCCGGTGGAGCGGGGGAGCGTCCTACGGATCGTGATCGTCACGATCGGGCTCCTCGTCGCGATCAACGGCTTCGTCGTCTGGAAGTGGGGCGGCGAGCCGCAGCAGCTCCGCGGCCCGTTCGGGACGGACACGTACGACGTCGGCGGGGTCGTCGTCGCCGCGAACGACATCGGAACGATCGCGGTAGCCCTCGGGATCGTGCTCTTGCTCTGGCTCCTGTTCCAGTTCACGAAGGTCGGCCTCGCCCTCCGCGCCGCCGCCGTCAACCCGGAGGAGGCGCGCCTCGTCGGCGTCCGCGTGACCTGGATGCTGGCGCTCGGCTGGGGGCTCGCGGCGCTCCTCGGCGGCGTCGCCGGGATGCTCACTGCTCCGACCGTCGGGCTCGACCCGAACATGATGGCGCCCGTCCTCATCTACGCCTTCGCGGCAGCAGTACTCGGCGGCATCGACTCTCCGCTGGGAGCCGTCGTCGGGGGGCTCCTACTCGGCGTCCTCCTCAACCTGCTGAGCTACCTGAGCCAGTACGGCGTGTTCGACTGGTTCACGGAGGAGCTGCGGCTCCCGACCGCACTCCTCATCATCCTCGTCGTCCTGGTCATCCGCCCGCAGGGGATCTTCGGGAGGCCGGAGGTGAAGCGCGTATGACGCCTCGCAGTCAGCGGGTCATCGGTTTCCTCGGGTTCGCGGCGCTCGTCGTGTTCGTCGCGGTTCTGCCCTCGTTCGTGAGCGACTTCAAGGCGCGTGAGTACTCGTACGTCGGCATCTACCTCATCGCGCTCCTCGGCCTGAACATCCTCACGGGGTACACGGGCCAGATCTCGCTCGGCCACGGCGCGTTCATGGCGATCGGGGGTTACACGACCGCGATCCTCATGGCGGGCAACGAGCAGTTCGGCGGGCCCATCTCGGGTGGGATGAAGGACCTCTGGACGCTGCCGATCGCGGGCCTCGTCGCCGGTCTCGTCGGGCTCGCGTTCGGACTTCCGGCGCTCCGCCTGTCCGGCCTCTACCTCGCGCTTGCGACATTCGCGATCGCGGTGGCGATGCCCTCGACCGTGAAGCGGTTCGAGGAGTTCTCGGGTGGCGGCTCGGGCATTCAGCTCTTCGGGACCCCCGAGCTCACCGGATCGATCGCGAACGTGCACGTCCTCGGGCGCTCCTTCACGCCGAACGACTGGATGTACTACCTCGCCTGGTCGATCGCGCTCGTCCTCTTCGCGGTCGCGTGGCTGATCGTGCGCGGCCGGACGGGACGCGCGTTCCGCGCGGTTCGGGACAGCGAGACGGCAGCCGTCTCCTCGGGCGTGAGCCTGGCGCGCTACAAGACGCTCGCGTTCGGGATCAGTGCGGCCTACGCGGGCGTCGCCGGAGGGCTGTTCGCGATCGCGAGTGCGTTCGTGAACCCGGACACGTTCCCGATCGCCCTCTCCATCTACCTCCTCGTCGGCATCGTCGTGGGGGGCCTCGGCGGGCTCGCGGGGCTCGTGTTCGGTGCAATCTTCATTGCGTTCCTCCCGCTCTGGGCGCAGGGCCAGGATCTCGGCTCGCTCCTGCCGGATCGCATCGTCGAGGAGACGCAGAAGCCGGGCGGCCCGTCGATCGTCTACGGCGTCGTGCTCATCCTCTTGATGTTCGTGCTCCCGAACGGGGTGGGTGGCCTCTTCCGCCGAATCGGTCAGCTCGTCTCCGGCCGCCGGGCCCCACGGTCCGACTGAGAATGAGTTACGAATTCGCGGGCATCGGACACTCCTACCGGGAGGGAGCATGAAGACTTTGGGTCGACATCGCGCCGCCTCGAGGCATCGTGAGCGGAGCATGGGGAAGTGCTGGATCGTCGTCGCGTTGATAACAGCCGTCGTTGGATCGCTGGCGCTATGGGCTCCGGCCGCTTCTGCGCTCAAGGAGCCCCGCACGTTCAGCTTGCTCGAGGTCGACGCCACCGAGGCTCCGCTTGGCGACTTCACGTTCGATCGCGCGCCGGCTCCCGGCGATCAGTTCACCGAGACGAACGTTCTCTACCGATGGACCGGAGCGAAGAGCAAAGGGGCTCGGGTCGGCCACGACCGAGTGCTGCTGACGTTCGTGACCGGATTCGGAGCGAACTTCACCCATCGCGCGACGATCCTCGCCACCGCCGAGATCTATCTTCCCGACGGGACGCTGATGGCAATGGGGTACGGGAACATTCCGCCGGACGGACCCCATAGGTTCAAGGTGCCGATCATCGGCGGTACTGGCGTCTACGCCAATGCCCGGGGCACCTTGACGACGAAGGGCCTCGGCAACGGGAGGACCCCGAACACCAGGCTCGACTTCGCCCTCGTGCCCTAGTCGGTCGTCTCAGAGCTCGGCGATCGTGAGCACCTCGACGGCGGCGCCCGGGCCGCGTGGGATCTTCGCCGCCAGCGCGATCGCATCGTCCCGGCTCTCGCACTCGACGACGTAGAAGCCTCCGACCCCCTCCTTCGTCTCCGCGAAGGGCCCGTCCGTCACGAGCGGCTCGTCCCCTGGCCGGACGACCGCGGCTCCCTCGGCCCCGGCGAGTGCCTCGCCGTGCACGTACACACCACGCTCGCGGAGCATCCCGGAGTACGCGATGTACTCGCCGACGATCGCGCGGCGCGCGTCGGCGCTCAACGCAGCCTCCGCTTCGGTATCGCCGTGGATCAGGAACAGGAACCTCATTGCTCTCCTCCCGACGTTGCCGTCATCTCGTAGACGAATACGACCTTCCGGTCTCGACGTATGCTCGAGAACTGCATGGTGAGCGTCGCCGATCTGTCCTCTGCGCCGCTCGAGCAACTGCTCGCGGAAGCGCGCCGCCTGCGCACGGGACCGCTCGTCACGTACTCGCCGAAGGTCTTCGTCCCGCTGACCACGCTCTGTCGCGACGTGTGCGGATACTGCACGTTCGCGCGGCCGCCGCGGCGAGGGGAGAGGGCGTTCATGACGGAGGACGAGGTGCTCGGGATCGCCCGCGCGGGGGCTGCCGCCGGCTGTCACGAGGCGCTCTTCACGCTCGGTGACAAGCCGGAGCTCCGCTACAAGGTCGCGCGCGGGGAGCTGCGGGCGCTCGGGTGCGAGACCACCCTCGAGTACCTCGCGCGCTGCGCGCGACTCGTGCTCGAGGAGACGGGCCTGCTGCCGCACCTCAATCCCGGCGTGATGACGCGGGCCGAGCTCGAGGCCCTCAGGCCGGTCTCGGCGTCCATGGGGATCATGCTCGAGACGACGTCCGAGCGGCTCGGCGAGCGCGGCGGTCCGCACTGGGCCTCTCCGGACAAGATCCCGGCGCGGCGCCTCGAGACGATCCGCCTCGCCGGGGAGCTCTCGATTCCGTTCACGAGCGGGATCCTCATCGGGATCGGGGAGACTCGAGAGGAGCGGATCGACGCGCTCCTCGCGCTGAAAGCCCTCGGCGAGGAGCACGGCCACGTGCAGGAGGTGATCGTCCAGAACTTCCGGGCGAAGGAGGGGACGCGCATGGCGTCGCATCCCCAGCCGTCGCTCGACGACCATCTCTGGACGATCGCGGTCGCGCGGATCCTGCTGGGGTCGTCGTGGCACGTGCAGGCACCGCCGAACCTCGCCTTCGACGACTTCCCACGGCTCCTCGACGCGGGCATCGACGACTGGGGTGGGGTGTCGCCGGTGACGATCGACCACGTGAACCCGGAAGCGCCCTGGCCGCAGATCGATCGGCTCGCCGAGGCCACCCGGTCACGCGGTCTCGAGCTCGCGCCGCGGCTTCCGCTCTATCCGGAGCACGTGGCTGACCGCGCGCGCTGGGTCGATCCCGCCGTCGCGCCGTACGTTCTGCGCGCGTCGGACGCGGGCGGGCTCGCGCGCGACGACGCCTGGGCGCCCGGAGAGCCGGGCGGCGTTCCCCTCGTCGTCCGCCGCGGCGCGCTGCCGCTCGCGCTCACCGGCGCGGAGCTGGGAGAGGACGAGCTGACACGGCTGCTCGGGGCGCGCGGCGAGGAGGCGGGACGGGTGTTCGCCGCTGCGGACCGGCTGCGCCGCGAGATGTGCGGCGACGAGGTCACGTACGTCGTGACCCGGAACATCCAGTACACGAACGTCTGCTACTTCCGCTGCGGCTTCTGCGCGTTTTCGAAGGGGAGACTCGCGGCGAACCTGCGCGGTGCGCCGTACCTCGTCCCTCTCGACGAGATCGTGCGGCGCACCGATGAGGCGTGGGCGCGCGGTGCGACCGAGGTGTGTCTGCAAGGCGGGATCCATCCCGCGTTCACCGGCGACTACTACGCCGATGTCGTCGCTGCGATCAAGCGTGCGGTGCCCGGGATCCACGTGCACGCGTTCTCGGCGCTCGAGGTGTGGCAGGGCGCCGCGACACTCGGCCTCCCGCTCGAGGACTACCTCGGACGACTACGCGACCTCGGCCTCGGCTCGCTGCCAGGCACCGCCGCCGAGGTCCTCGACGACGAGGTGCGTCGCGTGATCTGCCCGGACAAGGTGACGACGAAGCAGTGGCTCGCCGTGCACGACGCGGCGCACCGCGTCGGCCTGCGGTCGAACGTGACGCTGATGTTCGGCCACGCCGACACCTCGCGGAGCTGGGCGCGCCACCTCCTCCGTGCCCGCGAGCAACAGCGGCGGACAGGCGGGTTCACGGAGTTCGTACCGCTGCCGTTCGTCCCGATGGAGGCGCCCATCTACCTCAAGGGGCGCGCTCGGCGGGGCCCGACGTTCCGCGAGGTGCTCCTCGTCCACGCGGTCGCCCGCCTCGCACTCCACCCCGAAATCCGGAACGTCCAGGCGTCGTGGGTCAAGCTCGGCCCGGACGGAACGAGGCAGGCGCTCGCGGCCGGGGTGAACGACCTCGGCGGGACGCTCATGAACGAGTCGATCTCGCGCTCGGCGGGGGCCGCCTTCGGACAGGAGCTCCCACCCGAGCGCATGGAGAAGCTCATCCGCTCCGCGGGCCGCGTCCCCCGGCAGCGTACGACCCTCTACGGCGATCCACCGGAGGAGCGCGTGCTGGCGTCGTTCGCTGCCGATCCGCTCGCCGAGCCACTCAACCCGCCGGTGCAGGACGCCGGCCTCGTCGCGCCTCCGCGGCTCGTCCGGCCTGGCCTGATCGCCGCAGCGCCCTCCCAGTCGTGACTCAGGGCAGGACGGCGCGCGGAAGCCGGAGGAGAACACCGGGCAGCCGGCGTCGGCTCTCCTCGAGCGCGCGCCGGAGCGCGGTCGACGCCTCGGGGCCCTCGATCCCCTCGCCGTGGCCGACGAGGATCCGCCCGGGCTCGTATCCGCAGAGGGTGCGCGGCGGGGTCAGCCGGAGGAGCAGGTGCACTCCGAGCGCAGCCGTCCCGCCGGTATAGAAGCGGTTCGTGCCGAGTGCCTCGGCCACGACGAGCGTCCGCGTCGCGGGCCACCAGAGGGCAGCCTCGCGCCAATGCCTCCGCCGCAGGATCGCCACCACGTCGAACGGGCTTCCCGCGAGCTCGTCCGGCACGACGACATGGGGCACGCTCAGCCGCCCCGCGAGCGCGGCGCAGTCGCGGTTGTGCCGATCGAGGAGCTGGACGACTCCCGCCGGCTCGCCGAGCGCCGCGGCGCGCTCGACCGCCGCGGGCCAGTCGAGTGGGTCGACGAGCCAGACCTTGCCCTCGGCTGCGAGAGCGTGCGACGTCCGCGTCCCCGCGTCGTCGGCGACCCAGCCGAACCCGTCCTCGCGGCCGTCGTCACAGAAGCGAAAGCCTCTAGCCGAGGTCGTCGATCACCTCGCCCGCCGCGCGCTCGCCGGTCTCGACGGCGCCGTTCAGATAGCCCTGGAAGTCGATGGACGTGTGCTCGCCGCAGAAGTGGGCGTTCCCCTCCGGCCGGCCCTCGATGCCGGAGAAGCCCGTGTACTGACCGACCTTCCAGTACGAGTAGGAGCCACGCGTCCACTGGTAGCCGGCCCAGAAGTCGATCGTCGCCTTCCCGTTCCAGTACTGCGAGAGGCCGGGGACGACCAGCTCGATCTGGGCGAGGAACTGCTGGGCTCGGCTCGTCGGCGTCCCGGAGCCGAAGCTCGCGCCGATCTTCCCGCCCGTGTAGTCGACGAGGATCCCGGACTGGCCGGGCTGGGCGCGCGACACGTCCCACGTGCTCTGGTACCCGCGGTCGGAGTACGTCTCGCCCGTCAGGCCGAGGCTGGTCCAGTGGCGACGCGTGAACTGGACGTGGAGCTTGGAGTTCGTCGCCATGCCCTGCTCGGCGATCGCCTGCAGCTTGCGGTCCGAGAAGCCCGACTGCGAGAGGTCGACGGAGCGGCGCATGATCGAGAACGGGAGCGCGAACACGACCTTGTCCGCCGAGACCGTCGTGGTCTTCGCGCTCTGCTTGAAGGTGAGGGTGTAGGCGCCTGCCGGCGTCCGCTTCACGGCGACGAGCTCCGAGCCGGTGGTGATCTGCCCCTCGAGGGCTTCGGCGAGGCCTGCGGGGACCTGGTCGTTGCCGCCGCGCACGTGGTACTTCTCGTCCGACTTCCCGAAGACGCGGAACTGCCCAGGGCCGACGTAGCCGAGCAGGTACAGGAGATTGAGGGAGCTCTGCACGCTCGACTCGGCGCCGTATTCGATGTTGTAGGCGATGTCCAGCAGCTGGCCGAGCCTGGAGGCCATGCCGTCGTCCACGGATTCCTCGATCCAGTCGACGATCGACATGTGGTCGAGGTCGAACCCGCGCTGCGTGTAGCTGTCGAAGAGCGTCGGATAGCTCGCGGCCGACACGTCCGAGTGCAGCTTCTGCCAGATCTTCTTCAGATCGTCGGTCATCGCGGCGAACGTGTAGGGCGCACCGTCGAAGTAGGCGAGTACCTCGGTGCCGTTGACCTCACCCTGGTGCAGGTTGTCGAGGTCGAGCCCCAGCTCCTGAACGAGGCTCCGGAGCTGGTTGTGGCCCTGGTCGATCAGCTCGCCTCCGTGCTCGTAGACCTGGCCGTCCGCGAAGAACCCGCGTCCGCTCCAGCACCGCCCCCCGAGCCGGGTCGCCGCCTCGTGGACGTGGGCGCGATAGCCCGCCTGCTTCAGGCGATAGGCGCACGTCAGCCCTGCGAGCCCGGCGCCGACCACGACGACGCTTGCCGACGAGGCAGCTCTCGCCGTGCTCGTGAGGCGCGTGAGCCCTGCGACGCCGAGGCCCGCGACGCCGGCCCTGCGAAGGAGCCCGGCTCGCGTCGTCCTCCATGCGCGATCGCCGTCCTCTGCCGCGACCTCCGCGGCTGCGCGCAGGACGTTCTCCATGAGCGGTGTGCGTGCCATCGTCTCCCCTTGGTCGCGTGCGGTGCGGTCGTGCCCACGATTACCCACCCAGTGCGGACGAATCAACCCTCGAACGCGAGCAGGTCGCCGATCGTCTCGCGGCGGCGGATGACGCATGCGTCACCGTCGCCGACGAGCACGGCCGCCGGTCGCGGCGTCACGTTGTAGTTCGAGGCCATGGCGAGCGTGTACGCCCCGGTGACCGGCACCGCGAGCAGGTCCCCGGACCGCGCAGGGGGCAGGTCGACGTCGTCCACGAGCACGTCGCCGGACTCGCAGTGGAGCCCGGCCAGGCTCACGGATTCCGTCGTCGGCTCCGTCGCCCGGGTCGCCGAGAGCGCCGTGTAGCGCGCGCCGTACAGCTGCGGGCGCGGATTGTCGGACATGCCGCCGTCGACCGCGATCCAGGTGAGCGCCTCGAGCCGCTTGACGGTACGGACGCGGTAGAGGGTGACGCCCGCCTGCGCGACGAGCGCACGACCTGGCTCGAGCGCGAGGCGAGGAGCCGGCAGCTCGTGCGAGCTCCATGCCCCCGAGACCGCCGCCGCGGTCTCGTGCGCGAGCGTTCCGAGCTCGATCGAGGGCTCCGTAAGGACCTGGCGTACGCCGAACCCTCCACCCGCGTTTACGGTTCCCGCCGTCCACCCGAGGTCGTCCCGGAAGCGCGCCGCGAGGTCAGCCAGCCGCGCGATCGTCTCCGCGTGGGCGCCGGCTTCCGCGAGCTGCGAACCGACGTGCACGTGCAGTCCCGCGACGTCGAGCCCCCGGTCGAGCGCGTCCTCGAGCGCCCGCCGCGCGGCCTCGGGAGAGAGGCCGAACTTCGAACCGTGGTGACCGGTCCGGATCGCTTCGTGGGTGTCGGCCTCCACGCCGAGCGTGACGCGGAGGAGGACGCGCTGGACCCCCGCGTCGGCGGCGCGCTCGGCTTCCCGCTCGCCGTCGAGGACGACGGTTGCTCCGGCATCTGCCGCCGCGCGCAGCTCATCCGCCGACTTCGCGTTCCCGTGCACGACGAGCCGGTCGCCCGAGAGCCCGGCAGCTCGTGCGAACGCGAGCTCGCCGAGCGTCGAGACGTCGGCGCCGATCCCTTCGTCCGCGAGGAGACGCAGCACCGCGACGTTCGGGAACGCCTTCGACCCGTAGA
This sequence comes from Gaiellaceae bacterium, assembly GCA_036257855.1. Lineage (GTDB taxonomy): Bacteria > Actinomycetota > Thermoleophilia > Gaiellales > Gaiellaceae > GMQP-bins7. Next base: position 22,982 of record DATAET010000121.1, on the reverse strand, counting down.
AGAGCTCGGCTTCGGGCACGGCGGAGCGGAGCTCGCGCGCTCGCGCGCGGATGGTCTGCTCGCAGTACACAACGAGCGGCGTGCCGAAGCGGTCCGCGAGGTCCGAGGCGTCCACGCCACCGATCCCGAGCTCCCCCTGCTCGATGCGGGCCGTGTCCGGGAAGAGCTCCAGCATCGGACGATTCTGCCTGGTACCGTTTTCTGCTCGTGAAGCGGCTTCTTGCATAGGTCAGGGGACGAGCGCGGCGAGAGCCGTGGACGTTCTCGTGGAGCCTCTCGCGTGAGAGGCTTTTTTGTTCCCCGAGAAGAGTGAGACGGGCGATGGAACGGTACGACGCAAAGACGATCGAGGAGAAGTGGCAGGGCATCTGGCGTGAGGAGCGCGCGTTCGAGGTGCCGAACCCCGACGCTGACGAGCTCGCGCGGCCTGCGCAGAAGAGCTACGTCCTCGAGATGCTCCCCTACCCGTCCGGAGAGCTCCACATGGGCCACGTCCGCAACTACATGCTGGGCGAGGTCGTCGCGCACTTCCGCCGCCGGCACGGGTATGCGGTCATGCGACCGATGGGCTTCGACTCGTTCGGGCTCAACGCCGAGAACGCCGCGATCAAGGAGGGCCGCCACCCCCGCGAGGTGACCGAGCGCAACATCGCCGCCATCCGTAGCCAGATGGAGCGACTGGGCTGGTCGATCGACTGGACTCGCGTCCTCGCGTCGCACGAGCCCTCCTACTACCGCTGGACGCAGTGGCTGTTCCTGCGCTTCTTCGAGAAGGGCCTCGCCTACCGCAAGGAAGCCCCCGTCAAGTGGTGCCCGAACGACCAGACCGTGCTCGCCAACGAGCAGGTGATCGACGGGCGCTGCGAGCGCTGTGGCTTCGTGGTCGAGGCGAGAAATCTCGTCCAGTGGTTCTTCAAGACCACGGACTACGCGGACGCGCTCCTCGAGGAGATGGCGTTGCTCGAGGAGTGGCCGGAACGCGTCCTGACCATGCAGCGAAACTGGATCGGGCGCTCCGAGGGCGCGGACATCGTCTTCCGGGTGGACGACTTCGGCGAGGAGGTCGAGGTCTTCACGACGCGCCCCGACACGCTGTACGGCGCGACGTTCTTCGTGCTCGCACCCGAGCATCCGCTCGTCCCGCGGCTCGTCGATGGGAAGGAGCACGAGGCAGCCGTCCTCGACTACGCGAAGCACGCGGCCGCGCGCTCCACGGTGGAGCGCGAGGACAAGGAGAAGGACGGCGTCTTCACAGGGCGCTACGTGCTGAACCCCGTCAACCACGAGCGGATCCCGATCTGGGTCGCCGACTACGTCCTGATGGAGTACGGGACCGGCGCGATCATGGCCGTGCCGGCGCACGACGAGCGCGACTTCGCCTTCGCCGAGAAGTACGGGCTCGAGATCCGCCAGGTGGTCGCCCCGGCCGACGGCTCCGAGATCGATGGCGCGTTCGTCGCGCACACGCCCGACGAGGTGCTCGTCAACTCGGACGAGTTCAGCGGCATGCCTGCCCCGGAGGGGGGCAAGGCGATCGTCGCGAAGCTCGCCGAGCAGGAGCTCGCCCGCGAGACCATCCGCTTCCGCCTGCGCGACTGGCTGCTGTCGCGGCAGCGCTACTGGGGCTGCCCGATCCCCGTCGTCCACTGCCCCGCGTGCGGGATCGTGGCGGTTCCGGACGAGGACCTGCCGGTGCTGCTCCCCGAGGTGGACGAGTACCTGCCCAAGGGCCGCTCGCCGCTCGCCGCCGCGGAGGACTGGGTCCGCACGACGTGTCCGCGCTGCGGGGGAGAGGCGCGCCGGGAGACGGACACCATGGACACGTTCGTCGACTCGTCCTGGTACTTCATCCGCTACGCCGACGCACGGAACGACCAGGAGGCGTTCTCGCGTGCGATCGCCGACTACTGGCTCCCTGTCAACCAGTACATAGGCGGCGTCGAGCACGCGATCCTGCACCTCCTGTACGCGCGTTTCTTCGTGAAGGTGCTCCACGACCTCGGCCTCGTCGGTTTCCGCGAGCCGTTCGCGCGCCTGTTCACCCAGGGAATGCTCTACCGCGACGGCGCGAAGATGTCGAAGACCAAGGGGAACACGATCTCCCCCGACGAGTACGTCGAGCGCTACGGGGCGGACGCGGCCCGCCTGTACCTGCTGTTCATCGGCCCGGTGGAGCAGGACGCCGAGTGGCAGGACGCGGGGTTCGAGGGGATCGTGCGGTTCCTGAACCGGCTGTGGCGGATCGTGCTGGAGCAGGCCGAGAAGCCGCCGCTCGAGCCCGACCTGGCGGTTCCGGACACGCCGCTCGCACGCAAGGCCCACCGCACGATCGCGAAGGTCACCGACGACATCGGGCGGCGTTTCGCCCTGAACACGCCGATCGCCGCCGTGATGGAGCTCGTAAACGAGATCCAGGACGCGCCGGACGACCCGGCTGCGCGCTTCGCGGCCGAGACCGCGGTCAGCCTCATCCAGCCCTACGGCTCGCACGTCGCCGAAGAGCTGTGGGAGCGCCTCGGGCACGAGCGGCTATGGGACGCACCCTGGCCGGTCGCGGATCCCGCGCTCCTCGAGGTGGACACCGTCGAGGTCGTCGTCCAGGTGAACGGGAAGATCCGGGATCGCCTCCACGTGGCGCCGGACATCACCGACGAGGAGCTGGTCGCGATGGCGCGTGCCTCCGAGCGCGTGCGGACGTACCTCGACGGCGGAGACGCCGCCCGGACGGTCGTCGTCCCGGGCAAGCTCGTGAACTTCGTGACCTAACCCGTCGACTCATCTGCGATTTCACGCTCTCTCGACCGAGCCGTGAACCCTGTGTGAGCGGTTCGTGGCGACGATGGCGGCGTGCCGATCGCCATCTCGCGCTCGACCGCGCTCGTCCTCGTCAGCGTGACCCTCGCCGCACTGGTCCTCCTCGGGCAGCGCTTTGCGCAGGTCGGAGCGGCGACGGAGTCGGAGGTCGTCGCCGCGCCGCTCGAGCCGGCAACGACGACCCCCAGTCGGACGATCCTGGTCGTCCACGTAGTCGGTGAAGTGCGGCGCCCAGGCCTGTACCGGCTGCGCGACGGCGCGCGGATCGCCGACGCAGTCCGTCGCGCGGGCGGCGCGAGCCGCACGGCCGATCTCGCGGCGCTGAATCTCGCCGCCCCGCTCGTCGACGGGATCCAGGTGCTCGTTCCGAGCCGCGTCGCCGCGCCGCCCGGAGAGGCCGCAGGCGGTGCGGGCGAGGGCGCGAATGCGGGTGTCGCGACACGCGTCAGCCTCTCGTCGGCGACGGTCGACGAGCTCGACGAGCTACCCGGCGTCGGCCCGGTGACGGCGCAGAAGATCATCGACTACAGGATGGAGCACGGTCCGTTCGCCTCGGTCGACGACCTCGACGCGGTGCCGGGCATCGGGCCGACGCGGATCGAACAGCTGCGCGATCTCGTGACGCCGTGAGGCGCGTGCTCGAGCTGCACTGGCCCGCGCTTCTGGTCGGCGCGGCGTGCGCCGGAATCGCGCTCGGAATCCGAGTGAGCGCATCGCTCGCGCTCGTCGTCGCGCTTGCGCTCGTCGCGCTCGCCGTCGCGACGGTGCTCGACGGCCCTTGGCGGGTCGCGGTGCTCGGCGTCGCACTGGCAATGCTCGGGCTCGGCTGGGGATCGCTGCGGATGGACGCGCTGCGCCACAGCGTCCTCGTGGCGGAGATCGGGCGGACGGGTGTCGCCGAGCTCGTCACCCTCGCCCCTGCACGTTCGTCGTCCTTCTCGACTCGCGTGATCGCCGAGACTCGCCACTTCCGCGGCGAGTCCGTGCGCGAGCGGGTGCTGCTCGTGCTCCCGCTCGGGCGCTCGCCGCCGCGGGGAGCCGTGCTTCGGGCGACCGTTCGCGTTGCGGAGCCGCGGCCGAAGAAGGACGGCTTCGACGAGCGCGCCTGGCTCGGTCGACAAGGCATCCACGTGGTCCTCGACGCGTCGAGCTGGCAGCAGGTCGGTCGCCGCGGAGGGATCCTCGGGCTCGGCGATCGCCTGCGTGACCGGGTGGAACGAGCGATCGACCGCGGCACAGACGGGGTTCGTCGCGGCATCGTACTCGGAGTCGTGCTCGGCGAGGACGAGGGGCTGCCGGCCGACGTGCAGAGCGACTTCCGGGCGTCGGGGCTCTATCACCTGCTCGCCGTATCCGGGCAGAACATCGCGTTCCTCGCGGCGGGCGTCTACGGGATCGGGTGGCTCCTCCGACTCTCCAGGCTGAAGCGCGAGTTGCTGGTCGTGTTCGTCATCGCGGCGTATGTGCTCGCGGTCGGCTGGCAGCCGTCCGTGATCCGGGCCGCCGTCGCCGGTGGGCTCGCGTCACTCGCGTGGGTCGTCTCGAGACCCCGCGATCGCTGGCACTTCCTCGCGGTCGGAGCGCTCGTCTTGATGGTGTGGATGCCGACGTCCGTGCTCGAGCCGGGCTTCCAGCTCTCGTTCGCAGCCGTCGCCGCCATCTTCGTCGCTGTTCCCCGGATGCGGCGCGTGCTCGACGGCTATCCACTGTCGAGCGGCGTGGCGGATGCGCTATCCGTCTCCTTGGCCTGCGGCCTCGTCACCGCCCCGATCGTCCTCTTCCACTTCGGCCAGGCACCTGTGTACACGGTCATCGCGAACGTCGTCGCATTCGTGGCCGCTCCGTTGGTCCTGGGTCTCGGCCTCCTGGCGGCGATCGTCGATCCGGTGTCACCCTCTGCCGCTGCCGGCTTCGCTTCCCTCGCAGGGTGGGCCGCCGCCTGGCTGGAGGTCGTCGCGCGCGTGGTCGCCGTGCTTCCAGGCGCTCGGGTGGGCACCCGCTCGGCCACACTGCTGGCCCTCGGTGGCGGAGCGCTGTGGCTCGGCGTGCGGTCGGCGCGGGCGCGCATGCGGACCGCGGGCTCGATTTGGCTCGCAGTCGCCCTTCTCGCGGTCCCGCTCGCCACGGCGGTCTCATGGGTCGCGGCTCGGCCGGCTCCTGCGTGGGACCGCCCCGCAGGTCTAAGGGTGACGTTCCTCGACGTCGGCCAGGGCGACTCGACCCTCCTCGAGACTCCGAGTGCGCGCGTCCTCGTCGACGAGGGTCCGCCGGAGGCGAACGTCGCCGGACAGTTGCGCCGCCTGGGCGTGCTCTCGCTCTCGGCGATCGTCATGACGCACCCGCAACGCGACCACGTGGGCGGCGCGGCCGACGTCATCCGGAGGATCCACGTCGGCGAAGTCCTCGAGCCCGGCCTCGCCGCGACGGGCCCGGAGAGCGAGGAGGCCCTCGCGGTGGCGCGAGGGCGCGGGGTGCATATCGTCGTCGTCAGGGCCGGCACGCGCTTCCGAGCAGGCGGCCTCGTCCTCGATGTACTGTGGCCGAACGACGCCGGCAGCCCGAGCGAAGACCCGAACCAGAACGCGGTCGTCCTCATCGCGTCGTACGGCGAGACGGACGTGTACCTGTCGGCCGACGCCGAGTCGGATGTCACCGCACGGCTGCCGTTGCGCGCGGTGGAGATCATGAAGGTGGCCCACCACGGATCCGAGGATCCCGGTCTCTCGGACGAGCTCCGGACGCTTCGGCCCCGCATCGCCGTCATCTCGTGCGGCAAGAACAACGACTATGGCCATCCTCGGCCGGAGACGCTCGCGGCGCTGGCCGGCTCACCCGGACTCGCCGTGTACAGGACGGACGAGGACGGGCGCGTGGTCGTCGAGTCGGACGGCCGGAGACTCGCCGTGCACAGCTAGGCTGGCGCGCGTGGCCGACGCGCCCGAAAAGGTCGTCTACCTCATCACCGGCGGTGATCGCCCGAAGATCGACAAGGCACTCGACCGACTCAGGAGCCACTTCGCTTCCGAGGCGACCGAGCTCGCGAGCGCTCTCGATGTGTCCGGCGAGGAGGCCGTTGCGCTGTGCAACGCGGGGAGCCTGTTCGGCGACGCCCGTCTCGTCGTCGTGCGTGACGTCGACGGCCGCAAGGACGGGGACGGGCGCCGCAAGGGCGGGTGGAAGGCCGCCGATGCCGAGGCCATCGCGGCGTACGTCGCGAGCCCGGCACCTGCGACGGTCCTCGCGCTCGTCGCAGACGAGCTGAAGTCGAGCTCGGCGCTCTGGAAGGCGTGCGCGAAAGCGGGCCAGGTGCTCTCGTTCGACGTTCCCAAGAAGGACCTCCACGGGTGGGTCGCGGCGCAGTTCGCCGACCGAGGCGTCCGCGCGGAGCCCGACGCCGTCGCCGCGCTCCTCCAGCTCGTGGGCAACGACCCGCAGGCGTTGAAGACCGAGGTGGACAAGCTCGCCACGTGGGCGGCGGACGAGCCGATCGGCGAGCGCGAGGTCGTCGCGCTCGTGGCAGCGAGCGCGGACGTGCCGATCTACGAGCTCACCGAGGCCTGGTCCGTGCGCGACACCGCACGCGCGCTCGACGTGAGCGAGGCGTTGTTCGAGCGCGAGTCGAGACAGCGCCGCGACGGCGCAGCACGGCTCGCCGGTGCGCTCGGGGGCCATCTCGCGCGCCTCCGCTCCCTCAAGGCACTCGCGGCCCAGGGCGTCAAGCCGAAGGAGGCCGCCGGACGCCTGAAGCTGCATCCCTTCCGAGCGCAGAAGCTCTACGGACAGGCGGAGGGGTTCTCGGAGGAGGAGCTCGAGGACGCGGTGGTACGGCTCGCCGAGCTCGACGGCGCGCTGAAGGGGCAGAGCCGCCTCGCGCCGGACCTTGAGGTGCAGCGGACGCTCGTCGACCTCACGCGCCGACCCGGGGCTGCGCCGACGGGCGCGCGCTAGGACGCGGTCGCGACGAGCTTCGCGGCGCGCGACTTCTTGCGAGCAGCCGTGTTGCGGTGAAGAGCACCGCGCGTGATCGCGCGGTCGATCGTCCGCACGAGTTCGCGGTGCTCGGCCGCGATGAGCTCGGCGTCGCCGTTCGAGACGGCACCCTCGAGGCGCTTCGTCAGCGTCTTGATCGTCGAGCGGTAGCGGAGGTTCTCGGCGCGTTGCCGCTCCTGAATCCCGACACGCTTGCGCTGCTGCTTGATGTTGGCCATTCGAGGAAACGCCCGCTGTCGCGGGCCGCGCGATGGTAGCAGGACCGACTGGGAGAATCGGGCCCGAGACCGGCTCGATGGAGACCTCCCCCGACACGACGACCTCCTCGCTCGAGGGGGAGAGCGGGCACGCCCGCCGCCTCGCGCGCTCGACTGCCGTCTTCTCGCTCGCCACCGCCGTCTCACGGGTCCTCGGGCTCGTGCGCGAGATGGTCAGTGCCTACTTCTTCGGCGTCTCCGGGCTCATCAACGCCTTCACCGTCGCGATCCAGATCCCGAACCTCGTGCGGGCGCTCGTCGCCGACGCGGCGCTCTCCGGCGCGTTCGTCCCCGTCTTCAGCGAGCTGCTCGAGAAAGGGGAGAAGAAACGGGCCTGGCGGGTCGCGTCGACGCTCTTCTGGCTCACGCTCCTCGTCCTCGGCGGCATCACCGCGGTGTTCATCCTCCTCGCGCCGCTCCTGATGCGGCCGTTCGGCGACCCCGGCGGCGACTTCGACCTCGCCGTCGGGCTCTCCCGCGTCCTGTTTCCGATCGTGGTCCTCCTCGGCCTCTCGGGCATCGTCGTCGGGATCCTGAACACGTACCACCACTTCGCGCTGCCGGCGCTCGCGCCCGTGGCGTGGAACCTCGTGATCGTCCTCGGCCTCGTCCTCGGCGTCCCCCGCATCGAGGGCGAGAGCGGCCAGCTCTACCTGTACGCGGGCGTCGTCGTGCTCGGCACGCTCGTCCAGTTGCTCCTGCCCATTCCGTGGCTCCGCCGGCTCGACGGGCGGCTGACGATGGCCATCGACTGGCGCGATCCAGCCGTCAAACGGGTTCTCGTGCTGATGCTGCCGGTGACGCTCACGATCGGGCTCGTCAACGTCAACTTCCTCGTCGACACGCTCTTCGCGTCGCGGCTCCTCGATCCGGAGCTTGCACCGGCGGCCATCGACAAGGCGTTTCGCCTGTACATGCTGCCGCAGGGCGTCTTCGCCGTCGCGGTGACGACGGTCCTCTTCCCGACGCTGGCTCGACTCGCTGCGCGCGGTGACACGGGCGGCCTGCGACGTGCGCTCGACGGCGGGCTACGCCAGATCGCCTTCCTCCTGATCCCGGCCGGCTTGCTCTCGATCGTGCTCGCGAAGCCGATCGTCGAGCTCGTCTACCAGCGTGGTGAGTTCACGGCCGACGACACGACCATCGTCGCACAGTGCCTGCAGGCGTTCTCGATCGGGCTCGTGTTCAACGGCTGGATGCTCGTGCTCAACCGCAGCTTCTACGCCGTGCAGACGAACTGGGTGCCGACCGCGATCGCCCTCGGCGCGGTCGGCCTGAACGCCGCGTTCGACACGGTCTTCTACCGCCTCGGCATCTGGGGGATCCCGCTCGCGACGTCGACCGTGAACGTCGTCGCCTCCGTCGTCCTCCTCGTGATGATGCGTCGTCGGGTCGGGCTCGAGCACGTGCGGCGCACCCTCGTCGTCGTGCTCCGGGTGACCCTCGGCTCGGTGGTCGCCGCCGGGCTCGCGTTCGGGGTCTGGTACGGGCTCGACGCCGTGCTCGGGGAAGGCCTCGGCGCGCAGCTCGTCTCGCTCGGCGCCGCGTTCGTCGTCGGCGGCAGCGTCTACGTCGGCGCGGCCCGGATCCTCGGCCTGCGCGAGCTCGAGACGTTGCTACTGTTGCGAGCCCGGCGCGAGGAGCCCTGAGCAGCGCCCCATTCCTATGGAGCAAGACCGTATTCGCAACTTCGCGATCATCGCGCACATCGACCACGGCAAGTCGACGCTCGCGGATCGCATCCTGGAGCTCACGGGCGCCGTGAGCGAGCGCGACATGCGCGAGCAGCTCCTCGACTCGATGGAGCTCGAGCGCGAGCGTGGCATCACGATCAAGGCCCAGGCGGTGCGCGTCGCGTGGCGCGGCCACCAGCTCAACCTCATCGACACCCCCGGTCACGTGGACTTCACCTACGAGGTCTCGCGCTCGCTGCAGGCCTGCGAGGGCGCGCTGCTCGTCGTCGACGCCGCGCAGGGCATCGAGGCCCAGACCCTCGCCAATGCCTACCTCGCGATCGACAGCGGCCTCGAGATCGTCCCCGCCACGAACAAGATCGACCTTCCGCAGGCGGATCCCGAGGGTACTGCGAAGGAGCTCGGAAACCTGGTCGGCGAGTCGCCGGACCGCGTGCTTCGGATCTCGGCGAAGACAGGGAGCGGCGTCCCCGAGGTGCTCGACGCGATCGTCGAGCGGATTCCCGCGCCCGCGGGCGACCCGCTCGCGCCCGCTCGCGCGCTCGTCTTCGACTCGTCGTATGACCAGTACCGCGGGGTCGTCGCCTTCGTCCGCGTCGTCGACGGGAGCTTCGAGACACGCGAGCCGCTCCGCGCGATGGCACAGGGCACGGCTTTCGACGCGGAGGAGCTCGGCGTCATGTCACCTGCGCGCGAGCAGGTCGCGACGCTCTCGGCCGGCGAGGTCGGCTACGTGATCACGGGGCTGAAGGACGTCTCGCGCCTCCGCGTGGGTGACACGCTGACGTCGCGTCGCCGCCCCGCCGCCGAGCCGCTGCCGGGGTACCAGGACGTCAAGCCGATGGTCTTCGCCGGCATCTTTCCGACGGACTCCGACGACTATCCCGAGCTGCGCGACGCGCTCGAGCGCCTGAAGTTGAACGACTCGTCGCTCTCCTACGAGCCGGAGACCTCGCAAGCGCTCGGCTTCGGCTTCCGCTGCGGCTTCCTCGGCCTCCTGCACATGGAGATCGTGCGTGAGCGGCTGGAGCGCGAGTTCGACCTCGACCTCCTCATCACGGCGCCCACCGTCGCGTACCGCGCGACGACACGGACCGGCGAGGAGGTCGAGGTGCACAACCCCGCGGAGATGCCCCGCGAGCTCGAGCAGGTCGAGGAGCCGTACGTCAAGGCCTCGGTCATCGTCCCGAAGGACTACATCGGCGCTGTCATGGAGCTCGCGAACGAGCGCCGCGGGAGCTTCGACCACCTCGAGTACCTGAGCGAGGATCGCGTCCTGCTGCTGTACGAGCTGCCGCTCGGGGAGATCGTCCTCGACTTCTACGACCAGCTGAAGTCGCGGACGCGTGGCTACGCGAGCTTCGACTACGACCTCGCAGGCTTCCGTCCCGGCGAGCTCACCCGGGTCGACGTCCTGGTCGGGGGCGAGCAGGTGGACGCTCTCTCGCTGATCGTCCACCGGGACGCCGCCTACGACCGCGGGCGTCAGCTCGTGGAGCGGTTGCGCGAGGAGATCCCGCGGCAGATGTTCGACGTGCCCGTGCAGGCGGCGATCGGGTCGCGCATCATCGCGCGCGAGACGATCAAGGCGCGGCGGAAGGACGTGCTCGCGAAGTGCTACGGCGGCGACATCACGCGGAAGCGGAAGCTGCTCGAGAAGCAGAAGAAGGGGAAGAAGCGGATGAAGCAGGTCGGCGGGGTGGAAGTGCCGCAGGAGGCCTTCCTCGCGGTTCTCAACCTCGACTCGGACAGACGCCGGTAGCGATGGGGCACGTCCGACACCTCTACGTGCACATGCCGTTCTGCTCGCACCGCTGCGGGTACTGCGACTTCGTCACCGTCGTCGGCGGCAGCGAACGGCACGGTGAGTACGTCGACGCGCTGCTTGCGGAGCTCGATCTTCGACGCGCCCTTCTGGCCCATGACGTCGAGACGGTCTTCGTCGGCGGCGGCACGCCGACGTTCACGGAGCCCGAGGCGCTCGACCGACTGCTGCAGGCCTTGCCGAACGCGGGGGAGGTAACGGTCGAGGCGAACCCGGAGACCGTGACAGCTCCGCTCGCAGCATTGCTGCGCCAGCACGGAGTCACGCGCGTCTCCCTCGGCGCACAGACCTTCGATCCGCGGTTGCTCGGCGTGCTCGAGCGCCGCGCGTCACCCGACGACGTCCGAGGCGCAGTGCACACTCTCCGTGATGCCGGATTCGACAACATCTCCCTCGATCTCGTCTACGGCATTCCCGGCCAGAGCCCCGCCGACCTCGAGGGCGACCTCTCCGGAGCCCTTGCGCTGGAGCCGGAGCACCTGTCCTGCTACGAGCTCGAGGCGAAGCCGGGCACGCGATTCACCCATGCCCACGGCGAGGAGCTCGTCCGGCAAGCCGACGCGATGGAGGGCTACTTCGAGCAAGTGGTCGAGAGGCTCACGGGTGCCGGCTACCGGTGGTACGAGACGGCGAACTTCTGCCTCGACGGAGCACGGGCCTCCGGTCGCGACCTGCGCGCCCGGCACAACCTCGGCTACTGGCAGGGGCGCGACTACCTCGGGGTCGGGATCGGTGCCGTCTCCACGGTCGCCGGAACGCGCCGGCGGAACCTGCCCAGCCTGGCGCGGTACGTGAGCGCGCTCGGCGCCGGCTGCGAGCCGCCGGGCGAGCTCGAGTCGATCGACGACGACACGCGCTCCCGTGAGCTCCTCATGCTCGGCCTCCGCCTCGACGAGCCCGTGTCGGTCGCGGACGTCGCCGACGCGCTCGATCGCGAGGCGCTCGCGCGACTCGTGGACCGCGGCCTCGTCGAACGGAGCTCGAACGGCAACGGCGAGGAGCTGCGGTTAACGCGCCGCGGGCGCTTCCTGGGCGGTGCGGTCACCGCCGACCTGATGGCCTAGCGGCGCCCTGGCGACAGCGGAAGACGCGGCTACCATCGAAAGCAGGATGCAGCTGACTCCGCGGAAGCGCGAGATCCTGCGGCGGGTGATCGAGGAGTACGTCGCAACGGGCCAGCCGGTCGGCTCCCGCGTGCTCGTCGAGCGCTCCGGTCTCGCCGTCTCCCCGTCGACCGTCCGAGGTGAGCTCGCCGAGCTCGAAACGCTCGGGCTCCTGACCCATCCGCACACGTCTGCGGGGCGGATGCCGACGGAGAGCGGGTACCGCATCTACGCCGAGGAGCTCGTCGACACGCTCGAGGGAAGGCCGGGCGACCTGGGGGTCGATCTCCGCTCGATGCGCAACGAGATCGAGCAGGCCCTGCGCATGACAACCGAGATGCTCTCGGACGCGACGCGTCTCCTTGCGCTCGTCTCGGCGCCGTCGCTCGAGACGGCGTCGATCCGCCACATCGAGGTGCTGCGGCTGCAGCCGACGACGGTCATGGTGGTCGTGATCACCTCAACGGGCGGCGTGACGAAGCGCATGTTCCGGCTGGACGAGCCCGTCGACCCGGGACTCGTCGCGTGGGCTGCGGAGTACCTCGAGGACCAGCTCGTCGGCAAGCGGCTCGGCTCGAGCGTCGTCCGGCGCCGTCTCGAGTCGCCAGGCCTGACGCCCCCCGAGCGCGCCTTCCTCGCCCTCATCGGCCAGACGCTGCTCGAGGTCGGCGCCGAGGTCGGCCCGGAGGTGTTCGTCGGTGGCACCGCAGGGCTCGTCGGCGGTGCACGCGCCGAGGAGGTCGAGGCGACGATGCGCCTCGTCGAGCTCCTCGAGCGGCGCGCCGCGGTGCTCGAGCTCGTCAGCGAGGCACTCGAGCCGCAGCGTCCGGTCGTCCACGTCGGGCCGGCGGTGGGCGGTGCGGAGCTCCACTCGGTATCGCTCGTCGGCGCGACCTACGGCATCCGCTCGACCCCGCTCGGCGCGATCGGCCTCGTGGGCCCGCTGCGCATGGACTACGAGAAGGCGATCCGGACCGTTCGGGCGGCCGCCTTCGAGCTCTCTCGCTTCGTCGAGGACGTATACGAGGACGCCTGAGCCGGATGGCGACGACGGAGAGCGACTACTACGAGGTGCTCGGCGTCTCGCGTACGGCGAGCGACGCCGAGATCAAGCGTGCGTTCCGTACGCTGGCGCGCGAGCTCCACCCGGACGTGTCGAGCGCACCGGACGCGGACGTGCGCTTCCGTGACGTCGCCGAAGCCTACGAGGTGCTGTCCGATCCGGAGCGCCGCGCGACGTACGACCGCTACGGAAAGGCCGGGCTGAGGCGAGGAGGGTTCGAGCCCGCGTTCACGGACCTCGGGAGCCTGTCGGACGTCTTCGCGGCGTTCTTCGGCGAGGATCTGTTCGGAGGCGCGGCGCAGCGGCAGCGTGCTCAGCGAGGCGGTGACGTCCAGGCCGTCGTCGAGATCGAGCTCGAGGACGCGTTCGCCGGCGTCGCGCTGACCGTGCCCGTCGACGTGGCGTTGCCCTGTGTGCGCTGCGACGCGACGGGTGCCGAGCCTGGCACGTCGTCCCGGAGCTGCCCGACGTGCGGCGGCGCCGGGGTCGTCCGGAGCGTCTCCCAGAACATCTTCGGCCAGTTCGTTCAGCAGCGGACGTGCCCGGATTGCGCCGGCGGCGGCGAGGTCCTCGAGCAGGCGTGCGCCGACTGTGCCGGCGAAGGGCGCGTCGTCACGCACGGCTCGATCGAGGTGGACGTTCCGCCGGGCATCCACGACGGGCAGCAGATCCGGGTCCGCGGCGAGGGGCACGCCGCCTTCCGGAGCCAGGAGCGCGGAAACGCGTTCGTGATCGTCCGCATCCGGCCGGACCCGCGTTTCGTCCGCGACGGGGACGATCTGCACACGGCACTCCGTCTCACCATGACCGACGCTGCGCTCGGGACGAGAGCCACGGTCGCGTCGCTCGCCGGCGAGGTCGAGCTCGACGTGCCACCCGGGACGCAACCCGGCGAGGTCCGCGTGCTGAAGGGCGAAGGGATGCCGTCGTTGCGCGGCTCGCGCCGGGGGTCGCTGTACGTTCGGCTCGACGTCGCCGTGCCGACGGTGCTCGACGCCCAACAGCGGCGGCTCGTCGAGGAGCTCGACGAGCAACTCGGGCCCGAGTCCTACGTCTCTGCCGACGACGAGGACGAAGGGTTCTTCCGGCGGCTCAAGAGCGCGCTTCGCTGAACGTCCTCCGCGTCGCGTTCTCCGTGCCGACGACTGATGTGGAGCTCGCGAGAGCGTGGCTCCTCGAGCGCTTCCCCGATGGATTCGAGGAGCTCGCCGAAGAAGTCCCGGACACGGCCGAGCTCGCCGTCTACACGGACGACGTGGGTGCGCGGGCGGTCGCTGCCGCGTATCCCGACGCCCGCGTCGACGAAGTGCCGGACGGGTGGGAGGAGCGGTGGAAGGAGTTCCACCGTCCCGTGCGCGCGGGCGGGCTCTGGATCGGCCCGCCCTGGACACCGGTGCCGACTGACGAGATCTCGGTCGTCGTCGACCCCGGCCGTGCGTTCGGGACGGGCGCACACCCGACGACGCGGGCCTGCATCGAGCTCCTCCCTGGACTCGAGCGCGGTTCGCTGCTCGACGCCGGCTGCGGATCGGGCGTCGTCGCGGTTGCAGCCCACAGGCTCGGGTTCGCTCCGGTCGTCGCGGTCGACTCGGACGCGGTCGCCGTGGTTGTGGCGGCCGAGACCGCACGCTCGAACGACGTCGAGGTGGCCGTTCGACGTCTCGACGTGCTGGTCGACGAGTTGCCGGAGACCGACTTGGTCGTGGCGAACATCGAGCTCGTCGTCGTCGAGCAGTTCCTTCCGCGCACCTCGGCTCGCGTCGCGGTCACTTCGGGCTACCTCGCATCCGAGACGCCTCGCGTGCAGGGCTGGAGCGCCGTCGAACGGCTCGAGCTGGAGGGCTGGGCCGCAGACGTGTTCGCCCGAGGGCACTAAGCTAGTTCCCTCCATGGCGAGCTTTTCCGTTCGTTTCCTGGGCTGCAAGGTGTCCTACGCGGATGCGCAAGCGGTTCGCGAGCGCCTGCTCGCCGACGGTCACGCCGAGCGCGCCTCGGAAGCAGAGATCGCGGTCGTGAACACCTGCTGCGTCACGAACGAGGCGGTGTCGAAGTCGCGGCAGGTCGTGTCGCGCGCGGCCCGTGCGCACGGGCGCGTGTACGTCACCGGCTGCGCGGCGAACCTCGCGGGGGCGTTCGGGTCGATGCCGCCGAACGTGACGGTCGTCGCGCGACCGAGCGAGGAAACCCCTGCCGCCGTCGCAGGCGACGTCGGCGCGATTGGGTGCGTGCAGGCCGACGCCAGGCTCGAGCGCACGCGGGCGTTCGTGAAGATCCAGGACGGCTGCTCGTTCTCGTGCGCGTTCTGCGTCATCCCCCTCGTTCGCGGCGCAACGCGGAGCCGCCGCGCCGACGCCGTCCTCGGCGAGATCCGACGTCGCGTCGAGCAGGGACATCGGGAGCTCGTCCTCACCGGCGTCAACCTCGGCTGCTTCCGCGATCGCGAGGCCGGGTACACGCTCGCGACGCTCGTCGGCGCGGCCGGGTCGCTCCCGGGCGTCGAGCGGCTTCGGCTCTCGTCGATCGAGGTGAACCATCTCTCGAGTGATCTCGTGGCCGCGCTGCGAGACACACCCGTCGTGTCACGGCACCTGCACGTCCCGCTCCAGTCGGGTGACGACGAGGTGCTCGGCGCGATGCGGCGGCGCTACTCGGCGTCGCAGTACGTCGCCAAGCTCGAGCCCCTCGCCGACTTCAACGTCACCGCTGACGTGATCGTCGGTTTCCCCGGCGAGGACGACGCCGCCTTCGAGCGCACGCTGGAGGTCGTCCGGCAGTCAGGCCTCACACGGCTCCATGTCTTCCCCTACTCGCCGCGTCCGGGCACCGCGACGGCAGCAGCCGACACCGTGCCCGCGGCGGTGAAGAGGGAGCGCAGTGCACGGTTGCGCGCGCTGTCCGACGAGCTTTCGCGTCGACGCTGGGCGTCCAGGGTCGGCACGACCGACCGCGTGCTCGTCGACCGCCCCGGCCGGGGGTACGCGGACGACTACACGCCGTGGCTCGTCGACGGCGAGGTTGGCCAACTGCTGACGGCTCGAGCCGTCGGAGTCTCCGATGACGGAATCGTTGCAGTCGCAGCCTGACTGTCTCTTCTGTCGGCTCGTCGCAGAGGGGGACCACGTGCACGCGGCCGACGGCTTCGTCGCGATCCGCGACATCAATCCCATGGCCGAGACGCACCTGCTCGTGCTCCCCACGCGCCACGTCGACACGTTCCGCGACGTCGGTGCGTTCTCCGACGAGGAGGCGGGCCGCATGCTGCGGTTCGTCGCGGACACGGCCGCGCAGGCCGGCCTCGAGGACTACAAGGTGCTCGTCAACGTCGGACCGGGCGGGGGGCAGACGATCTTCCACCTGCACTGGCACGTCCTCGGCGGGCGCTTCGACGCCGGCAGGCTCCGACACGCGATCGAGGCGGGGCAGCTGTGACGCTGCTCGCTCGCATCGAGGAGGAGCTCCGGGCCGCGCGCCTCGCACGCGACGAGGACCGGCGCGATGCGCTCAGCCTCGTCCTCAACTCGCTGCAGGCCGCCCAGAAGGAGCTGCAGCGCCCGCTTTCGGAGGACGAGGAGCTGCAGGTACTGCAGCGCGAGCGCAAGCGCCGCGTCGAAGCGGCCGAGGCCTTCCGGGCGGGCGGTCGGGAGGAACAGGCTGAGGACGAGGAGTACGAGCTCGAGATTCTCGAGGAGTTCATGCCCGAGCCGATGTCCGAGGAGCAGATCGAGGAGATCATCGATGACGTCATCTCCGAGGTCGGCGCGACGAGCATCCGGGACATGGGACGCGTCATGGCGGGGGTCATGCACCAGGTCTCGGGCCGCGCGGACGGGTCCACCGTCTCCCAGCTCGTGAAGGAAAAGCTCGCCTGAGGTGGCCGAGCTCGCGAGTGTCGACGCATATCTCGAACGCACGAATACCGACGCCGTCGCTCTCTTCCGGCGCTTCGAGGAGATGGTTGCGCGGTGTGGACCGTCGGAAGCCGCTCCGAGGAGCTCCATCGTCTACTGGAAGCGCAACCGCGTCTTCGCGGCCGCGTTCGTCAACGGACGAAAGCTCGAGCTGAACGTCGACCTCGTCCGCGAGGCCGACCACCCGTGCCTCTTCTCGGCGTTCCACACGACGAAGCTCGTGGTCACGCACCGCCTGCGTATCACCGACGAAGCGCAACTCGACGACGCGCTCGAAGCCCTCGTCGCGGAGGCGTACGACGACGTCGGCCCGGGCTTTCGCGGCAGATGACACCCCTACACTGAGCCACGTGCAACAGGTGCTCGACGTCTCGAACGAGGTCGCCGCGGAGCTCGCCGGCGTGGAGGACGGCGTCCTCGACGCCCTGCGCGAGCGGCTCGACTGCACGATCGGGCTTCGTGGCAACCGGCTCACGCTCGGTGGCGCGGATGCCGACGTCGCCGCGGCGCGCGCGGTCGTCGACGAGCTCGTCGAGCTCGTCGAGGGCGGCCACCAGATCGGCCCGGACACCGTGGGCGCGGTGCTCGCCGCACTCGACCAGGCGGAGGACGTGCGCGAGGTGTTCGACGACGTGGTCTGGCGCCATCGCGGCAAGAACATCACGCCGAAAACGGTGAACCAGAAACGGTACGTCGACGCTATACGCGGCGCGACGGTGACCTTCGGAATCGGGCCGGCGGGAACGGGCAAGACGTACCTCGCGATGGCCCTCGCCGTGTCGGCGCTGTCCGACGGCGCCGTGGGCCGGGTGATCCTCACCCGCCCGGCGGTCGAGGCCGGCGAGCGGCTCGGGTTCCTCCCGGGCGACATGCTCGCGAAGGTCGACCCGTATCTGCGTCCGCTCTACGACGCGCTCTACGACATGCTCGACCCGGAGCGCCTCGCCGGGTACATGGAGCGGGGGACGATCGAGGTCGCACCGCTCGCCTTCATGCGGGGACGGACGCTGAACGACTCGTTCATCGTCCTCGACGAGGCGCAGAACACGACGCCCGAGCAGATGCAGATGTTCCTGACGCGGCTCGGGTTCGGCTCGAAGATGGTCGTCACGGGCGACGTGACGCAGATCGACCTTCCGCGCGAGCAGGCCTCGGGGCTCATCCAAGTGCGCGAGATCCTCGCCGGGATCGACGGCATCGGGTTCGTGGAGTTCGGCAACGAGGACGTCGTGCGGCACAAGCTCGTGCAGCGGATCGTCGAGGCGTACAAGCGTCACGCCGAGGAGACGGGCACGGCGCGTCGCCGGTGATCGTCGTCGAGACGACGAACCGCAGCGGGCTCGAGGCCGACGAGCGCGCAGCCGCCGAGCTGGCCCGCGTCGTCCTCGCCGACGAAGGCGTTTCCGACGGAGAGCTCGGGATCGCGTTCGTCGCCGCCGACGAGATGCGCTCCTTGAAACGCGAGCACCTCGGCATCGACGAGGCCACGGACGTCCTCTCTTTTCCGCTCGACGGGAGGGACGAGCTGCCGGCCGGGGTCCCACGCGCGCTCGGCGACGTCGTGCTCTGCCCCGAGGTGGTCGGGAAGGAATGGCGTGCTCCGCTCGTCCACGGCCTCCTGCACCTCCTCGGATACGAGCACGGTGACGCAATGGACGAGCGCGAGCGGGCGCTCGCGGCACGATGACCCGCCAGCGCAGCCAGTCGCTCTTCCAGAGCTTCAACTTCGCCGCCGAGGGGATCGTGCACTCGGTCCGGACGCAGCGGAACCTGTGGGTGCACTTCGTCATCGCGGCGGCCGTGCTCATCGCGGCCGTCGGCTTCGGTGCGACGAAGCTCGAGCTCGCGGTGCTCCTGCTCGCGATCACATTCGTCCTCGTCGCCGAGCTCGTGAACACCGCGGTCGAGGCAGCCGTCGACGTGGCGTCGACGTCGTTCGACCCGATGGCGAAGATCGCGAAGGACATCGCGGCAGGCGCGGTGCTCGTATCCGCGCTCAACGCAGTCGCGGTCGGCTACCTCGTCTTCTCCGGCGAGGTGGCCACGCGAAGCTCGCGCTTCCTCACGCGTCTCGCCGACGCGCCTGCAGAGCTCACCCTCGTCGCGCTCGCCGTGACCGTCATCCTCGTGATCGCCGTGAAGGCGTACACCGGTCGCGGGACACCGCTTCGCGGCGGGCTGCCCTCCGGACATGCCGCGGTGGCGTTCGCGGGGTGGATGGCCGTGACGTTGATCGTCGAGGGAACGCCGCACAGCTTCCTCGTCTCCTCCCTGACGTTCATCATGGCGTTGCTTGTGGCACAGACCCGTGTGGAGACCGGCGTGCACTCCTCGTCCGAGGTGGCGAGCGGCGGGTTGCTCGGCGCGCTCGTCACGCTCCTCCTCTTCCAGGCGTTCGGATGACGGCGTTGCTCGTCCCCGACGAGGAGCTGTTGGCCATGGCCGACGCCGTCGCCGCTCGTGCGTATGCGCCGTACTCGAACTTCCACGTCGGGTGTGCCGTCCTGGCTCGCGACGGGCGCGTGATCGAGGGGGTCAACGTCGAGAACGCGGCCTATCCGCTCGGCGTCTGCGCCGAGCGAACCGCTCTCGCCCGCGCCGTCGTCGAGGGGTACGGCCCCGGTGACTTCGCCGTCGCGGCGATCACGGCCGCGCCCTGCGGTGGGTGCCGTCAGTGGCTCCACGAGCTCGGGGTCGAGCGCGTCGTTTTTCGCAACGGCGGTCGGGTGGTGACGATGACGACGGACGAGCTCCTGCCCGAGTCGTTCGACAGCTCGAGCCTCCCGTGAGATCCGGATTCGTCGCGGTCGCCGGCAGGCCGAATGTCGGGAAGTCGACGCTCGTCAACGCGCTCTGCGGCGAGAAGATCGCGATCACCTCCCGCGTCCCCAACACGACGCGCCGCCGCCTCTTCGGCGTCGCCCACGGAGGCGACTACCAGCTCGCGCTCGTCGACCTCCCGGGCTTCCAACGTCCGATCGATCCGCTGACGGAGCGCATGCAGCAGACGGTCGACGCATCGTTCGACGACGTCGACGCGGTGCTCTTCGTCGTCGACGCTCGCGCCCACATCGGGGCTGGCGACCGGTTCGTCGGCCGCCGCGTCTTCGCGCTCGACAAGCCCGTCGTCATCGCGCTCAACAAGGTCGACCGCTTGAAGCCGTCCCACATCGCGACTCAGATGAAGGCCGCGGCCGCGCTCGGTGACTTCCACGCCCTCCACCCGGTCTCGGCCAAGACTCGGGAGGGCGTTGGCGAGCTACGGGGCGATCTCGTCTTGCTCCTCCCGGAGGGGCCTGCGTACTTCCCGGCCGAGCAGGCGACCGATCTCTCGCTGGATGAGCGCGTCGCGGAAGTCGTCCGCGAGAAGGCGCTGCACCTCACGCGCGAGGAGGTGCCACACGCCGTCTGGGTCGAGGTGGAGGAGATCGAGGAGCGGCGGCTCCGTGCGGTGATCTACGTCGAGACGGAGTCCCAGAAGGGAATCCTCGTCGGGAAGAAGGGTGCGATGGTGCGCGAGATCGGCACGCGCGCACGTCCGGAGGTCGAAGCGCTCGTCGGACGCCGCCCTCTCTTCCTCGAGCTCCAGGTGAAGGTGCGGCCGAAATGGCGCCGCGATCCGCGCATGCTCGAGCGGCTCGGGCTGTAGCCCGCACGGGACTACACTCGGATCATGGCCAGGGCCCCTGCACTCGTCGGCGGGTTCGAGCTGCCGTCGGGGCCGCGGCTCCCACGGATCGGCTCGGTCGACGCCGTCGCACTCGAGGAGCGCGCGGCCACGCTCGCGAAGCGATCGATCAAGCGGGAATCGAAGGTGCAGGCTCTCGAGCTCGCGGTCAGGATGATGGACCTGACCACGCTCGAGGGCCGGGACACGCCGGGGAAGATCGCGGCGCTCTGCTCGAAGGCCATCCGCCCCGACCCGGTGGACCTCTCCGTGCCCTCTGTCGCCGCAGTGTGCGTGTACCCGAGCCTCGTCGGCATCGCCAAGGAACGGCTCGGCGGCAGCGGCGTCAAGGTCGCCTCGGTCGCGACGGCGTTCCCGTCCGGGCAGTCGCCGACGGAGATCAAGGTGGCGGAGACGAGAGCGGTCGTGGAGTTCGGCGCCGACGAGGTGGACATGGTCATCGATCGCGGCGCGTTCCTCTCCGGGCGGTACGCGAAGGTCTACGACGAGATCGTGCAGGTGAAGGAGGCGTGCGGCGAGGCGCACCTGAAGGTGATCCTCGAGACGGGCGAGCTCGGCACATACGACAACGTGCGCCGCGCCTCGCTGATCGCGATCGCAGCGGGGGCGGACTTCATCAAGACGTCCACGGGCAAGGTGAGCCCCGCGGCGACCCTCCCGGTCACCCTCTGCATGATGGAGGTCGTCCGCGACGTCCACGCGGAGACCGGGCACGTCGTCGGCATCAAGCCTGCCGGCGGAATCCGCGCGTCGAAGCAGGCGGTCCAGTACCTCGTGACGCTCTACGAGACGCTCGGCCCACAGTGGATGACGCCCGACCTGTTCCGCTTCGGGGCGTCCTCGCTGCTGAACGACGTCCTCATGCAACTCCGCAAGGAGCGGACGGGGCGCTACCAGTCCGGCGACTACTTCACCATCGACTGATGGCCCAGGTCGAGAAGCGCGAGTCTCACGCCCCCGCGACCTTCGAGTGGGATTACGCACCGGCGCCGGAGGCGCGCGACATCGTCTCGATCCGCGAGCGGTACGGCCTGTTCGTGGGTGGGGAGGAGGTCGAGCCCAAGAGCGGCGAGTGGTTCGAGTCGATCTCGCCGGCGACGGAGGAGCGACTCTTCGAGGTTGCGCTCGCGGGCGAGGAGGACGTGCGCCTGGCCGTCCGGGCCGCCCGTCACGCGTTCGAGAACGGCTGGTCGGCGCTCGCGCCGCCCGAGCGGGCGAAGTACCTGTTCCGCCTGGCGCGGCTGATCCAGGAGCGCTCGCGCGAGCTGGCGGTCGCCGAGTCGCTCGACGGCGGGAAGCCGATCCGCGAGTCGCGCGACGTCGACATCCCGCTCGCGGCCGCGCACTTCTTCTACTACGCGGGCTGGGCCGACAAGCTCGAGTACGCCTACCCGGGACGGACACCGCGTCCGCTCGGCGTGGCGGCTCAGATCATCCCCTGGAACTTCCCGCTGCTCATGCTCTCGTGGAAGATCGCGCCCGCGCTCGCGTGCGGCAACACCGTCGTGCTGAAGCCGGCGGAGACGACACCGCTGACCGCGATGATCTTCGCCGACATCTGCCGGCAGGCGGAGCTGCCAGCCGGCGTCGTGAACCTCGTCACGGGCGACGGCACGACCGGTGCGCACCTCGTGCGCAGCGACGGCATCGACAAGCTCGCATTCACCGGCTCGACCGAGGTCGGGAAGCTCATCATGCGCGAGCTCGCGGGACGCGACGTTCGGATGACGCTCGAGCTCGGCGGGAAAGCGGCGAACATCGTTTTCGACGACGCGGCGCTCGACCAGGCCGTCGAGGGGATCGTGAACGGCATCTACTTCAACCAGGGCCACGTCTGCTGCGCGGGCTCGCGGCTGCTCGTGCAGGAATCCATCTACGAGCCGCTCATCGAGAAGCTCAAGCGGCGCCTGTCGACTCTTCGCGTCGGCGACCCGCTCGACAAGAACACCGACGTAGGGGCGATCAACTCGCAGGCGCAGCTCGAGAAGATCCGTGAGCTCGTCGCGAGCGGCGAGGACGAGGGGGCGGAGATCTTCCAGCCGGAGTGCCGGCTTCCCGACCGCGGCTACTGGTTCGTCCCGACGCTCTTCACGAACGTCGCCCAGAGCTACCGGATCGCACAGGAGGAGATCTTCGGGCCGGTGCTCTCCGTGCTCACGTTCCGGACGCCGGACGAGGCGGTCGAGAAGGCGAACAACACGCCCTACGGCCTCTCCGCGGGCGTGTGGACGGAGAAGGGCTCGCGGATCCTGTGGATGGTCGAGCGTCTGCGCGCGGGTGTCGTGTGGGCCAACACGTACAACCGCTTCGACCCGACGTCGCCGTTCGGCGGCTACAAGGAGTCCGGCTTCGGCCGCGAGGGCGGGCGCCACGGCCTCGCCCCGTACCTGAGGTTCGACGAGTGACCCGGCTTTCGGTCAAGAAGACATACAAGCTGTACGTCGGCGGGGCCTTCCCGCGCTCCGAGTCCGGAAGGACGTTCGAGGCGGACGGTCACAACATCGCGCGCGCGTCGCGCAAGGACGCCCGTGACGCCGTTCGCGCCGCGCGCGCGGGGTTCCCCGCCTGGGCCGGGACGACTGCGTACAACCGCGGGCAGGTCCTCTATCGGCTCGCCGAGATGATGGAGGCTCGCGCCGC
>DATAET010000120.1:0-2095 GCA_036257855.1 Gaiellaceae bacterium | reverse complement strand
TCGATACCGGACTACGAGCTCGCCGATCGGCTCGTGGTCACGGCACCCGCGCAGCTGCGCGCGATGGCCGACGCGCTGCGTGCCACGATCCTGGATCTCCTGCTCGAACGGGCGGCGACCGTCGCCGAGCTCGCCGCCGCGGTCGAGCGTCCCAAGAGCACGGTCGCCCACCACGTCAACGTGCTGGTCGAGGCGGGCATGCTGCGGGTCGTGCGCACGCGGCGGGTCCGCGCCATCGACGAGCGCTACTACGGCCGCACGGCGCGCGTGTTCTACGTCGGGGTCGTGAACCGCCCCGGCGAGGACCCGACGACGGTGCACGCCAACGCGCTGTCCGTCGCAGCGGCCGAATCAGTCCCGGCCCACGAGGCCGACCAGCTGCGCACGATCCTTCGCCACGCCCGCATTCCGGCCGACCGTGCGGCGGAGTTTTGGGAACGAGTTGTGGACGAGGTGGCGCGAGAGTTCACGCAGCTGCACCGCTCCGGCGACACGGTGTACGGCTTCGCCGCCGGTCTCTACCCGACCGACTACCCGACGTTGCCCGACCCGGACGATGAATCCAGCGGCCCGCGTTCGCAGCCCCGGGCCTGACGCGTGGCGAGCGTACGTCGCTCGGCGTCGCGCCTAGGGGACGACGTCGACCTCCACCGTCACGTCCGGCGTCGCAACTGCGACGCTCCCGAAGAGCGGTCATCTGCGCTTGAAGCCCTCGACGAGCTCCCGCGCACGCGGCTCGTCGATGCCGGCGAGCTCGAACCGGAGCCGCACCGAGTTGAACACCCTCACGTCTTGGCGAACCGGGTTCGCCGGATCGAGGACGCCCTCGACCTCCGCCTGGACCGCGCGAACGGGCACGCCGTCCGCCTTCGCGATCACCTGGACGAGCTCGACGCCGCAGGTGGCGATGCCCGCGAGGAACAGCTCCGCCGGCGTGACGGCCTCACCCGGGCAGCCGTTCTGGACGGGACCGTCGGCGACGAAGTGCTGATCGCGGCAGCTCCAGAGGACGCGGCCGAACGTGCCCGTCGAGCTGGCGTCGATCTCGTAGCGGCGGACCTCGGTGGAGTTCACGGGCGAGATGCTAGAAGAGCTCTTAGACGACTCTAAGTCGCTCTTCAGGTTCGTCCGTTATCAAGGAGGTTCTGTGAGGCTTCTCCGGAGTAGCCCCGTCCGCCGGCTCGTCCTCGTTGCAGTCATTGCGGCGATGGCTATTTCCGTGGGTGGTGTTCCAGCGGCCGGCGGCGCTTCCGCTTCGAGCGCGACCGGTGTCGTCGTGATCGAGACGCGCCTCGGATACGCGAACGCGACGGCCGCGGCCACGGGCATGGTCCTCGCGCCCTCGGGCGAGGTACTGACGAACAACCACGTCATCCGCGGTGCGACGCGGATCCGTGTGCAGGTCCCCGAAACCGGACATAGCTACGGCGCGCGAGTGCTCGGGTACAGCGTCTCGGCTGACGTCGCCCTGCTGAAGCTCCGCGGCGCGTCGGGGCTCGAGACGGTTTTGGTCGGCAACTCGTCCACGGTCCAGATGGGCGACGACGTCACTTCCGTCGGAAACGCCGGCGGGACGGGCTCGCTCACGACGAAAGAGGGGGCCGTCACGGGTCTCGGACAGACGATTACCGTCGACGAGGGGCAGGGGAGCTCCACTCGCCTCACGCGCCTGATCGAAACCGATGCAGGCCTGCGGCCCGGGGACTCGGGCGGCCCGTTGCTCGACAGCGCCGGGCGCGTGATCGGCATGAGTGCGGCCGCATCGCTCGATGCTCGATTGCGCTCGAGCGAGAGCGACGGGTACGCGATCCCGATCAATCGAGCGACGTCGATCGTGAGGCAGATCGAGTCCGGCCGGTCCTCCGCCTCCGTCCACATCGGCGCGACGCCGTTCCTCGGCATCTCGGTCGCTACGTCGACGTCGTTCGGCAACACGGCCTCGGGCGTTGTCGTGGGCGGTGTCAGAGCCGGCTCTCCGGCGGCACGCGCGGGTGTCGGCGCAGGTGATGTGATCGTCTCGCTGAACGGAAACCCCGTCCGCACGTACTCGAAGCTCGTGGCTCGTTTGCTCCGATGGCATCCGGGAGACAAGGTG
>DATAET010000119.1:0-26212 GCA_036257855.1 Gaiellaceae bacterium | reverse complement strand
CGCGCCTGTCCGAGCGACAAGGTGACTCCGACCAGCGAATAGCCTCTCTGAGCCTCGGTCTCGTGAAGTCCTCGGAGCATCGCCGGATACTGAGCGAGGCCTTGGAATCGGAGGACGGCCCAGACGGCGACCGTCATTCCGACCCCGAGAGCGACCGCGTACGCCGTCACCCGCACACGCCGCGTCGCGCACGTCCAGACCAAGAGCGGCCAGAGAAACAACTTCGCGGGCACGACGAGGGCGAGGGCGAGCGCTGGCGGCCACGTCCGATCTCGCGAGCGCCAGGCGAGCGCGACGAACAGGGCGAGCGCTGGTGTGATACTCGCCATGTCGAGCTCTTGCCACGTGGGTGCCCACGCGAACAGCGCGAGGTAGCACAGGATGTCTCGCACGCCCAGAACGAAGAGCGTGACGACGAGGAGCGCGGCCACCAGAAAGAGCGCGAGGATCGCGGCGACATCGTCGGGCAGGAACGTCATCGGCGTCAGCACGAAGGCGAGCTGCGGCGGATACACATATCCGCCGCGCGCGACGAGATACGGCGACTCGCCATGGAGGACGGCTTCGGCGGCCGGCATGTAGACGCGTCGAAAGTCGACCGCGAGTCGCTCCGAGGGTGCCGCCGCGAGCGCGGCAACGGTGAGGGTCGCCACGATCGTGATCAGAAAGCCGGTTGCCGCGACGCGCCAAGGACCCAGCGCCTCATCACGCCGGCGATGCAAGACAGGCCCGATTTCTGGGCCGCCGAGTTGGTCCGCGTCGCGCGGCGCCTCCGCTCTCCCCATGTCCTGTTGCCCCCGTATCGCTGACCGGCGTGTCGGCGGTTGGTGCCGCCGTGGTCGCACCTTATGACCCTTTTGGGGTAGCTGCAACGAGTGGAGCTCGCATGCTCGACGCCGGCAAGCGCTGTCGGCCGAGTAACTAGGCTCTACCGCTGTGAGCGAGCCGAGGACCGAGTACCTGACCGCCGAGCAGCGAGCGGCCCTCGAGGCCGAGCTCGCCGAAATGGAGGGCCCGCGCCGCAAAGCCGCCACCGAGGCGATCAAGACGGCACGGGAGTTCGGCGATCTCGCCGAGAACTTCGAATACCACGCGGCGAAGAACGAGCAGGGCCTTCTCGAAGCCCGCATCAGGGCCCTGCGGGAGCGCCTACGTCATGCGGTGACGGTCGAGCACGATACGGACGAGCACGTCGGCGTCGGATCGTTCGTCGAGATCGCCGACGAGGACGGCGACGCCATGGAGGTCGAGATCTCCGCGGTCGGAGGCGTCTCCCCCGACTCTCCGCTGGGAGCGGCCCTCATGGGCGCATCGGTTGGGGACGAGGTCGACGTCCAGGCACCGAGCGGATCGTGGAAGGCCCGCGTGCTCGGTATCCGGCGCGTCTCCTAAAGCCGGCGAATCGCGTCGCCGGTCGAGATCACGCCGGGGACGACGACGTGCGCGTTCACGCCCCGCAGCCGTAGCGCACGGCCCTCGGGGGAGTTGACGAACTTCAACGCGTCGCTCCCGAATCGCGCCGAGAACTTGGCGCATCCGGTGTGCGGCACCTCGGAGACTTCGACGATCACGTCGTCGCCGATCGCGAGCCTGCTGCCGACCGGCAGGGTCTCCATGTCGAGGCCCATGTCGACCAGCAGGTTGTCTCCCGACAACGGCCAGCGTTCCGGCTCGGCGATCAGCGCGAGCAGGTGGGTCGAGGCGAGCGTGAGCTGGTTCTGCCTGAACACGGCGGCGTTCTCGTCGATGCGCGGAGCCCAGCGATCGCCGACGAGCCCGTCCTCGAGCGCGATCTCGGCCGTCGCAGGCAGCTCGCGCTCGCCTTCCTCCGGCCGCACGACGATCAGCTCGAGCGTCCCGCGCTCGGTGCTCAGCGCACGCAGCTCAGGAAGGCGGGCGTCGAGGTGCTCGCGCGAGACGTGAAGCTCGGTGCTCACGGTGCGCGCATGCTAGCGACCGCCCCCGAGCCCGGACAGGACGTCGAAGTCTGCACGATCGCGCGCGGCCTCGACGGGATCTTCGCGCGGAGTCGACTTCCCGCGCGTGAGCGCCCCGAGTCCGACGAGACGCGCGCGAACGCCTTCGAGCTCACCAACGGCGCCGCCGAACGCGTCCTCGGGCCACACGGCTTCGAAGGTTCGCAGCGGCGTCAGCACACGTCCGCCGTCGGCGCGGACGAGGAACGTGAGCTCGAGCCGGACACCAGCGCGCTCGTAGCCCGTCCCGCCGTCCTCGTCGGGCTCCGGTGCGTGGCGCCAGCCGGCATCCTCGAGCAGAACCGCGATCCTCGTGAGATCGTCGAGCCAGACCGCGATGTCGACGTCCGAATGCGATCGGGTGATCGAACCGGCGTAGAAGTCCACCGCCCAGCCGCCGAACAGCCAGTAGTCGACCCCTTCCTTTGCCAGGAGCGCGTCGACCGCGGCGAGCGCCGCGAGCTGACGCGGCGCCGAGTGGCGGCGGTACGTGACGAATGCGAAGGGCACGCCCTCGTCCGAGACGTGCTCGTCCCTGGAGGCCTGCACGAACTCGTTGCGATCCCAGGATGGAAAGAGCGTGTCCCCGGCCACGTCGTCTTCGATCTCCGTGAGGAACATCTCGTCGGCATGCGAAAGAGCCTCCGCGTAGATCTCGGCTCCGCCGATCACGAAGACGCGCTCGTCGTCGCCGAGGAGAGCGAGCGCCTCGTCGACCGAGCCTGCGCGCTCCGCGTTGTCGGCTCGCCAGTCCATGTTTCGAGTCACGACGACGTTGCGGCGTCCCGGCAGCGGCCGGAAGCGTTCGGGCAGCGAGTCCCATGTCCGGCGTCCCATCACGACCGCGTGCCCGGTCGTAAGCTCCTTGAAGTGGGCGACGTCCTCCGGGATCCGCCACGGGATGCCTCCGTCGCGGCCGATGACGCCGTTACGAGCGACGGCGGCGACGAGCGCAACCGTCACACGGCGACCGGCGCGCGGATCGCCGGGTGGTGCTCGTACCCCACGACCTCGAAGTCCTCGAAGTCGTAGTCGAAGATCGAAGGTGGGCGGCGGCGGAAGCGGAGGGAGGGGTAGAGGAGCGGATCGCGTTCGAGCAGGGTCTCGACCTGCTCGCGATGGTTGTCGTAGACGTGGCAGTCCCCGCCGGTCCACACCAGGTCGCCGGGCTCGAGGTCGCACTGCTGCGCGAGCATGTGCGTGAGGAGCGCGTAGCTCGCGATGTTGAAGGGGACGCCGAGGAAGACGTCGGCGCTCCGCTGGTAGAGCTGGCAGCTGAGCCGCTCGCTGCCCGAAACGTGGAACTGGAAGAAGGCATGACACGGGGCCAGCGCCATCCTGGGGAGGTCCGCGACGTTCCAGGCGCTCACGACGATGCGCCGCGAGTCGGGGTACTCGCGGAGCAGGCGGACGACCTCCGCGATCTGGTCGACGTGGTTGCCGTCCGGCGTCGGCCAGCTACGCCACTGCACGCCGTAGACCGGGCCGAGCTCGCCGTCCTCGTCTGCCCACTCGTCCCAGATGGTGACGCCGTGCTCCTGCAGCCAGTGCACGTTCGAGTCGCCGCGCAGGAACCAGAGGAGCTCGTACGCGACGGACGGGAAGTGCACCTTCTTCGTCGTGACGAGCGGGAACCCCTCGGCGAGGTCGAAACGCATCTGGTAGCCGAACACGCTCACCGTGCCGATGCCCGTGCGGTCCGACTTCGGCACACCTGCCGTGACTACGTGCCGCACGAAGTCCTCGTACTGCGAACGGATCGGGCGATCGGGCATCACGGGTCGACGATAGCGGGAGCTGCGGAGCGATCAGGTCGTGAGGAGCGGCGTCTTCGAGCCTTCCTCGACGACCACCCAGCCGTCGTAGTCGTCGAAATGGTACGGAGCGTTCATCGGCACTTTCGCGTCGCCCTTCTCGTCGGTGCGGAAGGTGCCGCAGAGGGCGGCGAGCTCACCCTTGCGAACGAGCCAGAGCTCGAACGGGCGACTGGTCGGCGTCGCCGGCGGTAGCCCGTCGACCTCGAGCTCCATCGGCCAGTTCCCCGCGTCGTCGATCGCGAACACCTTCAGGGAAGCAGTCGCGCTCGCCGCGACCGGAGTTCCCCGCATCGTCTCGGTGAAGTCGACGCTGCGGCCGTTCGATCCGAGCGCTGCACCGAGTGCGAACGCCGCGACGGCGAGCGCCGCCGCGATCGCGAGGAGTGCGCCGCGCCGGCGCCGCGAGGGCAGGTGGACGACGGTCGGCGCGCGCGGCTCGGGTGGAGGCCCCGCCGCCACGAGCAGGTCGTGGACCCGCTCGAGCCGGACTCGCTCTGCAGAGTCGAGCTCGGTCCCGACGAGATCGTCGAAGTCGGGCGTCACCGCAGCTCCTCCTCGAGCGCGTCCGCGAGGCGTGCGAGCGCGCTTCGCGTCCTCGTCTTCACGGTGCCGAGCGGGATCTCGAGACGTTCGGCGATCTCGCTTTGCGACAGCCCGCTCCAGTACGCGAGCTCGATCACGGGTCGCTCGTGGCCGGGGAGGACCTCGAGCGCCCTGTGCACGCGCCACGCGGTCCACGACGCCTCGGCCTCGTCGGAAGGGTCAGGCTCGCGGCCGGGGCCGTCCTCGAGCTGGGCGACGGGCTCCGGCGCACGGCGGAGCCCGTCGGTGATCGCGTTGCGGGCGACGGCGTACAGCCACGCTCCGCCGCGGCCTCGGGCCGGGTCGTAGGTGCGCGCTGAGCGCCAGATCGCGACGAACGCATCCTGGGTCGCGTCCTCGGCACGGCCACGGTCGCCGAGCCGCCTGAGCGCGAGGCCGAGCACTGCGCGCGCGTATCGCCCGTACAGCTCGTCGAACGCGCCACGATCCCCGCGGGCGATGCGCACGATGAGCTGGCCATCGGTCGGGTGCGGAAGCTCCACCTGCTGCATGATCACCGGGCTCGGCCGTGGCGAAACGACCCTGATCGCGAGCGACGCAGCCATGTGCGGAGTGCTACGCGCCCGCGACCGAGGCGGATTGCAGGCGCTCCTACCCGCCCGCGGCGTCGAAGCGCGCCGCGACGGCGTCCCAGTCGACGACGTTCCACCACGCCTCGAGGTAGTCGGGCCTGCGGTTCTGGTAGGTCAGGTAGTAGGCGTGCTCCCACACGTCGATGCCGAGGAGCGGCACGTCGCCGTCCATGACGGGAGAGTCCTGGTTCGCCGTCGACTTCACGGCGAGCCCGGTCCCGTCCCAGACGAGCCACGTCCAGCCGGAGCCGAAGCGCTTCACGCCGGCGTCGTTCACGGCTGCCTTGAGGTCCGCGACGCCGCCGAAGGTGTCGGCGAGGGCCTCCCCCAGGGCACCGGACGGATCTCCTCCGCCGTTCGGCGACATGATCTCCCAGAACAGCGTGTGATTCGCGTGCCCGCCGCCGTTGTTGCGGACGGCCGTGCGCTTGTCCTCGGGGATGATGTCGAGGTTCGCGAGGACCGAGTCGATCGGCCGGTCCATCCACTCAGTGCCCTCGAGCGCGGCGTTCAAGTTGGTGACGTAGGCGGCGTGGTGCTTGTCGTGGTGGATCTCCATCGTGCGCGCGTCTATGTGGGGCTCGAGCGCGTCGAACGCGTACGCAAGGTCGGGGACGCTGTACGCCATGCCTGCTCTCCTCTCCGTACGGGTTGGCTTCGGCCAAGGATATGCTCCGCGCGTTCCCGCCCCGCTCCTGGAGGAAACGATGGCGAACTTCGTCGAGATCAGGCCACGTGAGCTGAAGCCGGCGCTCCTGGAGCTCGACGGGATCTCGCGCGTCACGGTCGAGGCGCACTATCGCCTGTATCAGGGGTACGTGGCGAAGCGGAACGAGATCCTCGGGCGCCTCGCGACCGTCGATCTCGGGGCGGCCAACCAGGTCCACTCCGAGATCCGGGCACTGAAGATCGACCTGACGTTCGCGGTGGGCGGCGTCAAGAACCACGAGATCTACTTCGACCACCTCGGCGGCCGCGGCGGGGACCCCGACGGGCGGATCGGCGACCTCATCGAGAGGGACTTCGGCTCGGCGGACGCGTGGCGCGCCGATCTCCGTGCGACCGGGATGGCGGGTCGGGGCTGGGCCTGGACGGCCTTCGACTGGGACGAGGGCCGGCTGTTCAACTACGTCGGCGACGCGCAGAACACGTTTCCGGTCTGGAACGCGACGCCCCTGGTGGCCCTCGACGTCTACGAGCACGCGTACTTCCTCGACTACCAGACCGATCGCGCCGCGTACATCGAGGCGTTCCTCCGAAACGTCGACTGGTCGGTCGTGAACGGCTGGGTCGAGGCCTACTCCATCCCCGCTGCCTAGCCGACCGTGACCGAAGCGCTCGCCATCCTCGGCGGGTATCTGCTCGGCTCGTTGCCGTTCGGCTACTGGGTCCCGAGGCTCGTTCGCGGTGAGGACGTCCGCACGATGGGGAGTGGGAACGTCGGCGCTTCGAACGTCTTCCGCGTCTACGGCCGCCGGCTCGGGATTCCGGTTGCGCTCCTCGACGTCGCGAAGGGCTTCGCCGCGGCGTCGCTCGGGCTCTGGGCGGGCGGTCCGCTCGTCGGCGTCCTCGCCGGAGCGGCGGCGATGCTCGGGCACGCGAGACCCGTGTTCCTCGGCTTCCAGAAGGGCGGGAAAATGGTCGCGACTGCGGGCGGCGCGACGTTCGCCCTGGCCCCGCTGGTCGCCTTCTGCTGCGTGGGCATGTGGCTCGTCGTCTTTCTGCTCACGCGCTTCGCGTCGCTCGCGTCCATCGTGACGGCGCTCGCACTCGCGGTGCTCGTGGTCGTCCTCGCCTACCCGTGGCCGATCGTCGTCTTCGGCGTCGCGGGGGCCTGCGCGGTCATCGCCCTGCACCACAGGAACATCCGCCGGCTGTTCGCCGGCACGGAGCATCGTTTCGAGCTGCGCCGCGCTCGCCGCGTTAGCGGCTGAGCCAGGAGGCGAGGCTCGTCTGCTGTGAGCTCGGCTGTCCGGTGGCGAGCTCGCCCCGAAGCTCACCCACCGTGCCGAAGCGCTCCGCGACCACGTCGTGCACGTGGATCGTCTCGAAGTTGACCTGCTTCGAGAGGAGGAAATCGTCGTCGTCGAGCTCCGGGAGGGTTCCGAGCGCGTCCCGCAGCGCGTAGCGCACGGAGTCTTCGACGAACCGCGGCTGCAGGTGTGCGTGCTCGACGACGAAGAGCTCGTCCGGTCTCTTCAGGAGGTCGTAGATCGGCGCGCTCATCGACCGCTCCGCGACGTCGACGAGCACCTCGGCGTCGAGGTCGTGCTCGGTTCCGACGAAGAGGGTCTGACGGCCACGCTGGTTGTGCGTTGCGAGCGGGACGAGCTCGAGGATCCGTTCGACGTCGTTCGCGTCGAAGCCCGCGTCGAGCAGCCGCTCGGAGGCGCTCGACCGGACGAGCCCCTGCGCGCACGGGCACGCGTTGATGCCGGTCGCCTCGACGCCGACCGCCCGCCGCGTCCCCGTCTCCGACGCGGCCGCGATCCCGCAGAGCGTCACCATCTCCTGCGTCGCGAGCCCCGTGACCGGCGTGCGACGATGGATAGGCCACTGGGCGCGGATCCACACCTCCGCTCGGAGCGCCCGCTGGCGCTCGACGACGCGGCTGGCGATGTGCTCGGCGAGCACCTCGACGAGGAGCGCCTCGCGCTCGACGACGAGCTCGATGGCCTCCTCGAACAGCTCGGGGAAGCGCGACATGTGGACGCCCTTCTGATCCGCCGCGAGGTCGACCGTGCAGTCGATGACTGCGGCCATCACGGTCTCCGCGTCGCCGCGGCGGATACGGACCGCCTTCTGCACGCCGGAGACGCCCGCACGGGAGAGGGCGAGCGCGATCTCTGGCGGTGATGCCTGGAGGTCCTCGTCCAGTCTGACGACGTCCGTCATCCGCGGCACCGTAGCAGCGTGCTCTCAGCGCAAGAGGCGGGACAGTCTCCGATCTTTCAGGAGGCGGCCCCCGGTCTGGCAGCTCGGGCAGTAGTAGATCGTGTGCTCCTCGAAGTCCACACGCGCGATCGGCGTCCCGCACTGGGGGCACGGCTCGCCGAGGCGATCGTGGACGAGGTAGACGACCGAGTCGCCCTTGCCCAGCTCGCGGAGCGCGAGCGCGCGGGTGAGGTCCTCGTGCATCGCCTCCGCGAGGCCCTCGATCTCCTCGCTCGAGAGCTCCGTCGAGGCCTTGAACGGCGAGAGACGCGCCCGGAGGAGGATCTCGTTCGCGTGGGCGCGGCCGATTCCGGCGATCGCCCGCTGGTCGCGCAGGAGCGGATGCAGCTGTCGCCGCTCCCGGCGCAGGATCGCGGCGAGTGCGGTTGCGTCGACCTCGAGCGCATCCGGGCCGAGATGGGCGAGGTCGGCGTCGAGCTGCTCCGGGCTGACGAGCCAGACGCCGGCACGCTTCTTCTTCCCGGCCTCCGTGAGCACGAGCTCGCCTCCGTCGCCGAACCGCAGCCGGAACATCGGCGTCTTCGGCGCTTTGGCGCCGGGGGCGAGGTACCGGAGGCGACCCGCGCTCATCAGGTGCACGCGGAGCACGAGGTCCTCGTCCTGGATCGGAAAGAGCAGGTTCTTGCCCCGCCGATACGAGCCCGCGAGGCTCTCCCCGTCGAGCGCCGCTAGCGGCGGAGCGAAGGTCTTCAGCGTTGCGATGTGCGCGGGTCCGGCCTTGACGATCGGCGAGCGCGACACGAGCGGGTCGAGCTCGCGCACCCAGGCTTCGACCTCGGGGAGCTCCGGCACGCCGTGACGGTAGCGCTTATGCGGCCACGGGCTCCACGGCGGTCTCCTCGATCGGCTCGGGCATCTCGCGGAGGTGGCGTTGGGGCGAGAGCAGGATCCAGAGGAACGAGGCGCCGCTTCCGAGCGCGCCGACGACCAGCGTCTCGCGCAGGCCGATCCAGGTGCCGAGGGCTCCTCCGATGAGCCCGCCGACCGGGATCGTCCCCCAGACGACGAAGCGCATCACGGAGTTCATCCGGCCCTGGAGCTGCGGCGGGCAGATCGCCTGTCGGTAGCTGACCTGGACGATGTTGTAGGCGACGATGACGAAGCCGAGCACGAGGCCGCCGGCGACGAGGAATGAGTACGGGGCGGTCTCGGGCGCGAGGGCGATGAGCAGGAACGCGGGAGCCTGGATGAACGTGACCGCGATCGTCGTGGGACCGATGCCGAAGCGATCCGAGATCCTGCGAGCGGTGAACGCGGCGACGAGCGATCCAACGCTCCCGATCGAGATGACGAGCCCGATCAGGCCGGGCGAGAGGCCGAGCACGCGAACGTAGAACACGACGATGATCGAAAAGCCGAGAGTGAAGAAGAAGTTCGAGGTCGCCGTGCATCCGGCCTGCGCCCGCAGATTGGGGTTGCCGAACACGAACCGGAGACCCTCCTTGAGCTCCGTCCAGATACCCGCCTTCTCGCCGTCGGGGGTCGTCGAGACCGGTCGCTCCTCCGGTCGCCGAATCCGCAGGATGAAGAGCCCGGAGCCGATGAAACTGACCGCGTCGACGAGAACCGCGTAGGGAGCGGTGAAGATCTCGATCAGAAGGCCGGCGAATCCGGGGCCGCTGATTTGCGCGGTCGAGTAGCTGATCTGGAGCTTCGAGTTGCCCTCGATGAGCGCGCGACGATCGACCAGCGCCGGCAGATACGACTGGTATGCGACGTCGAAGAACACGGTGCAGACCCCGGCGAGGAATCCGACGACGTAGAGCTGGCCGAGCGTCAACGCATCCGCGAAGTACGCGAGCGGGATCGTCACGAGGAGGGCAGCTCGGCCGAGGTCGCCCGCGATCAGGATCGGACGGCGCCGAAGGCGGTCGACCAGGACCCCGGCGGGAAGGGTGAAGAGCATGAAGGGGAGGAACTCCACCGTCCCGAGCGCAGCCACCTCGAACGCGGAGGCGTCGAGCACGAGCACCGCGACGAGTGGCAACGCGAGCTGGCTGATCTGCGTCCCGAACTGACTGACCGTCGTCGCGGACCACAGCTTCAGGAAGTCGCTGTGCCTCCATAGCCCGTCAGTGGGCCAGAGCCTCGACATCTACGCGGCCGCCGGCTCGGCGACGCCGTCGTCGATCGGCTCCGGCATCTCCCGGAGATGGCGCTGGGGGGAGAACACGATCCAGAGGAACGAGAGGCCGGCTCCGACCGCCCCGACGGCGATCGTCTCGCGCAGCCCGATCGTGCTCCCCAGCACTCCCCCGACCAGGCCCCCCAGTGGAATGGTTCCCCAGACGATGAAGCGCATCGTGGAGTTCATCCGGCCCTGCAGCCGCGGCGGGCAGATCGCCTGCCGGTAGCTCACCTGAACGATGTTGTAGACGACGATGGCGAACCCGAGCACGAGCTGCGAGAACACGAGGAACGGAATGGCCTCATTGCCCGCCGGGGCGAACGCGATGAGGAGTGTGGCCGGGCCCCAGAGCAGTCCCACGCCGATCGTCGTCGGGCCGATCCCGAACCGACCCGAGATGCGCGTCGCGGTGAACGCCGCGATCAGCGACCCGACGCTGCCGAGCGAGAGGGTTAGCCCGATGACGCCGGCGGAGAGCCCGAGCTCGCGTACGAGGAACACGATGATGATCGCGAACGAGACGTTCGAGAAGAAGTTCGAGCTCGCCGTACAACCGGCCTGCGCCCGGAGGTTCGGGTTGCCGAGGACGTAGTGCAGGCCTTCCTTCAGCTCCGTCCAGAGGCTCGTCCTCTCGCCGTTCGCAGCGTGTGCCGCGGGAGGCTCCTCGTGGCCGCGGATCCGGAAGAAGAACAGCCCCGAGCCGAGGAAGCTCACCGCGTCGACGAGGATCGCGTACGGCGCCGTAATGGCCTGGACGAGGAGTCCCGCGAATCCCGGTCCGGCGATCTGGGCCGCGGACCGGCTGATCTCGAGCTTCGAGTTTCCGTCGATGATCTGCCGGCGCTCGACAAGGGCCGGCAGGTACGACTGGTAGGCGACGTCGAAGAAGACGGTGCAGATTCCGACGAGGAATCCCACGACGTACAACTGGCCGAGCGTCAGTGCGTCCAGCACGTAGGCGATCGGGATGCTGGCGAGCAGAATGGCACGGCCGAAGTCGCCAGCGATCAGAATCGGCCGGCGCCGCAGGCGGTCGACCCAGACCCCGGCAGGCAGCGTGAAGATCATGAACGGGAGGAAGTCGACGACCCCGAGCGCGGCCACCTGGAACGTGCTCGCGTCGAGCACGACGACCGCCACGAACGGGATCGCCAGGAGTGAGACCTGAGTCCCGAACTGGCTGATCGTCTCTGCCGACCACAGCTTCAGGAAGTCGCCGTGCCGCCAGAGGCCGCCGGTCGGCCAGAGCCTAGGCATCGTCGCTCGGCGGCGGCAGCCGCGTCGGCGCCCGGAAGAGCGCGTAGGTCAGTGCCTGGCTCTCGCCGTTGGGGTCGTCCGCGCGCTGCAGGTCGGCCACCAGGCGGTTCAGGCGCTGCTCAAAGCGGCGGCGGCGCTCGGGCGTCAGACGGACGTGGATGAAGGCCGACGTGTCCTGGTTTCCGCCGGCGGCGATCAGCTCGTCGGCTGCCTCGCGCAGCATCATTGCGGCTAGCAGGCCCCCCTGGAACTCCTGGGGCATCGACTCGTCGCCCTTCAGCACGAAGAGGCGTGCGACCCGCCCGTAGAACTTCTCCGTCAGCGCGCGCACCTTCCGCGTCCGGACGACGC
The DNA here is from genome assembly GCA_036257855.1 of Gaiellaceae bacterium. GTDB lineage: Bacteria > Actinomycetota > Thermoleophilia > Gaiellales > Gaiellaceae > GMQP-bins7. Next base: position 14,553 of record DATAET010000119.1, on the reverse strand, counting down.
GGATGAGGCCTGCCCGCTCGAGCACCTTCAGGTGGTGCCCGACGGTGCCCTTGGGCGTCTCCAGCACGGCGGCGAGCTCCGTCGTGCTCGCAGCGCGCTCGCGGAGCAGCATCACGATTCGCGCACGCAGCGTGTCGCCGAGCGCGCGCAGCTGCTTCGGGTCTTGAACGACGAGGACCTCGTCGAGCTCGTAGTCAGGGTATTGGTCGATGATCGCCAAACATACGGGATATCCCGACCATTCGCAACCGTCGCTAACCTCCCGCGCCGTGGACGCGATCGTTGTCGAGGCGCGGCGCGGAGACGTCGTCGAGGCGCGCCACCGCGTCCACGCGGTCGCGGTGGCGGACGGGGCGATCGTGGAGTCCGTCGGCGATCCTCATCTGCTCACCTACTTCCGCAGCTCGGCGAAGCCGATCCAGGCGCTCCCGATCGTCCGCACACGGGCCGATCTCGTCGACGCGGAGATCGCGATCGCCTGTGCGTCGCACCTGCATCGACCCGACCAGCTCGAGCCTGTGCACCGTCTGCTGGCGAAAGCCGACGCGACGGAGGATGACCTCGAGTGCGGCCCCGAGCCGACACGCATCGAGCACAACTGCTCCGGAAAACACGCCGCCATGCTGCTGCTCTGCCGCGTCAACGACTGGCCGACCGAGGGCTACAGGCTCGCGTCGCATCCGTGCCAGCAGGCGTTGCTCGCCGAGGTGGCCGCCGCCGCAGAGGTCGAGCCCGTCACGATGCCCACCGCCGTCGACGGGTGCGGCGTCGTGACGTACGGCCTGACGCTCGAGCGGATGGCGCACTCGTTCTCGCGACTCGAGAGCCTGGACGGAGGCCTACGCGCCGCCGACGCGATGCGGGCGCGCCCAGAGCTCGTCCGCGGCGACGGGGCGGCCGACACGGAGCTCATGCGTCTCGGAGGCGGGTGGGTCGCGAAGGGCGGCGCCGAGGGGCTCCTCTGCGCGGCGCGCGACGGGCTCGGAATCGCGCTCAAGGTCGAGGACGGGGCCCAGAGGCCGATCCGGAGCGGCCTCGCCGCCTTTCTCGTGCGGCTCGGCTTCCCGACCGGCGACCTGGCGGACGTTCCCGTGGAGAACTCGCGCGGGGAGATCGTCGGCGAGGTCCGCGTTCACGAGATCGCGGCCACGCGTTAACAAAGTGGTCCTCTTCACAGACCGTCTTTTCCGGACTAGTATCCGCGCGCTTTGGTGGTAGAGCCGGGGGCGGCAGGCGGGCCGGCTCATGCATGTCGGAAGGTCAGTACCCGTTCGAGCGCGAGAGGAGAAAGCCGGGTCATGCTGTCCGTCGATATCGCTCTCCCCGAGGTCGAAGAGCTCCAGCGTCTCGTCGAGCAGGGTCTCGAGAAGGGGTTCCTCACGTACGACGAGATCGTCGCCGGCCTCGACGACGTCGAGCTGACGAAGGAGCAGGTCGAGGACTTCTACGCGTATCTGATCGATCACGCCGTCGAGCTCCACGAAGGCGTCGAGCACAAGGACCTTCCGCACGCCCAGGTGGCGCCGGTCGAGGAGGAGAAGGTCGAGCCGAAGCTCGATCTCTCCGTCGAGCCGTCGCTCGACTCGCTCCGCCTCTACCTGCGCGAGATCGGCAAGGTGCCGCTGCTGACCGCCGACCAGGAGGTGTCGCTCGCGAAGCTCATCGAGCGCGGCGACATGGCGGCGAAGCAGCACATGATCGAGGCCAACCTCAGGCTCGTCGTCTCGATCGCCAAGGGCTACCTCGGACGTGGACTCTCGTTCCTCGACCTGATCCAGGAAGGCTCGCTGGGCCTCATCCGCGCGGTCGAGAAGTTCGACTACCGGCGCGGCTTCAAGTTCTCGACGTACGCGACGTGGTGGATCCGTCAGGCGGTCACGCGTGCAATCGCGGACAAGGCGCGGACGATCCGCATCCCCGTGCACATGGTCGAGAAACTGAACAAGGTCGTCCACATCGAGCGACAGCTCGTCCAACGCCTGGGACGCGAGCCGCTCCCCGAGGAGATCGCGGAGGAGCTCGAGATCGACGTCGAGGAAGTTCGTGAGATCCTGCGGATGTCGCAGTTGCCCATCTCGCTCGAGAAGCCGATCGGCGAGGAGGAGGACTCCTCCCTTGGCGACTTCGTCCCCGACGAGCAGGCCGAGTCGCCCTTCGACACCGCGCAACTCTCGCTCCGTCGCGAGGACGTCGAGCTCGCGCTCTCGGCGCTTCCCGAGCGCGAGCGCCGGGTGATCGAGCTTCGCTACGGCCTGGACGGGTCGCAGCCGTGCACGCTCGAGGAGGTCGGACAGGCCTTCGGGGTCACCCGGGAGCGCATCCGCCAGATCGAGAACAACACGCTGAAGAAGCTCGAATCGCTCCCGGAGGCACAGAGCCTCAAGGACTGCGTGTAACGCTACTCATGTGGGGCGGATCGACTATGTCGGGCATGCGACGGTCCTCGTCGATCTCGACGGCGTACGGCTGCTGACCGACCCGCTGCTGCGCAGCCGCGTCGCGCACCTCCGCCGCTCCGCACCTGTTTCAGCGCGCGCACACCGTGGCATCGACGCGGTGCTCGTCTCGCACGGGCACTACGACCACCTCGACCTCCCCTCGCTCGAGAAGCTCGGCAAGAACCTGCCCGTGGTCGTCCCTCGCGGCCTCGGCGGGCTGCTCCGCAAGCGGCGATTCGAGAGCGTGCTCGAGGTCGAGGCCGGCGATGCGCTCGCGATCGGCTCGCTCCGGATTCGCGCCGTGCATGCCGACCACGACGGAAGCAGAGGCCCGTTCGGCGCGACCGCCGACCCGGTCGGCTACGTGATCGAGGGCACGCAATCCGTGTACTTCGCGGGGGACACGGACCTCTTCGAGGAGATGCGCGAGCTCGGCCCGGTCGACGTGGCGCTCGTGCCGATCTGGGGATGGGGGCCCGGGCTCGGCGGCGGACACCTCGACCCCGGCAGAGCGGCGGAGGCAGTCGCTCGGATCCGTCCCCGCGTCGCGATCCCGATTCACTGGGGGACGTACTACCCGATCCACCTCGGCCTCAGGCGCGTACCCGCCTTCGTCGACCTGCCGCCCCTCGAGTTCCTGGCAGCGATGAAGGAGACGGCGCCCGACGTCGAGGTCCGCGTGCTGGGCGTCGGCGAGAGCGCCGAGCTCTAGGCCGGCAGGAGCTCGGCCTCGGCGAGAGCGGACACCGCCTGCTCGCGGATCTCGCTCGCGACCTGGGAGACGTCCGCTCCGAAGGGCGCGTATGCAACGACGTTGAGCCAGGCGGTCTTCTCGCCGAGCTCGCCGACCTGGACGTAGATCGCGAGGTTGTCGCCGCCCGGCACGCGTGACGCCGCCTCCATCACGACCTGCCGGGCGTCCGCCAGCGAGACGCCGAGGCGCACGGGGAGCTCGACCGTCACGAGGCGCCTGGGATCGTCGACCGAGCGATTCACGAGGGTCGTCGACACCATCCGAGTGTTCGGGACGAAGATCCGCCGGCCCTCGTCGGTCGTGAGGGCTGTGTAGCTGAGCGAGATCTCGTCGACGATGCCCGTGTGGTCGTCGACCGTGATGCGGTCACCGAGCCGAACGGGCTGCGTGAAGGCGAGGAGAACGCCCGAGCCGAGGTTGCCGAGCGGCGTCGTCAACGCCAGGCCGGCGATGACCGCCAGCACCGCGCTCGACGCCAGGAACGCGCTCGCGACCTGCTGCGTCGCGGGGAAGGCGGAGAGGACGCTCCAGAGGCCGACGAGCGCCACCAGCGCGATGACGACACGGAGGAGGAAGCTGAACGTCGTTCGGCGGCGGGCCGCGACGGCAGGGTCGCGCTCGGCCAGCCGCCGCTCGTAGCGGTCGAATGCGTAGCTGAGCGCCCACCGCACGGCGACGAGCACGACGATCCAGATGACGGCGGAGACGAGCGCTTGGGCGAGGTCGCTGTCCACGCCGGGACATTCGGCGCGGGGTGCTCCGAGCCTCCCTGGTCAGCTCCCGGCGAGCACCTGAGCCTTGGCCGAGGCGTACTCCTCGTCGGTCAGCTCGCCCCGCGCGTGCAGGTCCGCGAGCGAGGCGAGTCGGCCCGCGACGTCAGTCGGCGCGACAGCCGCGGCCGCCGTTGCGGGCACGGCGGTCGACTCCGAGCGTCTGCTCTCCCACCAGTCGGACATTCGCTCCCGCGCATCCGTGACGAGCGTCGGGCTGGCGCCGTCGGGGAACTCCTCGAGCGTCCGGGCGCGGGTGAGCTCGATCCATACGATGCCGAGAGCGATGACGATGGCGACCGTGAGCAATCGCGTGAAGTCCGCCACGGCCGAGCGCGACAGCATGAACAGGGCTACGACGGCCAGACCGATGTACGCCCAGATCCGGCGTCGAAGCGCGACCGCGAGCCAGCTCCGAACTCCAAGCGCTAGCCGGCTCGGCCCCGCGAGCCACGCGGCGACCAGGAAGAGAATCCCGATGACCACCATGAGCCGGAACGAGCCGCGCATGAGCTCGCTCAGGATGTTCCACGCGTTCGACGCCGCCTCGCGGTCGTCCTGCTGTGCGACGAGCGCATCGATGACGTAGTTCCGCGTGAAGCTGGCTGCGAGCAGTCCGAGGACACCGACGGAGAGGAGGACGATTCCGACGTTGCGTACGACGCTTCGCCGGTCCCCGGAGAGCCAGACCGCGAGTCCGAACACGAGGAGAGTGAGAATCGGCAGAACCCAGGCGAGAGTCTTCAGGAGCTCGAAGACGTTCTGTGCCGTGTTGAGCTCGTCGGCGCGGAGGATCACGATGCGGCCCGTGTCGGCCGGGATCTTGCCTGCGATCTTGTCTCCGATCCCGATGCGGTCGGCCGTTTCCTGGATGATCGGCCGGAGGTCGAGCGTCACCTCGCCGTTCGCGGTCGAGACGCGATCCCCGCCCCCCTCGAGCACCTGGACGAGCGTCTTGTGCGTCTGCTCGAGTGTCACCCTGAAGAGCCTCTGGAAGGCCGGCTGCTGGAGTGCGCGATCGGCGATCTGGTACGACGCCTGCCGCAGGCCGGCGGTGGCAGGCCCGGACAGCGACTTGTAGCCGCTCGGGAGCTGCGCCTCGACCTCCGCCTGGACGTCGACGTTGTCGAACAGCTCGTCCACCGCTCGGTTCGCAACTGCGGCACGGATCTTGTCGTCGTCGAGGAGCGAGGTGCTCGTGTCCGTGAACACGGACGTGTTCAGTGCGACGCGGTTGACCCAGATCGCGAACGACGACACCAGCAGGAGCAGACCGGCGATGACCAGCACGATCCAGACGGCCGCGGAGCGGCCACGACTCTGCCCGCGTCCCGGCCCCGGAGCGCCAGGCGCTTTGGTCTCGGCGCTCATCGCGGCACGCGGAGACTACTCGGTGCGCGTCGTTGCGACCTCACCGAGGGAGAACGCCTCGTGGAGCGACCGCACCGCCCGCTCGAGGTCCGTTCGAGCGATGAGGCACGAGACCTTGATCGGGGAGGTCGAGATGAGCCGGAGATTGATGCCGGCGTCGGCGAGCGTGCGGAACATCCGTGCCGCCACGCCAGGGTGCGACCGCATGCCCGCGCCTACGAGAGAGACCTTTCCCAGGTCCGAGATCTCCTCGACTCTGATCTCGCCGATCGCCGCCTGTGCTTGCGCAAGCGCCCTGCGGGTGGCCGGGACGTCGTCCTGCGGCACCGAAAAGGAGAGCTCCGCCGAATCGTGGACGACGTTCTGAAGAATCGTGTCGACGTTGACGTGCGCCGCGGCGACGGCGTCGAAGATCGCGGCTGCAGAGCCCGGCCGGTCGGGGACGTCCCGGAGCGAGAACACGACCTCGTCGTCCGAGTACGTCACTGCGGAGACGATGGCCTGCTCGAGCGCCGCGGCATCCTCGACCCATGTTCCGTCATCGTTCGAGAACGTCGACCGCGCATGGATGCGAACGCCCTGGCTTCGTGCGAGCTCGACCGCCCGCAGCATGAGCACCTTCGCGCCGGACGCGGCCATCTCGAGCATCTCCTCGTACGAGACTTTCGCGAGCTTGCGGGCCTCGGGGACGATCCGCGGGTCCGCGGTGAACACACCGGTGACGTCCGAGTAGATCTCGCAGGAGGCTCCGAGGGCGGCGGCGAGCGCGACCGCGGTCGCGTCGGTGCCGCCCCGGCCGAGCGTCGTCACGTCCATCGTGTCGCGGGAGAAGCCCTGGAAGCCCGCGACGAGGACGATCCGCCCGCGGTCGAGCGCCTCGACCACGCGAACGGGCGTGATCTCGCGAATCTTCGCCTTCGTGTGTACCGGGTCGGTGATGATCCCCGCCTGCGAGCCGGTGAACGAGACGGCCTCGTAGCCGAGGTCGTGGACCGCCATCGCCACGAGCGCACAGGCGATGCGCTCCCCCGTCGAGAGGAGCATGTCGAGCTCCCGCGGATGCGGATCCGGCGACACCTTGCGTGCGAGCTCGACGAGCCCGTCGGTGGTGTCGCCCATGGCGGACACCGTCGCGACGACGCGGACGCCGCGCTCGCGGGCCTCGACGAGCCTCCGCGCGACATGCTTGATCTTGTCCGGGTCTGCGACGGACGAGCCGCCGAACTTCATGACGACGGTCTCGGGTGTGGACTGCGGGCTCGTGCTCATCACCGCGATTGTCGCGGTCCCGCCGGTCGCGTGCCCCGCGGCGGGCTACGCTCACCCGGTGCCGCGGAAGGTCATGCTCATCGGGCTCGACTGTGCCGAGCCGTCGCTCGTCCTCGAGCGCTGGCGCGACGAGCTGCCCACGCTTGCAGGCCTGATGGACCGCGGTGCCTACGGCCGCCTGACGTCGGTGATCCCGCCGATCACGGTCCCGGCGTGGTCTTGCATGATGTCTTCGAAGACCCCGGGCGATCTCGGCGTGTACGGCTTCCGGAACCGTTCCGACCACACGTACGAGGGCGGCTTCATCGCGACGTCGACCGCGATCAAGGAGCCGCGCCTCTGGGACCTCGTCACGAGGGCGGGCGGTTCCTCGATCGTGCTCTCGGTCCCGGGGTGCTACCCGCCCAGACCGCTCAACGGCGTGATGGTCGGCTGCTTCCTCACCCCGTCGCTCGAGAGCAAGTTCACGTATCCCGCGGCGCTCAAGGACGAGATCGCCGAGGTGGTGGGCGAGTACCTCTTCGACACGAAGGACTTCCGCACGGACGACAAGGAGTACCTGCTGCGGCAGGTGTACGAGATGACGGACCGGCGATTTGCCCTCGCGGAGCACCTCGTGGAGTCGAAGCCGTGGACCCTGTTCGCCATGGTCGAGATGGGGCCCGACCGCATGCATCACGGCTTCTGGAAGTACATGGACCCCGAGCACCGCAAGCACGAGTCGGGCAACCCGTACGAGGGCGCGATCCTCGACTACCACCGTCACGTCGACGGACTCATCGCGCGGCTCCTCGAGCATGCCGACGACGAGACCGTCGTCTTCGTCCTCTCAGACCACGGCGCGAAGCGTCTGGACGGCGGGATCCGCATCAACGAGTGGCTCCGCCGCGAGGGCCTCCTCGCGATGCTCTCCGAGCCGGACGGTGTGAGCTCGCTCCGGGACGTCGGCGTCGACTGGGCGAGGACGACGGCGTGGGGGGAGGGCGGTTACTACGCGCGCGTCTTCCTGAACGTCGCGGGCCGCGAGCCGGAGGGAACGATCGCGCCCGAGGACTACGAGGCCGTTCGCGCGGACCTCGCGAGCCGCATCGCGGCGATCCCGGACGACGCCGGGAACCCGATCCCGACCGCCGTGTACACGCCCGAGGAGCTGTACGGCGAGCCGCAGGGCGTGGCGCCCGACCTCATCGTCGTCTTCGGGGATCTGCTGTGGCGCTCGGTCGGGACGATCGGCGGCGACGAGGGGATCCAGACGCTCGAGAACGACACGGGCCCCGACGACGCGAACCACGCCCAGGACGGCCTCTACATCGCCGCGGGGCCGGGCATCGACGCGCGCGGCTGCCATGACGCACACCTCCTCGACATCGCACCGACGGTGCTCGAGCTCCTCGGGATCGAGGAGCCGGCCGGCTTGCGTGGCACGAGCCTCGTGGCGCGGCTCGCGAGCGTGTCAGACATGTGAGAGGACCCCGTCCAGCGGACGGGGCACCCGGTCGAGGTCGAGCGCGTTCACGAGCAGTGACGCGTAGCGGATCTTCCGGTTCCACATGAATCGCCAGAGCTGCTCCTCGAGCGGCAACTCTCGCTTCGCAAGCTGCTTCTGGAAGGTTCGGAACGAGCCGAGCTCGCCCTCGGACTCGATGATGCGCTCCACCGCGGTCGGGCCGAGTGCGCGGACGAGCTCGTTCTCCAGGTCGGCGTCGCACACGTAGAACCCCAGCCCCTCCATGTCGGCGCGGCCGAGGTCCGAGCCCATGCCCGCGCTCTCGAGGGCGCGCGCGAACGCCCACTCCTCCCCAGCGTCGCACAGGCCTGCGAGCCTGACGTCGAGACCTCGTGGGCCGAATCGGTCGAGGAACGGCCGGACGGCGTGTGCGCCTCCGATCGCTACGACGGAGACGCCCTCGGCGTCGAGGTCGCGGTCGCGTCGCTTGGCGAGCGTTGCGAGCGCACGCTGATCGCTCGTGCCCTCGACGAGCACGACCGCGCGTGGGACGGACTGCTCGGTCACGGCGCTGATCATGGCGACGCGGCCGTGGCTGACGAATGGGTCAACCGTCCATCTCACGGAACGCGGGATTGAAGAAGCCGTAGCCGACGACTGCGGTACAGCCGAGGCCGATCGTCAGGAAGGTGGCTGCCACCCCGATCGCTCCGACGAGAGCGCCGCCGACGAGTATGCCGAGCGGGATCGCCGCCCAAGCGCCCGCGCGCACCGCGCCGAAGACGCGCCCACGGAGCTGAAGTGGGACGCGCTCGGCCGTGACGGTGAAGAGCAGCGGGTTGATCGGTCCCGACACGAGGCCGAAGACGGCGAGCACGACGAGCGCGACCGACAGCGGGGGAAGCGTCGCGAGTGCCAGGTACAGGAGAGGGATCGCCGCGAAGCAGAAGACCAGCGTCCGCCGCCGCGGCAGGCGGTGCCCGATCGAGCTGTATGCGAGCGCTCCCGCGAGCGCTCCTCCCCCGAGGGCGCCGTACATGAGCCCGAGGTCGGTCGCGCTTCCGTACGTCTCCTTGGCGAACACGGTCATGACGATCGGAAACGGCGCCTCGAGGAGGTTCGTGACGAGGACCGTCAACGTGAGCGCACGGATGACGCGCTCGTTCCAGATGAACCGCATCCCTTCGGTCAGCTCGGCGAAGAAGGAGCCCCGTGCTTCGACAGCGGCGACCGTCGCGGCCGGGCGCGGGACGACGAGCGCGACGAGGGCCGCCGAGAAGAGGAAACTCGCGGAGTCGAGCCACAGTGCGTTCGTCGCGCCGACTCCGGCGACGAGCAGCCCGCCGATCGGCGCGCCGACGAGCTGCGCGCCCTGCTGGATCCCGCTGCGGATTCCGCTCGCCCGCTCCATGCGCACTCCCGCGAGCTCGACGAGATCAGGTAGCAACGCGGCCCGAGCGGTCGATCCGGGCGCGTCGAGCAGCGCGCCGAGGAAGACGAGGACCATGAGCTGCCAGATCTCGACTCCCACCGTCGAGTACAGCAACGGGATCGCCGCGACGGCTGCCGAGCTGGCGAGATCGGCGACGACGCTCGTCGTCCGGAAGCCCAACCGGTCGACGACGACGCCGCCGAAGAACGTCGCGATGACGATCGGCAGGAAGTTGAAGAAAACGGCGAGTGCCGTCAGTGACGCACTGCCCGTGGTCGTGAGGACGAACCACGGGATTGCGAGCTGCGCAACGGCGTTGCCCGCCAGCGAGATGACGTCGGCGACGTAGAGCGCATAGAGGGGCGTCCGCTTCGACATGGGCCGGACGCTAGGCCACTACTACAATCCGCCGCGCTGTGAACGTCGTCGTCTACGTCTCGGATGCGTTGCGCACCGACCATCTCGGCTGCTACGGCGCCCGCTACGTCGATACGCGGACGATCGACGAGCTCGCGGCGGGCGGGGCGACGTTCTCGCACGCCATCAGCGCCGCTCCCTGGACCGCGCCCTCGACGACGTCGATAGTCACCGGGATCTACGCCCACCACCACGGATATCTGCACTGGGACGCGGAGCTCGACCCCTACGTCGAGACGGTGTTCCGGGCGTTCTCGGCGCACGGCTACGAGGTCGCGAGCTTCGTCTTCGACACGAACTACCTGTTCAAGGAGCTCCCCGAGGCGAAGGTCCTCGGCACGAGCGAGACCCTCGACGGCGCGTTCGAATGGATCCGGGCGATGCGTGACGTGCCGTTCCTGCTCTACGTGCACAACTGGGCGACACACATGCCGTACGACATCGTCCACGCCGACCGGAAGAACTGGCTCGCGGCGAAGCAGGAAGTGATCGACGGGATCCAGTCGAACTCCGCGTCCGCGCTCGAGGCGATGCGCGAGCGCTACCGCAAGGCGGTCGAGCGTCAGTCCGAGGTGCTCGTCGCGTCGTTCCTCGAGGAGCTCGACGCGCTCGATCTCCGCGAGAGCACCGTCTTCGCGTTCCTCTCCGACCACGGCGAGTCGTGGGGGGAGCGCTTTGCGGCGAAAGAGGACGTCAAGGGCGTGTACCACATGCACGGCTCCGACCTGTACGACGAGATCGTCGAGGTGCCGCTGATCCTCTCGGCTCCGGGCCGGATCGAGCCTGCCGTCGTCGACTCGCAGGTCCGCACCGTCGATCTCGTGCCGACGTTGCTCGACCTCGCGGGCCTCCCGGCGCGCGAGACCGACGGCGCATCGCTGCTGCCACTCCTCGACGAGCGCCAGCACGAGCACCGCGTTGCGGTCATCGCGGGGACGGACATGGGCGCGCTCACGAAGCTCGCCGTGCGGAGGCCGCCGTGGAAGCTGATCCTCCACGTCGGGAGCGGAGAGGAGGAGGCCTACCGCCTCGACGTCGACCCGCGCGAGCTGGACAGTCGCCCCGCCGACGTCCCGCCGGAGCTCCGCGAGATCGTGTTCCGCGAGCTCGAGAGCGCCGAGCGCCGCGAGCTCACGGAGGAGGAAGAGGCGACCGTCGCGAAGCGGCTCTCCGACCTCGGATATCTCTAGATGAGCCAGCTCACGACGTTCTACGAGCGGATGTTCTTCATCCGCCGTTTCGAGGAGACGCTCCTCGACCTCTTCTCGCTCGGGAAGCTCGTCGGCACGACGCACACGTACATCGGGCAGGAGGCGAACGCGGTCGGTCTGATCGAGCACCTCGATCCCGACGTCGACACCGTTTTCTCGAACCACCGCTGCCACGGCCACTACCTCGCGTTCACGGACGACGCGTTCGGGCTGCTGTGCGAGGTGATGGGCAAGGCGCCGGGCGTGTGCGGCGGCAAGGGCGGCAGCCAGCACCTGTGCAAGGGGAACTTCTACTCGAACGGGGTTCTCGGGAGCATCGTCCCCGTCGCGACGGGGATCGCCCTTGCGGAGAAGCTGAAGGGAGCGGGCGCGGTTTCGACCGTCTTCCTCGGCGACGGCACCCTCGGCGAGGGTGTGACCTACGAGTCGCTGAACATCGCGTCCCTCTGGCGACTCCCCGTCCTCTTCGTCGTCGAGAACAACTACTACGCGCAGTCGACGCCGGTCGAGCTCGAGCTCGCGGGGTCCATCCCGGCCCGGGGCGCGGCGTTCGGCGTCGAGACCGACGAGCTCGACACCACCGACGTCGAGCTGATCCACGACGCGGCCGGCCGTGCCGTGAGCCGCGTTCGCGAGACCGGCGCGCCCTATTTCCTCGTCCTGAACACGTACCGCTTCAGCCCGCACTCGAAGTCGGACGACCAGCGCGATCCGGCCGAGATCGCAGAGCGGCGCACGCATGACCCGCTGCTCGTCGCGGGTGGGCGGCTCGACGAAGACGAGCGCAGCGCGATCGAAGCGCGCTGCGAGGAGCGGCTCGCGGAGACGGTCGAGGCCGCGGACGCGGCGCCGGCGGCGACGCCCGGAGTGGCCGCATGAGCACCACTGCCCAGCCGAAGCGCGGCGTGCAGGCTCTGAACGAGGCCCTGCACGCGATCTTCGCGGAGCGCGACGACGTCGTCCTCCTCGGCGAGGACGTCCTCGACCCCTACGGCGGCGCCTTCAAGGTGACACAGGGGCTCTCGGACGCGTATCCCGACCGTGTCCTCACGACGCCGATCAGCGAGGCCTCGCTCTTCGGCGTCGCCGCGGGAATGGCATTGCGCGGGCAGCGCCCGATCCTCGAGATCATGTTCGGCGACTTCGTCGCGCTCGGGCTCGACCAGATCGTCAACGGGATCTCGAAGTTCCGCGAGATGTACGACGACCAGGTCACGGTTCCGCTCGTCGTGCGCACGCCGATGGGGGCTCGACGCGGATACGGGCCGACGCACAGTCAGTCGCTCGAGAAGCTCCTGCTCGCGATCCCGAACATCTGCGTCGTCGCGTGCAGCGAGCACCACGACCTCGGAGCGCTGCTGACCGCAGCGGTCGACGACGACCGCCCCGTGTTCCTCATCGAGAACAAGCTGCTCTACGGGCGGCCGAACCGGCGGCCCGAGGACGGACACATCGGCAAGCTCGCTGCTCGCGAGACCGGCGAGCCGTTTCCGGCGCTGACGTTCTCCGGGTCGGACTTCACCGAGGCCTCGGCCACGATCGTCACGTACGGCGGGATGCTCCCGATCGTCCTCGAGGCCGTGACGGAGCTCATCCTCGAGCACGAGATCTTCTGCGAGGTGGTCGCGCTCTCGCAGCTCGTGCCCATGCAGCTCGACGCGGTGCTCCAGTCCGTCGCACGTACCGGTGCGCTGGTCACGGCAGAGGAGGGGACACTCACGGGTGGGATCGGCGCCGAGATCGCCGCGCGCGTGCAGGAGGCGGCGTGGAGCGATCTCCGTGCGCCGGTGCGCCGCATCGCCGCACGCGACGCGATCATCCCGTCGGCACGTCCGCTCGAGGACGCGATGCTCCCGAGCGTCGACGACGTCGTGAACGCGATCCTGGCCGTCGAGGGCGGGCGGTAGTGCTCGAGATCGTCCTCACCCGCGAGGACGCGAACACCGAGTACGCGCTCCTCGCGGAGTGGCTCGTCGCGGACCGCGAGGACGTGACGGCGGGGCAGGCGGTCTGCGTCGTCGAGACGACGAAGGCGACCGTCGAGGTCGAGTCTCCGGGAGCCGGGACGATCGTGCAGCTCTACGGCGAGGACGTCGAGGTCGAGCTCGGCAAGACGATCGCGTACGTGGCGCAGACGCCGGACGAGCTCGCGTCGATCGACGCGACGGTCGAGGAGAGGCCCGTGCCCAAGGCGGCCCCCGGCGACGGCAAGGCAACCCGCAAGGCGGTCGAGCTCGCCGAGTTGCACGGGATCGACCTGGCGTCGATCGAGAAGCGTGGCTTCATCACGGAGAAGGACGTCGAGCAGCTCATCGCTGGGCAGAAGGCCTCCGGGTCGCCGGCGACAGGCCCGATCCTCGCGAGTGTCTCGACCGACGGCGTCTCGCTGCCGTCCACGTTCGATCTCGACGAGAGCACCGGCCGCCTCCATCCGGCGTACCTCGAGTCGCTCCGCGCCGATCCCGATGCGTTCCGCGCGCTCGCGCCGGGAGAAAAGGTGGCGGCGCTGCGCGACGCAGGAGGCCGGATCGGCGACGGTGTCGAGCTCGGCGAGGGTTCGCTCGTCGCGGCCCCACGAGTGGTCCTCGAGGACGGCGTCCGGATCGGTCCTCGGGCGACCATCGTCTGCGCGGAGGTGGTCGCGATCGGAGAGCTTTCACAGTTCGGTCCCGACCTCGAGCTCCGCTGTCGCCGGGCGTTTCTCGGCGCGGGGATCTGGGCGGGACGCTCGATCCGGTTCGGCGGGGGTGGCCACCGCGATCCCTGGGCCACGCTGACCGTCGGCGATCTCGCGTTCCTGGGGGACGAGGTGTTCGTCAACGTCTGCCGGCCGGTGCTCGTCGGCCGGGAGGTCTTCCTGACGATGCGCTCGCTGATCGTCACCCACAACATCGGGCACTCAATGCTGGAGGGCTTCGAGAATCGCTTCGCGCCGGTGGTTCTCGAGGACCGGTCGCAAGTCGGTCTCGGCGCGGTGCTCTACGCGGGGAGCAGGATCGGCGCCGAGGCGATCGTCGCCTCTGGCTCGTACGTCGTCGGCGATGTTCCTGCTCGCGCCTTCGCGATCGGCGTTCCGGCAAAGGTGACGGGAAGCTCTAGCCACAAGCTGTCGGACGCGCGCAGGCTCGAGCTCGCACGCCGCATGATCGACGACCTGCACGAGCTGCTCGCCCTCCGCGGGCACGCGGTCTCGGCCATCGACAACGACGGCTTCGAGGTCCAGGGGACGCGGGTCGCGTTCACGGCGAGCTATCGAGGTGGGGTCGAGGCCCCGGCGGTCGTCCTCGCGCTGGAGGTGGGCGGTGACGTGCCCGACGGCGTCGCCGTCCTCGACCTCCTCGGTCGCCGTGTCCACGGCACGGGCGACCTCGTGCTCGACTCGGTGCGGGAGTTCTGCCGGAAGCGCGGGATCCGCTTCGAGCCGGGGCCGTGGCGCTACCCCGG
>DATAET010000118.1:0-3558 GCA_036257855.1 Gaiellaceae bacterium | reverse complement strand
GGCGTGGCCGAAAGGCTCGGCATCGGGCCGGGCGACGTCCCGGAGACGACGGTCTACTGCTCGATCACAGGCTTCGGGGACGCAGGTCGGCACCGCCTGCGCGCCGGTCACGACGTGAACTACCTCGGCTGGGCAGGTGTGCTCGCGGACGCACCCGAGCAGCTTCCACCCATCCAGATCGCCGATCTCGCGGCCGGCGCCCTCGGAGCGGTGAACCAGGTGCTCGCAGCGCTGCTGGAGCGCGAACGCACCGGCCGTGGACCCAGGATCGTCGTCTCCATGACCCATCGCTCGCACGACCTCGTCGCGCATCGGCTGGGCGGCGAGCCCGTGCCGAAGCTCCTGACCGGCGGACTCGCGTGCTATCGCATCTACGCGACTGCCGACGATCGTCATCTCACCGTCGGAGCCCTCGAGCCGAAGTTCTTCAAACGGCTCTGTGAGTGCGTCGATCGCCCCGAGCTCGCGGACCGGCAGTTCGACGAGGATCAGGAGGCGCTTGCCGCGGAGCTCGCCGCCGTCTTCGCGGCGCGGCCGCTCGGGGCGTGGCTTGAGCACTTCGACGACGAGGATGTCTGCGTCGGCCCCGTGTGGACGCGCGAGGAGGCAGCGACCGCCTTCGGCTCGAGCGCGGTGCCGACAGTGGTCCCACTCGGCGCGCACACCGAGGCGTGGAGGCGCGAACTAGGCGTGAGCTAGACCGAGCGCCGCAGGGAGGGCGAGCAGTGTGTCGATCCGATCGGGCAGATCCGGCCGGAGCCCGTCGCGGTCGAGCAGGATCGCCCGGATGCCGAGGGCGCGGGCGCCCTCGATGTCGTCCTCGTAGGAGTCGCCCACCATCGCCGCCTCGTCGGGAGACACCTCGAGCGCCCGCAGAGCGGCGACGAAGATCGACGCGTGCGGCTTCACGCGCCCGTGAGCCTTCGACCCGACCACGGCGTCGACGTCGAGCCGGTGGTGGGCCGTGAACTCGTCGAGGTCGCGTTGACCGTTCGAGATGAGCCCGACCTTGATCTCTTGCCGCCGGAGTTCGTCGAGGGCCGGGAGCGCGTCCTCGTACAGCGAGAAGTTCTCGTGGCGCTCCCACTCGCGGACCATGTCGGTCGCGCACGCACGGGCGGCACCCGGATCTCCGCCCATGCCGAGCACGATCTGCTCCGTGAAGGCGATCCAAACCTCCTCGTCGTGTACGAGGTCGTGGTCGCGCTGGAGGGTCTCGATCGCCTGCGTGCGGGCCTCCGTGTAGCGCTCCGGGTCCAGCACGAGGCCGTGACGTTCTCCGAGCCTGCGATATCCCTCGGGCCCGAGTTCCGGCCCCGGTCGGAAGAGCGTGAAGTCGACGTCGAAGAGCACGGCTCGGAGCACGACGCCGAGGATAGGCGAGCGCGTCTATCCGCGATCGACGCGTTCCACCCCGGAAACGCGGTCGGATGCGTCGATCACCGCACGATCCACGCCAGGGCCGCCGTCGACCAGGTCGGCGACGCCGTCCCGGGCGTAGATGCGGTCGTCGCCGGCGGCGCCGAAGAGCCAGTCGGCACCCAGCCCGCCGACGAGGACGTCCGCTCCATCTCCCGCGTAGACGACGTCGTCGCCGCCTCCGGCACGGATCGTGTCATTCCCGCGGAGTCCGCAGATAACGTCCTCGGTCGGGTAGCCGCTCAGATGGTCGCCGAACAGCGTCCCGTAAAGCGTGCACTGCGGCAGCCAGTCCGGATCGCTGTCCGGAGCGGCGGTCGGCAAAGTGAGCCGCGTTGAGCCACTTCCATCGGCACCAATCGAGGCGAGGTGTGTGAGCGGCTGAGCTTCATCGAGATCGAGAAAGCCGAAGACGAGCTGCGTGCCATCCGGCGACCAAGTGAGGCCCTCGCCGACGTTGCTGTACGAAGCTTCCGGATGGAGCTCCCGCACCTTGTTCCCAGTCCGCGCATCGACGATGACAATCGCTTGTGCGGTGAGAAAGGCGAGGGAACGGCCGTCCGGCGACCAGGCGGGAAACGTGCCCTCACCGACCGTCCGCTGTCTGGCGCCTGCCGTGTCGGTGACAACGATCTCGCTCTTGTCGGTATCTCTTTGGTAGGCGATGAGACTGCCGTCGGGCGACCAGGCTGGGTGCTCTTCGCATGCGGCCGTCGCAGTCAGGCGACGTAGACGATTGCTACCCGAACGCACGGTGTAAAGATCGCTACAGCGCTGGCCTCGCAGCTCCATCGCCAGTGCGAGTGCCGTCTCGTCCGGCGACCAGTCGACTCCGAAGTCACCGACGAAACGTGTCACGCGCCTAGGTGGCGTGAAGGTTGGAATCGTCCCGGAGTCGTTCTCGACCTCAGCAACATACGTACCCGAGGGCCTCGTGAAGAGCAGGCGGCGCCCATCTGACGACCAGCGCGGAAAGAACGACGGATCGCGCCCGAGCGACGGTCTGTTCGTGGTCCACGAGCCATCGTCCACGACCAACCAGATCGCCCCGCTGTCATCAGGCCCTTTGTGCGCAAACGCGACCAGGCCGCCTGACCTCAGTCCGGTGGCAGAGAGTCCCGACGACGACGCCGCAAACGCGACAGCGGTGCAGGCGACTGCGATCAACCTCATCCGCTCAGCTTCCAGCCGTCATTGAGCGAGTACGAGAAGTACGAGCCCCAGCTCTCCCCCGGTGGACCGAAGGCGCGCTGGAGAGGCTCGCAGTCCCACGGGCCGCGTCCGTCCTCCCAACCGGCGAAGAACGTGAATGCGGCCTGATAGGGCTTGTTCGCTGGGCCACTCTTCCATCCCCCGAGCTCCCACTCACGGACGTGATCCATCGCCGGCGTCGCATCCTGGCTCGCAATCGACTTCTCGCGGTCGTCGATCTTCCGGTCTCCGTTCAGGTCGGGTATCGGATCAACCTTGCAACTTGACACGGACCCGTCGGCCATCGTGTCCCGCGGGTACGCCTTCGGGCGCCCATCGGACTCGACAGCCCATCGATCGAGCCCTAGACCGCCTGCCTCCCAGTTCGCTGTCTGGCCTGTGCGGGCGATGCCGGCGATGCCCGAAGCAACCGGGTACGAACGGGCAACGGCGTTCAGGCACGGAGTCGAAGCACTGCAGCCGGGTGAACCCTCCTGGTCGGTCTTGAACTCGAAGTCCCAACGAACTCGCGTTCTGGTGTCCTCGGCCGAATGGTCGGTGGACAGAACCGCGGTGCCCTCTGCCGCTCCTTTAGTGACCCCAGCTTTGAAGGATCGCCCGTCAGCCTTGTACACCGCCATTCGCACGTATCCACCGCCGCGGGTGAGCGCGGTGAACTTCGGCTCCTTGATGAACGGCGTCCCCGCCGCATTCGGCGCCGCATATGTGGTGACGAGCGCCCACACGCTCACCGAGGAGCGGTAGAAGCTGTAGCGGTAGCGCAGACGGGCGATCGCGTCTCCACCGGGGCCGTAGCCGGTGTTGCCGTACTGATCGCGAAGCCAGACGTCCATCGTGTAGTCGACCCGGGTGGGTGACACGAGCGTCGGCCCGAACCAGTTGCGTGCGTACACGCCGTGGCCGCCGTTCGTCGCGGCGCACATCCGG
>DATAET010000117.1:0-3504 GCA_036257855.1 Gaiellaceae bacterium | reverse complement strand
GGCTCGACTTCTCAGCCTCTACCCCTCTCTCCACGTACGCTCACACTAGCCACTGGCACGCGCATGTCCAGAACCCGGCAGCGCGCCGACTCACGGGGCCCGCCCGAGGAGAACGCACGCGTTGTGCCCGCCGAGGCCCATCGCGTTCGACAACGCCACGTCGACCTGCACACGGCGCGCTTCGTTCGGCACGTAGTCCAGGTCGCAGGCCGGATCGGCCGTGCGGTAGTTGATGGTCGGCGGGAGGACACCCTCGTGGAGGGCGCGGACGCACATCATCGCCTCCACCGCGCCTGCTGCTCCGAACAGGTGGCCGAGCACCGACTTCGTCGACGAGACCGCCAGCTCGTAGGCATGCGCACCGAAGACGTCCTTGATCGCCTTCGTCTCGGCGAGATCTCCCTGCGGGGTCGACGTCCCGTGCGCGTTGATGTACCCAACCCGCTCGGGCTCGACGCCGGAACGTGCGAGTGCCGCGCGCATCATCTCGGCGACGCCGACCGACGCGGGGTCGGGCTGCGCCATGTGGTGCGCGTCGTTCGAGGTCCCGTAGCCGAGGACTTCGGCATAGATGCGAGCGCCCCGTCCGACGGCGCGCTCGAGCTCCTCCAGGACCATGACGCACGCCCCCTCCCCCATGACGAAGCCGGCCCGGGTCGCATCGAACGGGCGCGAGGCACGCGTCGGGTCCTCGTCTTCGGCGACGAGGCCCCGCATCGCGCAGAACCCTGCGAGGATGACGGGGTGCATGCAGGACTCGGTGCCGCCCGCGAGCACGACGTCTGCGTCGCCGCGCCGGATCGTCTCGGCCCCCTCCCCCACGGCGTGCGAGCCCGTGGCGCACGCCGAGACGGGCGCATAGTTCGGGCCCCGGAGACCCAAGTCGATAGCGATCTGACCGCTCGCCGAGTCGACGAGCACGTTCGGGAGGAACCACGGCGAGACCCGATCGTGACCGCGTTCTCGCCGCACGCCGTCCTGCTCGAGGACGCCGACCACGCCGCCGATCGCAGAGCCCACGAGGATGCCGGCGCGCGCCGGGTCGATCTCCTCTACTCCCGCGTCCGCCCACGCCTCCCGGGCCGCGGCGACGGCGAGCACGACGTTCCGTTCGAGCCGACGTGCGTCCTTCGCGCCGACGACCGCTTCGGGCTCGAACCCCTTCACCTCGGACGCGATCCGCACCGGGAAGTCGCTCGCGTCGAACGAGCGGATCCAGTCGACTCCGCTGACCCCCGCGACGGCCGCGTCCCAGGTCGACTGAGCATCGAGGCCGAGGGAGGTGACCGCTCCGAGGCCGGTGACGACGACACGGCGCATGAGCTGGAGAGCGTAGTAGCTTCAGGCCATGGCACGGTCGCGCATCGGCCCCCGCGAGCCCGTCGAGCGGCCGGCCGACCTCCTCGCCTCGATCCCCTTCCCGCCGATGGAGGCCGAGCTCGTTCGCGATCTTCCCGAAGGGGAAGAGTGGCAGTACGAGCCGAAGTGGGACGGCTTTCGCGGGCTGCTCGAGAACGGCAGCAATGAGCTGCGCCTCTGGTCGCGGAACGCCCGCCCGCTGCTCCGCTACTTCCCCGAGCTCCGACCGCTCGCGAAGATCCTCCCGCCTCGCTCGGCGCTCGACGGCGAGATCGTGATCGAGCGCGACGGCGTCCTCGACTTCGACGCCATGCAGATGCGGCTCCACCCCGCGGAGAGTCGCGTGAACAAGCTCTCGGCCGAGATTCCGGCGCAGTTCATTGCGTTCGACGTCCTCGTCTGGAAGGACCAGGAGGTCTGGACCGAGCCGCTCACCAAGCGGCGCTCGCGCCTCGTGCGGAGTGCGAAGCGGTTCGAGCTGTCGCCCGCGAGCCGCGACCGGGACGAGGCGCTCTCCTGGCTGGAGCGGTTCGAGGCGATCGGCCTCGACGGCGTCGTCGCCAAGCGCCGTGATCTCCCCTACCTCCCCGGCTCGCGCGAGGGTGTCGTGAAGGTGAAGCCCGAGAAGACCGCCGACTGCGTCGTCGTCGGCGTTCGCTGGAAGTCCAGACCCGACCGGATCGCAACGCTTCTGCTCGGCCTGTACCGCGACGACGGGGAGCTCGACTACGTGGGGTCGGCTGCGGTCGCCCCGGCCCGCCACGACGAGATCGCGAAACGGGTGCGGCCTCTCCTCGAGAACGCTCCCGAGCGGCGCTTCTCCGAGCCGAACCGCTGGGGTGGCGGTGAGCTCGAGGAGTCTCCGGTCCGACCGGAGCTCGTGGTGGAGGTCCGGTACGACAAGGTGCAGTCGAACCGCTTCCGGCACGGCACGAAGCTCATCCGCTTCCGGGACGACAAGGACGCTTCGGCGTGCACGTGGCGTGAGCTCCGGCCCGCGGTGCGCGAGGCCGATTCGATCGCATCGCTCCTCGGCTAGTCAACGAAGCCGCCACGGACTAGTCTCAGGGCGATGCGCGCGCGCCGCCTCGCCGCCGTCACCGTCGTCGGGCTCCTCGCTTTCGCGACCTCGGCGGGAGCCGGGCCGCGCGGTCAGTGGACCCGCCTTCCCGGAACGGTTCTCAACTTCGCCGAGCCCGGGCTCGCACGCACACCCGACGGCGTGCTGCACGTGCTGTACACGCGCGAGAACGGCTCGAAGCAGGATCTGATCCACGTGGCGGTGAGCCCTGCGGGGAAGGTCGGCGGCGACACCGTCGCGCTCGGTGGGTGGGCGTCGATGTCGCACCCCGACCTGCTGCGCATGCCCGACGGCTCGCTCCGCGCGTTCTTCGGGGGCATCCGGTCGACGAACGCCGGCGAGACGAACAACGCGATGAACACGGCCACGGCTCCTGCAGCGGGTGGGCCGTGGACGCTCAAGTCGGGAAAGGCAGCGCAGGCGACGTACGCGTATGCGACGGGCGTCGCTGGTGCCGGGCTCGCCAAGGACGGGACGCCGATCTCGACGTGGTCGGGCACGCCTGGCCTCGGCTTCCACTACGGGATCGACCCGACCACGGCGGACGGCAAGATCGCTCAGTCCGGGTGCTGCCTGTACACCCCTGACGTCGCCGTCGACGCCGCGAGCGGGCAGGCGTGGGTCGGCTTCTACTCGAACGAGACCGCCGGCCCGGGCGTCTACGTGAACGCGATCGGTCCGGCAGGCGCCCAGGGTGGCAGGCGGCTCGCTCCCGGCTCGGTGACTGGCAAGGACTCCATCTACCCCGGTAACCGCACGTCGCTCAGCGGCCGCATCGGCGCCGGGGGCGTGTACCTCTTCTACGGTCGCGGGTATCCGACCTTCGCGACGCTCGCCCTCTGGAAGGTCGACACCGGGAAGGCGCAGATCGTCATCCCGGCGAAGGGCAACGAGCACGCCAACGTCGCACCGGCGCCGGACGGCCGGCTCTGGCTCATGTGGGAGCAGAGCGGAACGATCTACGCGGCGCGGACGAACGGCGCCGCGACGCGGGTCGGCGCCGTGAACGCGATCAAGCCGCCGGGGGGCGCCTCGATCTATCGACTCAACGGCGAGGGCTCGGC
>DATAET010000116.1:0-21224 GCA_036257855.1 Gaiellaceae bacterium | reverse complement strand
GAGGGCACGGGAGCGTTCGAGGTCATCGGCTACGACGAGAGCATCCGCCCTGCGCTCCTCGAGGCGGTCACGCGCCTGGCACCGCGTTCGATCGCGCTCAACTACTCGGCGAGCGACGCAGCTGCGGACGGCCTCACGCATGGCCTCTGGCTCGAGCTTCAGGCGATCTTCGAGGTGACGCCGTTCGCCGACCGCTTCCAGTCCTCCGAGGCGATCGTCGGCGCGCTCCGCGGGCGGAAGTCCGCAGTCGAGGTCGAGCGCATCCGCGCCGCGGCGCGGGAGACCGAAGAGATCTTCGAGATCGTCACGGGCGCGCTCACACTCGACCTCAGCGAGGTCGAGATCGCCGAGCTCATGCACGCGGAGATCGCGCGGCGCGGCCTCGGCTACGCGTGGGGACGCGACCACTGCCCCGCGGTCGACGCCGGACCGGAGAAGGACGTCGGTCACAGCGCTCCGGGCGAGCTCCGCACCCGCCGTGGCGAGCTCCTGCACGTCGACTTCGGTGTTTCGCGAGACGACTACTGCAGCGATCTGCAGCGCATGTGGTACTTCCTCCACGAGGGCGAGACGGAAGCCCCCGAAGACGTCCAACGTGCGTTCGACGCGGTCTGGGCGTCGATGGAGGCGGGTATCGACGCGCTACGGCCCGGCGCGGCGGGTTGGGAGGTCGACGCCGCCGCACGGGCGACGCTCGTCGAGGCCGGGTATGCGGAGCCCATGCACGCGCTGGGGCACCAACTCGGGCGCTCCGCGCACGACGGCGGCACCACGCTCGGGCCGCGCTGGGACCGCTACGGCGCGTCTCCCCTCGGAGTCGTCGAAGAGGGGAACGTCTTCACGGTCGAGTACGGCACGTCGGTCCCGGAACGGGGGTACATCGGGCTCGAGGAGGACCTCCTCGTCACGGCCGACGGTGTCGAATTCCTGTCGACTCCGCAGCGCGAGCTCTGGCTGGTGCCGTGAGACGACGGGGGCCGCTGGTCCTCGTCGCGGCGCTCCTCGTCGCCGTCACGCCGGCGTCCGCAGCCCCGACCGGACAGTCGGCCCGCACGCAGCTCGGCATTCTCGGCGACCCGGGCCGCTTCCAGCAGCTCACGGGCCAGCATTCCGCGGTCCTGCACTCGTTCATCGGCTGGCACCAGCCGCAGACGATCCCGAAGCTACTCGGTCAGCTCTCCCCGCTGCCGATGCTCGCCATCAAGACCGGCCCCGGCGTCACGCCGCTCGACATCGCGCAGGGCCGCGGCGACGGCTTCCTTCTCGCGCTGAACAGCGCCCTCGCGGGCTTCGGCCAGCGGGTGTACATCCGGCCCATGCCCGAGATGAACGGGCACTGGAACGAGTACAGCGCGTTCGAGAAGAACGGTGCCTCGCGGGGGCCGCGCTACTCGACGGCGGCGTTCCGGCGTGCGTTCGCGCGGATCGCGTTGCTCGCGCGCGGTGGGTCGGCGCAGAAGCTGAACCCGAAGCTGCGCAAGCTGGGTGGCCCACCCGTCGGGGGCGATCTCAAGGTGACGCAGGCACGCATCGTGTGGAACCCGCAGGGGTACGGCGCGCCGGACATCCCGGCGAACGCGCCGTCGGCCTACTACCCGGGCGACGCGTACGTCGACGTCGTGGCGAACGACCTCTACGACCAGGGCTTCAAGGCGGCCTGGGAGGCGAACGAGCGGCTGTACGCCACCCATAGGAACAAGCCGTTCGCGATCGCCGAATGGGGGCTTTGGGGAATCGACGATCCGGCGTACGTGCAGCACATGGCCGACTTCGTCCGCAGCCACGGACGGGTCGAGTTCCTCTCCTACTTCAACAGCAAGCCCGGCTCGCTCTGGGACCTCGCGAGCAAGCCGCGGAGCCGGGCCGCCTATCGTCGGTTCATCACGCCGCTCGGACGCTGAGCCGGCCGGTCCGCGTAGGCGATCAGCGCGCCGAGACCGACACCCGCGAGCACGGTCGCGATGCCGAGGTCGTCCGACAGTCCACGCGAGATGAACCCCCAGAACTCGAGCGAAGCGAGGGCGAACGCCCCTCCGACGACCGCGAATGACCACCCGACGAAGGCGCCCACGAGGATGCGCCTCCAGTACTGCGCCACCGCCCTCCGAAATCGCTGCATGGCGATGAGCGGCCAAAGCCAGGCAGTGCTCCACGTGCGCACGACGAGCCCCCTCTCGTGATAGTCGCCACCGCGTACGGATCCGTGGCTATTTGATAGCAAGAATCGGCCGTCACGGAACCGACTCCGGCGTCACGGTGTAGAAGGCGCAGGTGGTGGGCCGACCACTCGACGAGACGGACCTCGTCGCCCGCGCGCGACAGGGTGACGCCAGCGCCTTCGAGGAGCTCGTTCGCATGCACCAGGGAATCGCATTCAGGACCGCGTACCTCGTCACCGGCTCGGCCGAGGACGCGGAGGAAGCCGCCACGACCGGCTTCCTCAAGGCCTACCGCTCGCTGGGACGGTTCCGGCGCGACAGGCCCTTTCGCCCGTGGCTCCTCGCCATCGTCGTCAACGAAGCACGGAATCGCAGGCGCTCCTCGGGCCGCGTTCAGCGGCTCGCGCTTCGCGCGGCGGAAGAGCGTCGCCCGGGGGACGCGGCCCCGTCCCCCGAGGCGGCGATGCTCGAGGCCGAGCGCCGGCACGAGCTCATGGACGCGGTCGCACGTCTCCCGGAGGAGCAGCGCCTCGCGATCGTGTGCCGGTTCTTCCTCGACCTCGGTGAGGCGGAGACGGCCGACGTGCTCGGCGTCCGCAGGGGAACCGTGAAGTCGAGGCTCTCGCGCGGCCTTGTCCGCCTCCGGGAGGAGCTGCCCGACGATGCGTGATCTCGAGAGAGAGCTGCACGACCTCGCCGGGGCGGTCGCCGTGCCCCCGACGCCGGATCTCGCAAGCGCAGTTGGCAGCCGGCTCGAGGCGACGGTTCCCCCCGCGCCAGGACGGTTTCGCCTCCGCCCAGCGCTCGTACTCGCGATCGTCGTGGCGGTCGCCGTGCTGGCCGGTCTCGCCGTCTCCCCTGCGCGCACGGCGATACTGCGCTTCTTCGGCATCGGCGGGGTTCAGATCGAGTTCGTCGACCGGCTTCCGGCGGTCGAGCCCGAGGCGCCGCTCGTCCTCGGAGGCGAGATCGAACCGGCGGAAGCGCCGTTCAGGATCTCCGTCCCCGCCGTCCTCGGGGATCCCGATGCCCTGTACGCCAGCGGCAACGTCGTCACGCTGCTCTACGGCTCACTCGACGGCGTGCGGCTCCTCGTGACCGAGCTCGGCTACGACGCGCTGCCGCCGGAAGTCGCGAAGAAGGTGGTCGTGACCGGCACCGGCGTCCGCTTCGTGGAGATCCCCGGCGTTTTCGGGCCTGCGGTATGGATCGAGGGCGAACCACACGTGCTCGAGCTGCCCGGGGCACCCGCACGGCTCGCCGGGAACACCCTCGTCTGGGTGCAGAACGGGCGCACGTTCAGGATCGAGGGTGCCGCTCAGCTCGACGACGCATTGAGGATCGCCGAGAGCATGCGCTGAACCCGTGTACCGTCTTAACGTCTGCCATCGGGAAGCGCAGGTGCCGATGACCGCCCTCATCGTGATCGCCTTCGTCGCACTGATCGGGCCGCTCGCGGTCCTCTACGGAGCCGACTCGCGCTGCGACGACAGGCGCGACGGTTGGCCGGGCACGCGCCGCTGACCCGACGACGCACCGGCGTCAGCTCACAGGAACCTAGCCGACTCCGTCAGGACGCGAACGCGGCGTCGAGCACCTTCGTCATGTCCGACCAGATGCTCTGCGACGCGAGCACGACGCCGATGACGGAGCGTCCGCCGCGCCGTTGCGCGATGATCAGGCACCCTCCGGCGCGTGTCGTCCAACCGGTTTTCACCCCGTAGGTGCCGGGAGCGGCCGACAGCATCTTGTTGTGGTTGACCCAGATCTTCGAGTACGTCGGTGCCGACCACCTGGTGACGTAGCGGGCCGTGCCCACGATCGCCGCGAACGTCTGGTTCCGCATCGCGACCCGGGCGAGCAGCGCCTGGTCGAGTGCGGTCGACACGTTGTGGACGTCGTCGAGCCCCGAGGCGCTGGCATAGACGGTTCCGGTCATGCCCACGGCTCGCGCCTTCGAGTTCATGAGCGTGTAGAAGCGAGCGAGTGACCCGTCGCCGCCGTCGAGTGCCAGCGCGGTGGCCGAGTCGTTCGCGGACACCATCAACGCCGAGCGCAGGAGCGTGATGCGGCGGTAGCGCCGCCCCGGCACGAGCCCCTCGCGGTAGTCCTCGACGGCTGCTGCGGCAGCCGGTACGCGGATGCGGTCGCTCAGTCGCCCACGCTCGATCTCGAGAAGGCCGGTCATCACCTTCGTGAGCGAGGCGATCGGTCTTCTCACGGTCGCCCGCCGGGCCACCAGGACGGCGCCCGAGTCGGCGTCGATCGCGACGAAGGACGGCGCTGTGATCTTCGCCAGGCTCGTTGCGCTCCGGTCGGCGCCTTCCGCCGACGCCGCGACAAGGCCGACGACGGCAGCGATCGCGAGCAACGCAGCGAGAGCCCGGAGGCTTGGGCGAGCGCCCTTCTGGGAGGAGTCAGCGTGCACCAGACGCGCTCGGGCTTCGCTTCGCGGCACCGTACTCCTCGACACCGGGGCGTTACGTGAACGCGTTCACGGCGCGAGCGACGATCAGGCCGAAGAGCGCGAGCGCAACGGTGGCCTGGACGAGCATCGTGTACTTCGCCCGGTGCGTGAGCGGCATCACATCTGTCGGACTGAACGCCGTCGCGTTCGTGAACCCGAGGTGGAGGTAGTCGAGGAAGAGCGGCCGCCATCCGGGTGGGGCGAGCTCCGGGCTCATCTGCTGCGTGAAGGCGAAGTCGACCGGCGGCTGTCCTCGCGTGCGGGCGATCGGGCCGCCGCTGTCCATGAGCCAGTAGAGGAGCGCGAACGAGAGGTTGTTTCCGAGCCAGACCACGGCGCCGCTCGCGAGGAGCCGGCTGGGAGATTGAGTCACCCCGATTCCCTTGATGAGGTCGTAGACGAGGAGTGTCGTCGCCCAGAGCGCCGCGACGACGAGCAAGGACACGAGCGTGAGAGCCACCGGACGGAGCACGCTGGCCCGCCGCGCGCGGCTGAGCGGGTCGCTCGCGAGCAACACGACCAGCAGGACTCCCTCGATCGCCGGGACGAGCCACGGCACGCGCACCGCGGCCTCGTTCGGCAGCCACACGCGCAGGGCCACGTTGAGCGCGAAGAAGACGAGCAATGCCGCCGCCGGCGGCCAGCGGGACTCGCCGAGCGGGGACTCGGGGCTCGAACCCGGTGAGGACACGGCCGAAAGCGTCGTCGCAGGTGCGGACGGAGGGAACTCGGGGGCTGCCGTCCTCGCCGTTGCTCATGCTGGCGTCGTGCCACCCTCGCAGACCTCGGCCGACCGCCGGCTCGAGCTCGCCGCGACCCTGCTCCTGACTTTCGCCACGCTCGCTACCGCATGGTCCGCGTACCAGTCCCGCCAGTGGACGGGCGAGCAGTCCCAGGCCTACAGCCGGGCAACCGCGACGCGGATCGCCGTGAACCGCGTGTCGGCGCTCGCGAATCGGCAGGTGCAAATCGACGTCGCCACGTTCATCCAGTGGGTGGACGCACACGAGCACGACGACACCGCGCTCGCCGAGTTCTACCGTGCCCGGTTCCGGGACGAGTTCAAGCCCGCGTTCTCCGCGTGGCTCGCGACGAAGCCCTTCGGGCGAAACGATGCGCCGCCGACACCGTTCGCGATGCCGCAGTATCGACTGGCGGCAACGACGGAGGCGGACCAGCTCGAGGAGACGGCGGCGGCGCGCTCGGAAGACGCCAAGAACGCGAACCAGACCGCCGACAACTACATGCTCGCGGTCGTCCTCTTCGCGTCGGCGCTCTTCTTCGCCGGCATCAGCACGAAGCTGCAGGCGCCGAGAACGCGAGCCGCGATCCTCGCCCTCGGCTGGATCCTCTTCCTCGGCACGATCATCTGGGTGGCCACCTTCCCGACACGGCTCACCGTGTAGTCGGGAAAGCGCGGAGGGGAGCTCGCGGCCGATGCGCGGCTCGGATCCACGGAGTCGCACCTCGACGGCTCTCGTCGCTGCCCGACGTCTGCCGCCTACCGTCAATTGCTACGCGAGGCTGGCGCGCAGACCTTCGCCGCAGCCGTCATTCCCGCCCGCTTTCTGCGCCCTACCATCCAGTCCGTGGATCCCAAGGAGCGTTCGATTCGCAACCTGTACGACGCGCGAGCACGACGAGACTGGCAGGGCGTTCGAGATCTTCTGGCCGACGACGTCGGTTGGTATGAGCCGTCCGGTGAGGCTGACCATGCCGGAACGCATCGCGGGGCCGACACGGTTGTCGCCCTGCTGCAGAAGCTCGTCGCCGTCACCGATGGCACGTTCCAACTCACGCCGGCGGCGTTCCTGAACGCTGTCGACTACTCGGTCTGCATTGCCCGTTGGTCGGCGGAGCGGGGCGGAACGAAGATCCACGGAGACGATCTCGCGGTCTATCGGTTCGAGCGCGGAAAGATCGCAGATGTCTGGTTCTACGACGACGGTTACGACCCAGAGGTCTTCAAAGGGTCTTCGCCTTCGCGTAGGCGTTCAGACCCCGTCGACCAGCACGAGCGTTTGACTTCTCGTTGCTCGAGGTTGAGACTCGGCCCGATGCGGTATCTGGACGCTGTCCAGAACTCTAGAAAGGAGTAGCCATGTACGCACGGCTGGTCTCACTCGCGGGCGCTGATCCCGAGAAGCGCGAGAAGGCGATGGAAACGATGCGCGAGACCGTACTCCCGACGCTGCGCACATACGACGGCTTCGCCGGCTACATCGGTCTCTATGACGAGGAGAACAGGCGCGCGAAAGGCGTCATTCTCTGGGAGAACAAGGAATCTGCCGAGGCCGCCGAGGAGACGCTCGCCGAACGCCGCGAGCGAATGGCGGGCGGAGTCGGTCTCACCGTCGAGTCCGCAGACCTGTATGAGGCCCTCATCGTTGAACTGGAGGCGGTTCACGCCTGAGATTCGCCCTGGCTCGGCAAGACCTCGATCGTAGGGCCGAGTCGAGCTCGTACAACCGACCTGCGGCCTGGCATGGCACATCCGAGGAGAGAGCCGGGCCGCGAGGTCGGTCTTTCGATCGGGCTGAGCAAAAGCGTCTGCCCGGTCAGCACAAGGCGGGCGCTATAGGATCGAAGCATGGCGAGCGTCGAGGTCGACGCAGAGCTCGGGCAGCAGATCGTCGAGGATGCGAAGCGGTACGTCCTCTACTCGTGGTCGGTGCAGGACGCCATCTCGCCGATCGCGGTCGCGGGCGGCGAGGGGCGCTACTTCTGGGATTACGAGGGAAAGCGCTACCTGGACTTCGCCTCGCAGCTCGTCAATCTCGCTCTCGGCCACGAGCACCCGAAGATCGTCGCGGCGATCAGTGAGCAGGCCGCGCGGCTGTGCACGATCGGTGCGCCCATGGCGAGCGAGTCACGCTCGCGGCTCGGACGGCTGCTGGCCGAGGTGACCCCGGGCGACCTCACGATGTCGTTCTTCACGAACGGCGGCGGAGGCGAACGAAAACGCGATCAAGCTCGCCCGCTGGTACACGGGGCGGCACAAGATCATCGCCCGTTACCGCTCCTACCACGGCGCGACCGCCGGCGCGATCACGCTCACGGGAGACCCGCGCCGCTGGCCCGCGGAGCCTGGAATCCCGGGAGTCGTCCGGATGCTGGACCCGTACACCTACCGGTGCCCAGCGGGCCATCCCGATCCGTGTCCGGTCTGCAGCGGCGGCCCGCACCTGGAGGAGCTCCTTCAGTACGAGGGGCCCGAGAACGTCGCGGCAGTCGTCCTCGAGACCGTCGTCGGGCCGAACGGGGTCATCGTCCCCCCAGACGGCTACCTGCAGTCGATCCGCGAGGTCTGCGACCGCTACGGGGTCCTGCTCATTTGCGACGAGGTGATCGCGGGCTTCGGTCGCACGGGCAAGTGGTTCGCCTGCGAGAACTGGGATGTCGTGCCGGACATCCTCGTTGTCGCCAAGGGCATCAACTCGGGATACGTCCCGCTGGCCGCGATGATCTTCAGGGAGAAGATCGCCGACTGGGTCCGCGACAAGTACTTCGCGAGCGGCCTCACCTACAGCGGTCATCCGCTCGCATGCGCGTCGGCCCTGGCTTCGATCCAGGTCTTTCAGGAGGAAGGAATCGTCGACCACGCCGCGGCGATGGGTCCTGAGTTCGAGACCCGACTCCGCGGTCTTCAGGAGCGCCACCCCTCGATCGGTGACGTGCGCGGACTGGGGTGCCTGTGGGGCCTCGAGCTGGTCAAGGGCCGCGAGACGCGCGAGCCGCTCGTGCCCTTCAACCCGACCGCGCAGGAGCTCGCCCCGGTCACTCGGATGGCGAAGGCGGCGCTCGACGACGGTCTCTATCTGATGACTCGCTGGAACATCGTGATGGTCTGCCCTCCGCTCAACATCACCATCGCGGAGCTCGACGAGGGGATCAGGATCCTCGACCGGGCGCTTACGGTCGCGGACGAGTTCGTCGCGTAGTTCCTCGGTCGAATAGCATGCAGTTGTGCAACCGCGGTCTCACCGTCAACAGTGGGTCTTGCTCGCGTACCGGATTCCGCGTGAGCCGTCGACACCTCGCATCGCGGTGTGGAGGAAGCTTCGGCGGCTGGGTGCGGCGCAGTTGCTGGACGGCCTTGTAGCTCTTCCGCTGGACAGCCGCAATCGTGAGGCGCTCGAGTGGATTGCAGACGAGGTGGTCGACGCGGACGGTGAGGCGACTCTCTGGATCGGCGCGCTTGCATCCGCCGCTCAGGAGCGCGAGCTCGAAGCGCGGATGACGAACACGATCGCGGCGGAGTACCAGAGTGTGATCGACGAGGCGGAGAGTCTCCTCGTGGGCGAAGCTCCTGGGTCGCGGCGTTCGCTCCTGCGACTCCGACGGGAATTGCGGCGCATTAGGGCGCGCGACTACTTCCCTGTACCGGAACGCGAGGAGGCGATGCAGGCCGTAGAGGCCTTTGCCGCAGGTATGGAGGAGGCGCGAAAGTGAAGTGGGCGACAAGATCGCACTGCCACGTCGATCGCGCCGGGTGCGCCTGGCTGATTCGTCGCTACGTCGACCCGTCGCCCGAGTTCGTCTTCGTCGAGGACGCGGACGACGTCCCCGCTGACGCAACGGTGTTCGACATGAGAGGCGTTGAGCTTGGACATCACGGCGGCGGATGCAGCTTCGAGGCCTTTCTGCGCCACTACGAGCTCGATGATCCAGTCCTGTGGGATATCGCGAAGATCGTCCACGAAGCCGATCTCGGGGACGAGCGCTACTCGGCACCCGAGGCTCCTGGACTTGACGTGCTTATTCGTGGCCTCTCCTTGACTCGCGGCGATGAGGACGTTCTTGCGCTAGCCGTGCCGCTCTTCGACGGCTTGTACGAGTTCAAGAAACAGGAGCTCCTTCTAGGTCGGGAGCCCTCCTAGTGCCGTCCTGGAGTGCAGTCGCATTCGGCGTAGCCGTCTCCGCTGCATTGGCAGCCGTTGCCGTTTGGCTCTTACTTCGCGAGCGCCGTATTTCCGTGCTCCTGCTCGGCTTCGGGCCACCTCACGCGGCGAGCGGCCGACGCCTCGCACTCACGGCGACAACGTGTGGACTGTTGCACTTCTCGTTGACATCTACCTCTACTGAGGGCGGCGCCGGCAAGAGATCGACCGCGCTCTAACACATCGAGACGGGAGGCTCGTGATGGCGAAGTGGGTGACCAGAGAGAGACCGAAGACTGACCGAATCGCCTGCCCCTGGCTGATCCGCAACTTCATTGATCCGGAGGCGGAGTTCCTCTACGTCCCCGCAGACCAGGTGCTCGAGGTTGCGGAGCGAGAATCGGCGAACTCGTACGACGCCCCGGGTGCCAACTACACGCACAGGGATGGCCTCTGCTCGTTCGAGGTACTCGTCGAAGAGTTCGGAATCGGTGATCCGGCCGTCGCCCTGCTAGCGCGGATCGTTCATGGCGCGGACGTCGCAGAGGATCGCGACGCGACGCCTCAGTCGCGTGGTCTGCTTGCCGTGGCCGAAGGGTTCCACCTGCTCGAGCTCGGCGACCACCGTCAGCTCGAGCTCAGCCTGCCCGTCTACGACGCTCTCTACGCGTGGTGCAAGACGGAGGTCGCGTCGGTCAGCGCGTCTTGAGCCTCGTCCGCGTCGGCTTCGTGCCAGTGCCCCGGGGCGACAAGGCGGGCTTCGATCACGCGGACGTCCACCTCGCGAGCCGTCGGATGTACGTCGCCCACACAGGAGCGGACCGTGTCGACGTGCTCGACTGCGGCACGCGTGCATACCTGCGTTCGCTGCCCGGCCTCCCCGGCGTCGCCGGCGTACTCGTCGACGAGGCACACGACCTTCTCTTCACGAGCGACCGCGCGGCGGCTCGCATCAGCATCTTCCGATGCTCGGACGAACAACCGCTCGGTCAGGTCCTGGTCGGGCCTCATCCGAACGGGCTCGCTTACGACCAGCGGCGGCGCCGTCTCCACGCGTTCAACCTTGGTGAGCCCCTCGGCGAGGGGTGTACGACGTCGGTCGTCGATCTCGACCGAATGCGAGTCGTCGCTGATCTCGCCTTGTCCGGGCGGCCGCGCTGGGCGCTGTACGACGACGAGCGCGACTGCGTCTACGCCAACATTCGCGAGCCTGCCGAGATCTCGGTCATCGACGCGGAGACGCTGACCATCGATCGGGCCCTGCCGGTCCCGAGTGCAGGGCCGCATGGTCTCGCGCTCGCCGAAGGACGGCTCTTCTGCGCTACCGACGACGGCGCGCTCGTCGTGCTCGATCCAGTGGCGGGCGACGTTCTGGCGACCCGTCGGCTTCCCGGCGCTCCCGACGTCGTGATGCACGACTCCGAGCGAAGGCGCCTCCACGTCGCCATCGGCGAGCCCGGGCTCGTCTGCAGCTTCGACAGCGAAAGTCTCGTCGAAGTTGGGACGACCGAGACCGAAGCCGGCGCACACACCTGTTGCTGGGACGCTCGCGGCCGGTGCCTCTACGTCTTCTGCCCGGAGAGCTGCGGAGCGGCGATCTACGAGGACGTAGGCTGAGCCCGGACGCACGGCGGATCGTGACGGCCCAGGGTACGCGGGCGGTCGCTTACGGGCTCGGGTCTGTTCTTCTCGGAGTCACACTCGCCGAGCGGGGCTATTCGGACGCCGGCATCGGTGCCATCCTCGCGGCGTTGCTCGCGGGCAACGCACTCGTCTCCATGCTGCTCGCCCGCCACGGCGACCGGCTCGGCCGCCGTCGGTGCTACCGCTTTCTGTTCGTGGCGATGGCCGTCGCGGGCACGATCTTCGCACTGACGGGGTGGCTCGCTGCACTCATCGCCGCCGCCCTGACCGGAACGCTCTCGACCGACGTCGTCGAGTCGGGCCCGTTCACCTCGCTGGAGCAAGCCATGCTGCCCCACGCAGCCGAAGGCCAGGATCCAACACCGCTCTTCGGCACGTACAACACCGTTGCGACGCTCGCCGGTTCCGCGGGTGCACTACTCGCCCTCGTCGGCTCCTCGCCCCAGTGGCTGCTCTGTTACCCGCTGGCCGCCGCCGCCGGACTCTTCGCTACTCGACACCTCTCGCCCGCCGTCGAGGTCGGCCATGAGCTGACGCCCGAGCCACGGTCACCGCTTCACCGCTCGCGTGGCATCGTCGCGCGGCTGAGCGCCCTGTTCGCGCTCGACAGCCTCGGGGGCGGCTTCGTCCCGCAGACCTTCATCGCCTATCTCTTCACCCGGAAGTACGGAGCGTCCCCCGAGACGCTCGCGGTGCTGTTCTTCGCGATCGGTCTCCTGCAGGCGTTCTCCTTCCAAGCCGCCGTTCGCATCGCCGGCCGCTTCGGGCTTCTGCGCACGATGGTGTTCACGCATCTCCCCTCGAACGTCCTGCTCGCCGCGGTCGCGTTCGCCCCGAACCTCACTACCGCGATCGTGCTCCTGCTCGGCCGCTTCACCCTCTCCCAGATGGACGTCCCGACCCGACAGGCGTACGTCGTCGCCGTCGTCGACCCCAGCGAGCGCACGGCGGCGGCCGCTTACACGAACACGGCCCGTACCCTCACCCGACCGGTCGGTCCGCTGCTGGCCGGTGCCACGCTCCGGATCGGCCTCGGCGCCCCTTTCCTCTTCGCCGGTGTGTTCAAGAGCATCTACGACGTCGCACTTTGGGCGCTGTTCCGCGACGTGCCCGTCCAGTCGCACGACGCTCATGGCTAACGTGGCTGCTCGTGCCATCCAGCACCACACACCGCCACGGACGCCATGTTCACAGCCACGCGCACGTCCGCACGCATCGTCATCTACGCCTCGGCCTCCGCAGATCTGAGCCGCTGCCCGAGCCCACGGTGCGCCAACAGGATGCTTCGCACTCACATGACCATGGCCACGATCACGCACACACGCCGCATGGTCACTCCCATGGTCTCGTCGACCGCTCGATCGTCCGCTCGCGCGAAGGTGTACGCGCGGTCGCGTTCAGCCTGGCGATCCTCGCGTCGACCGCCCTCGCACAGCTCGCCATCTTCATCCTCACGAGCTCGGTTGCGCTCCTCGCCGACCTCGTCCACAACTTCGGCGATGCGCTGACCGCGGTTCCCCTCGGCATCGCCTTCCTCCTCCGAAGCTTCCGCGCCGAGAAGATCGCCGGCCTCGTTGTCGTCCTGGCGATCTTCGTCTCGGCCTGCGCAGCCCTCTACGAGACCATCCAGCGCTTCCTCCATCCGGAGGATCTGACCCATCTATGGGTGCTTGCTGCGGCGGGGCTGATCGGCTTCGCCGGAAACGAGCTCGCCGCACGGGTACGCCTCCGCGCCGGCCACCGACTCTCGAGCCCGGCGCTGATCGCCGACGGCAACCATGCTCGGATCGACGGCTTCGTCTCTCTCGGAGTCGTCGCCAGCGCGGTCATCGTCGCCCTCGGTGCGCCGATCGGCGACCCCGTCATCGGCCTTGTCATCACGCTCGTGATCTTCAAGATCACCTGGGACTCCTGGCGCCTCGTGTCGACGACGGAGCCGGGCGAGCTGAACGAGCAGTACCACTGACCTCGCGCAACAAGCCTCGGCCGGATGCCCAGTGCGCCGGTCTCTCGAAGCGGATGAAGGGACCCGAACCCTCGACCTTCTGCATGGCGACCGAGGACGACTGGAGCTGAAGAGTCCGCTCAATCCGTGGGACTTCGGCCAACCGAAGCTAGCCGTGAACCCAGCCCATGTCAGAAGATGGAGGAACGATCGAAGTCGACTTCCTCCTCACGATCGTCACTCTCGCGAGCATCGCGGCCACTGCGGGTCTGACAGCCGCGTGTCTCGATACCCGCACTGCGCCGTCGTATCTCCTGCTCACGTACTCGCTCGTCTGGGTGGAGCTCGTCGCGGTCGCGCTTCTCCTATCTCCGATCGGGCTTGTATCGGGGCCGTGGCTGGAGGCGGCCGTTCTCGGATGTCTCGCCGCCGCGCTCGTGGTCTGGACGGTGCGAGGACGGCCTCGCCCGCCGAGGGTCCTGGCTCGCGCCGGAGTCGTGGGTCGTGGCCTTCGCGATCCGGCGCTGGCAATCCTCGCCTTCGTCGTCGCGTGCGGCTGGGTGTACGTCCTGGCGCTCGCCTTCTTCACATCCCCGCTCGAGTGGGACTCGCTTACGTACCACTTGCCGCGCGCCTCGTTCTGGCTCCAGGACAAGGCCGTGGGATACATCGATCATGCGAACGACGCCCGCCTGGACGGCAACCCACCTGCCGGTGAGATCGGGTTGCTGTGGACGATGGCGCTTTCGGGCGCCGACCGGCTCGTCGCCCTTCCGCAACTCGCCGCAGCGTCCGCGCTCGTCGTGGGCGTGGTCGGGATCGCGAGGCGCATCGGCCTTTCTGATCGATCTGCCCTTCTAGGGGGACTTCTCTTCGCCTCGCTCCCGCTCGTCGCCGTCCAGGCGCCAACGGCCTACAACGATCTCGTCGTCGCATCGTTTCTCGTGATCGCCGCATACGCCAGTCTCGGCCGAGCGCGATCGGAGCTCGTGTTGTTAACGCTTGCGATCGGGCTTGCGCTCACGACCAAGTTCACGGGGATCCTCGCGCTGCCCGTTCTCGTCCTCGTCGCGGCGGTGGCCAACCCGATTCGGCGGTGGCCGGCGCTGACAGGGGCGGGACTCGCCGGGATCGTGCTCGGTGCGCCCTGGTACATCCTGAACCGGTTCGAGACCGGCCATTTCGACGGAGCGCTGACGAACGCCACTGCTCAGGTGCAAGAGCGAACGCTGACCGCGATCGCTCCGACGATGCGGCGGGAGCTCTATTCCTTCGTCGATTTCTCCGGGACACGCGGGATCGATCTGTACCCGTCGCCGCCCTCTCCGTTCACCACGCTCGAGGAAATCTTCGGACTCCTCGGGTTCCTCGCGCTCGTCGTCGGAGCCGCGTGGGGAATCGGAGCAGGCCGGACACGGCGCGGCCTCGTCGTCGGCGCGGGAGCCGCGGCAGTGATCGTTCTTCCCGTTGCCCTTGTCGTCCTCGGCGACCAGTTCCTCCGGGTCTGGCACGAGTTCTGGCTCGCGGTCGGCAGGCCGGCGATTGCCGAGGCCGACAGCTCCTGGCAGTGGCAGTTGTCGTCGGACCCGGCGGTCTCGTGGTTCGGTCCGCTGGCGGCGTCACTCCTGATCGTGGGCACGGCGATCGTCGCCCGCGAGACGTGGCGACGACACTTCGCCCCAGTCGCCGTCGTGCTGGCCGCTGCGCCGGTCCTCTTCCTCGTGGTGTTTGCCATCCTCGTGCCCTGGGATCCCTGGCGTGGAAGATTCTTCGTGTTCTCGATCGCGCTCGCAGCGGCTACGTGGGGTGCGATAGAACGGTTTCGCCCGGCACTCTGGGGTGCGGTCGTGCTCGCGGTGTTCACGCTGCCGCTCGCGCTACTCGGGATGTACACGAAACCCGTCGCGCACTGGGCACGGGAGACCGCGGAGCCGCCTCCCTTCGTCTGGACGACCTCGAGGAGCGACATGCTCTCGTACCTCGCAGGAGGCGACGACCTGACGGGCGCGATTGCAGTGATCGAGCGCGCGGGATCGGGCACGGTCGCAGCCGCGCTGCGCGAGAACGACTTCATCTACCCGTTCTTCGGCGACAAACGCGAACGGACCGTCCTCCTCGTCGAGCACCAGGGTGGTGACGTGCCTCGAAGCGCGACATGGCTGGTGGCGGCGCCGGGCGCGTCCATCGAACGATGTGGTCGTTGGAGACGCGAGTACGACCGAAACGGATGGGTCGTGGAGCGGCGCCTCGACTCGTCCTCTTCGCCCTGCGTCGGTCTCCAAACCGCGCCCTAGCCAACGAACCCTCGTTGGCCGGGCTAGCAGCCGGCGCCCGTCACTCCACGCGCCGACGGGGACGCGGCCGTCGACCGCGTCGCGGCGTCCGATCAATCAGCGAACGACGACCGTCTCTTCCGTCCAGAGATGGATCGCACGGATGAACAGGGTGTGCCTGCGGTCAGCGTGCTCGCGGGAATCGTCGTTTCCTCGCCGGCCGTTACGAAGTTGAACGGACCCGAATCGACGTCAGCCACGCGCAAGGGCAGGTGAAAGCCTGACTTGGTGCGCTTAGTTCAACCCGCCCACTTCGAGCTCGCGCGCCTCGATCCGCAGGTAGCTCGCGCGCTCCGGATCGTCGTCGCGAATCCCCTCGATGAAGCGCTCGGCGTCCTCGCGGCGAAGGAACGTTGCTTCGCCGAACGGATCGTCGGAGGTCGAGCGGAGGTCGACCGCGTACACGATCAGCTGCTGGCTCCTAGGCTCGAGGGCGTGGCGCATCACCGCCACACACGACGGCGGCTCAGAGGTCCTCGCAATCGGTGACATGTCATCGCACCCCCTTTCCGACCGAAGGTTTGCGCTCGCCGCACGCCAGCGCATCCGGGACAACCCTGACGAGAACGAGGACGATCCACATCCATCGAAGCTCGAGGGCCTTGTCGCTCGCCGCCGCTGGCCCTCGGGATCATCTGGCACCCCGAATACCCCGTCTGGCGACTTGGTCGGGTGATTAACCGCACCGCGGCAGCGGCGATTCACGCTGGCTGAAGTTCGCCGCCTGGAGGAGAGTTGCTCTATGACGAGCTGGCCCATCGAAAGCCGCGCGGAAGTGAATCCGCTGACTCTGAGCCAGGGCTTGGAGGAGCGCCTCGACTTTCTGCTCTGGGTGCTCACTGGGCATGTCCGCCACCACCGGCCGGCTCGCGCTGTGCGCAACGATCTCGCATCTCGGGCCTGGGCAGCCCCGTTGATCACGCCTCGAGTTTCGCGAGGCTCGCGGTGATCGCAGCGAGCTGCTGGGTGGACGAGCTGCAACGCGTCTTCGACCGGGAGATTCAGCAGTTCACGTGCAGCGTCCTCGGCCAGCAAGAGTGCTCGACGGTCAATCGCGCGGCGCGGCTGCGCTGCCACGCACGTAGAAACCCGGATTCGTAGATCCGCAGAGCCTCGGATGCCGTGCGTGTCCGGACCGTGGATTGTGGTGTCGACACATGAGGAGGTGCGCGGTGACGATGTCCGTCGAGAGTCCGGAGACGGCCGCCGACGGCCCAGTTCGCCAGCGGATCGTCTGGATTCGCTCGGTTCCCGACGTCCTGAATTGGCGAAACGAGATCGCCTTGGACGGCGGGTTGTACGCGCTCGTCGAGCAGTACGAGTACGCCTTTTTGGATCGTCCGAAACCGAGCTCGTCGGGCCATCAGCGCCGAAAATGAACCGTTTCACGCCAAGTCATCGTACGGCGCGCCGCGCAGCGGTCTTGGCGACGATCGGGTTCGCTGTCATCGCGGTCTTTCAGGCTGCCCTCGCAGCCGGAGCCTCTCTCGGCCACGCCGCCTGGGGCGGGGCGGAGGCCGAGCTCACCACGGGCGAGCGCATTGGGAGCGGGATCGCCGTCGTCCTGTGGGCGATCGCGACGTTGGTCGTACTCGGCCGCGCGGGCCCTTGGGGCCGAGCAGAGCCCACGCGCCTCTTCCATTGGGGCACGTGGTTCTTCGCAGCCCTAACTGCGATCAGCGCGGTCGCTCAGTTCGCCTCGGAGAGCCGGTGGGAGAATTTCATCTGGGGGCCGCTTGCGCTGATTCTGGCCGCGCTCTGCACGATCGTTGCACTCAGCCCGCCAACAACGGGCAGCTGACACGGCGGACGTTCGGACCCTGTCCCATTGCGGCCACGTACGTCGAGACGTGCATCCCGATGTGCATCGGGTTCGCGATCGGTGATCTCGTGTACTTGTGGGCTGCAAGCTATTCGGCTACTCGGAGCTACCGGTGTTGTGCGTGCTCGTCATCACGTTCACGAGGGCGTGAGCGCGGCCCACCACCGTTGGAGCGATTTCTTATCCGAGATCGGCCTTCATCGAGCTTCTCGAGACCTTCTTGCCGGCCTGGAGCTGATCGGGCTTCCCGACTACCACCGAAGCCCGCGCCACGTGGTGCGCTCGAGCACGGGCGTGATCGTGCGTCGGCTTTCACGTCGTCGCCACCGGCGCGGCGACCGCCCCCTCCATGCGATCAGAGAGTTCGACAGGAACGAGGAGCACGGGTAGATGCGAGCGTTGCAGTGTTTCCTGGACGACCGGAGCACGCCCGGGCGCGAGCTGCTGCGACCAACCGAGAGCGATCAGGTCGCAGCTGCACTGCTCGGCGACGATCGGAACGAGTTCCCCGATCCTCCCGATCCTCGTCTCGAGTTGGACATCTCCGATGCCCCAAGGGCAATAGCGGTGAACGAACTCTTTGGCCCACGCCGGCATCTCGTGTTGTGGCTGATCGGTGAAAGAGGGAATGGAGTCCTCGTCGTGGATGTGCAATGCGACCACGTCGATTCGCTCACCGCTAGCGAGCTCGAAGAGTGAGCGTGGTGCAAGCGAAGTCGACAGGGACCCTTCGAGAGGTACGAGCACGCGCCGGAACACGAGCGGCGGCTCGGCGTCCGGTGGCACGATCAGCACCGGCTTGCGGAGTGCGACGGCGACGGCCGTGGCGGTGCCGCCAAGTGGCCTCGAACTGGCCGCAGTGTTGCGCGCGCCGATTGCGAGCGCGACGACGTCGCTGACTTCGCCCGCCTCGACGAGGCGCTCGATCACCGAGCCCGTAGTCGTTCGAAGCGCGATGCCCGCGGCGTCCGTCATGTCTTGCACCGTCCGCTGACCGTTTGTCTGCACGTGTAGGGCCTCGACCTGCGAGTCGAGGAGCGTCGACAAAGCCTGGGCGGAGGCAAGTACCGACCTGCTCGCCAGGCTGTTGTCCAGGGCCGCAACGGTCGTCTTCATCTCGTTGTCACCTCCCAGTGATCATCTGCTTGGAGGACCTGCCAGTCGGCAGGTGCAACCGTGACCCCGCTCCGATCGATGCGGAGCCGGAGCTGGCGTCCGCGGAAGCGAAGCGCGAACTCGACTGCGTTCCATTCCGTCGGCAGTCGCGGATCGACAAGCAGCGTCTCGCCGCGGGGTCGAATGCCACCAAACCCGAACGCGAGCGCCTGCCAGAGCCCGCCCATCGTTGCCAAATGCAACCCACCAGCGCTGCTGCCCGTCAGATCGTCGAGGTCGAGCCTGGCCGCGATCTGTAATGCGTCGAGCGCCGGCCGGTAGCGCCCGGCCCGGGCGAGCAGGCTCGCGTGGATCGCCGGCGACAATGAGCTGCCGTGCGCAGTGCGGGGCTCGTAGAAGTCGAGGTTGGGGACGAGTGAGCCTGCCGCCACCTCGTCGGGGAGGAGGTGATGAAGCATTAGTACGTCTGCTTGCTTCAGCACCTGGGCACCGGCGGTACGCTCGGCGCCGAGAAGGAGGTCCGCGGCGATCGGCCGCCGCGGAGCGAGCTCTGCGATGACGAGCGGTTCGAGCTCGAAGAAGCCGGCGAACTGCTCGTAGATGCCGCTTGCGCGCTCGTAGCCATCGACGAGCGCGTCGGCGATCGTTAGCCAGAGCGCACGTTCCTCATCGTCGACCTCGTCGAGCGCCGCCGCTTGGCGGAGGTTCCAGCGCGCGAGCACGTTCGTGAATGCGTTGTCGTCGACGGGCTCGTGATACTCGTCGGGGCCGACCACGCCGTAGATGTGCGCTCTGCCGTCCGCACCGAAGCGCGCGCGCGACGCCCAGTAGCGGGCAGTCTCGAGGAAGAGGTCTCGTCCGGGCCCCACCGCGAATGCCTCATCGCCTGTCCATGCCAAGTAGCAGGACGCCGCCCAGGCGACGTCACCGACGATGTGCTCCTCGAGCTCGCCGGTGCGAATGCGAACGAGCTCACCGGTGGCGAGCCTCGCGGAAGTCGGCGTCACGTCAATGCCGCTCGCCGCGGACTCCCAGGCGAAGCGGGCGCCGGCGCGGCCGATCGCACGCGCCGCCGCGCGTGCGGCGGGCAACCGGCGCACTCGGTACTCGAGCATCGCCCGGGCGCTCGCGGGGTGCGTTGCGGCCAGGAAGGGCAGCACGAAGACGTCGCTGTCCCAGAACACGTGCCCGCTGTAGGCGGTACCGCTCAGACCGCGTGCGCCGACCGCAGCCTCGTCGCGATCGCCGACCGACGACATCAGATGGAAGAGAGCGAACCGAATGGCCTTCTGCAGCTCGTGGTCGCCTTCGACCACGACATCGGCCTCCTGCCACCGGCTCGCCCAGGCCTCCCGATGTTCGCGAAGCAGCCGCTCGAAGCCCGCCTGCGCCGCATCGTCCAGCGCCGCTTGCGCGACCTCCGGATCGTCGTCGTACGAGCCCAGGCGCTCGAAGGCCTGTCCCCGACGGCGGTCGCGCAGCACCGCAGCGATCGGCCCTCCACGCGGACGCCACCGGCGAAGCACAGGCCCTTC
Source organism: Gaiellaceae bacterium (assembly GCA_036257855.1). Taxonomy (GTDB): domain Bacteria; phylum Actinomycetota; class Thermoleophilia; order Gaiellales; family Gaiellaceae; genus GMQP-bins7. The sequence goes on along the minus strand of DATAET010000116.1, from coordinate 1,323 downwards.
GCGGTTGACCCGGCCACGGAGCACGACAGTGCCGGGACGATCGAGCGAGGAGAAGCGAAGGGACGTGACGTCGCCGTCTTCCAACAGCAGCCCGGTGGCAAGATCGAGTTGCCGGCTCACCCGCCGGCGCTTCGAGGGAGCTTGCTCGAGCCGAGTCCAATCCGGGCACGGAGCAAGGGTCGTGTTCGCACCCTCGCCGACATAGACGCCGGAGAGCACCACCGCGGGTGCCAGAGACGGGTGGTCGAAGAGCGGCGCGCCGCGCGTGCCGAGACGACCATCGGCGAGCGTGAGCAGTGATTCGTGCACACGCTCCAGTCGCGGATCGACACCATCGACAGCGAGCGTCCAGTGAGGGTCGCCGTCGAGCTCTGGCACGTCCCGACGGCGACGACGTTCCAGCTGGTCGGCGAGCACGCGCACGAAGAGCTGCGGACCACCGCCGAGCGGGATGACCTCTGCCGGCGTGCCACTGGGCTCGGCGCCGACCGAGATTGCCGTCGCTCGCGAGGCCTCCGGCACGAGCAGGAATGAGTCGCTGCCTGGCAGCCCTCCGAGAGGCCCGAACTCATCGCCGGCGATGAGCACGAGGCCCGGCCCCACACCGCGACGGGCAAGCTCGGCGAACGCCCAGTGCGCCGAATCGGCCTTGTCGGTGAGGCCGATCTCCACATGCTTCGCGTCACTGGTGACTCGTGGATCCGCGAGGCCGGCGCGGCGCGCGGCACCAAGCGCAACGTCGACGGCAGCGCCAAGGCCGCCTAGTCCGGCCGCGCGGAGACGACTCTGGACGGCCGCGAGCAGCAGCTCAATCTGCGCCTTCGGCGGATCGGCCCACTCGGGCTCAGGAATCAGATCGATCTTGCGTCGGTTCAATCGTCGCGACACGACCTCTGTGGTGAGCCCGTAGCGTCCGAGCTCGGCGATCGTGGCGGCCGCGGCGGCGTCGAGTGCAGCGTCCTCCTCCGGCGTCGCCTCCCTCCGATGGAGTAGCTCGAGCCCCGCCTCGTTCGCGGCGAACACCTCAGAGCCGCGGTTGACGCAGAAGTAGAGGCGCCCCGGTCCTGCGGGCCGAGCTCGAAGCTGGTCGTCGACATTGCCCACGTGCGTGCCCGTGATCACGATCAGGTCGAGCCCGAGCACAGAGAGCTCTGCGATCAGCTCTCGCAGCTCGCTCGCGTCGGTCCTCCGATCGGGAACGGCCGTGCCGTCCCAGTCGAAGATCACGGCTTCGAAACGGCGGTCGAGCCTGGGCGGAAGTTTCAGATCCATGCGCGGCGTTCTACCGTGCAGTGCGACCGTGCTCATGACGTGTGCTCACTT
>DATAET010000115.1:0-18263 GCA_036257855.1 Gaiellaceae bacterium | reverse complement strand
GACCCCGCGAACCCGGCTGACCGTGAGCACGAGGCGAAGATGAACGAGCTGCAGCGAGCGCTCGCGACCGGCTCCAAGCCCTGCCATGTCTGAGGACCAGAGGCGTGAGGTGAAGCTCGAGCCGTCGTCTTCTGGCCTGTAACCCGATGTAGTCAGTCATTTGACGTTAGAACGATTCGGGTGAGAGGACACTCGCACATGCGACGTGTGTGCGATCTCAGGAGATAATCGAGCGGTGAGCCAGTCCGCATCAGCCCGGGCGGGGCGGCTGCATGCGGCGCTCTCAGCGACGTTCGAGGGGCTGCACTCGACGGTCGGCGGAGCGAGTTTCGAGCGCCGTACAGGTCACGTGCGGCTCTTGCTCCCCTCCGTGCCGATTGCCGTCTTCAACGGCGTTCTCGTCGAGTCGGAGCCGTGTTCAGGGATCGGCGACTGGATCAGCGAGGTCGAGGAGCGCGGCCTTCCCTGTGGTGTGCAGCTGCGGGAGGGCCAGCACCCGGAGGTCGAGGCGGAGGCGCGAGCGATGGGCCTGACCGAACGGACGCCGATGCCGGGGATGGCACTCGCGTTCGAGGAGCTGGTCGAGGCGTCCTGCGACGGGCTGGAGATCAGCCGGGTGGAAGACGAAGAAGGTCTTCTTGATGCTGCCACGGTCGCGGCGGGCAGTTTCGGTGCTCCGCCTGCGGTCCTCCAGGCCCTGTACCGACCGGAGGTCGTCGAATTGGACGGGATGAACGTCTACCTCGGCCGTGTCGAAGCTGAGGCGGTCACGACCGCGATCGGTTACCGAACCGGCCGCGAGGGTGCGATCTTCAACGTCGCCACCCCCGCCGAACATCGCCGCCACGGCTATGGCGCGGCGATCACCGCCTTCGCAACTCGCTCGCTCTTCGAGAGCGGAGCAGACCTCGCGTGGTTGCAGACGAGTCCTATGGGGGAGCGGGTCTACTTCCGACTCGGATTCCGTCAGGTCGCCAACCACATTCTGCTCAGCCGGCCGAACCCCCAGAGCTCCTGACATCTGGTCGACCTCGCTCGACCCGACCCAGTCAGACACCTGCTCGAGGCGTGCTCGGGCGACATTCCCGAACGCTCGCCCAACCCAGATAGCCCGTTCCGGACGTGATCGGCCCTCGGTCGCTCTCGGTTCGCGCTAGCGTCCGTTTGTGAGTGAGCTGCACGCTGAGCGTGAGCAGCGCGTGACGCCGCTCGAGCTCTTCTTCGATCTCGTGTTCGTGTTTGCGTTCACCCAAGTCACGACCGTGCTGTCGGACAATCCGACGTGGAGCGGTCTCGGGCACGCTCTCCTGATTCTGGGCGCGCTCTGGTGGGCGTGGGCGTCCTACGCCTGGTTGACGAACACCGTCGATCCCGGTCTCGGAGCGGTGTCGGCGGCGATGCTGGTTGCGATGGCGGCGATGTTCGTCGCGGCGCTCGCCGTCCCGGACGCCTTCGGAAGTCACGGCGTCTTGTTCGGGTTCGCGTTCCTGATCGTGACCGTCATGCATCTGACGCTGTACGCGCTCTCGGCACGTCGTGACCCGGACCTGCTCGCGGCGATTCTGCGCATCACTCCGTCCGCTCTCGTTGGCGCTGCTCTGATCATCATCGCCGGGTTCGTTGGCGGTGGGCTCAAGCCGATCCTCTGGCTGGCCGCGCTCACCACCGTCTTTTTCCTGCCGCTCGTTCTCGGGAGCCACGGCTGGCGCGTGCAACCTGCGCACTTCGCCGAGCGTCACGGGCTGATCGTGATCATCGCGATCGGCGAGTCCCTGGTCGCCATCGGCCTTGGCGAGAGAGTCAGCGGAATCAGCACCGGCGTGATCGTCGCCGCGGTGCTCGGGTTCTCGGTCGCGACCTCGTTCTGGCTGGCTTACTTCGACTTCTTCACGATCCGCGCCCAGCAGATGCTGACCGACCGAAGCGGCGTCGAGCGCGCCGCACTTGCGCGCGACCTGTACACCTACTTGCATCTTCCGATGGTCGCCGGAATCGTCCTCTTCGCGTTCGGGACGAAGACGACGCTTGCAGACGTCGACGGCGAGCTCGCCACCATCCCGGCGCTCGGACTGTGCGGCGGTCCCGCGCTGTACCTGTTCGCCTTCGTGGCGCTCCGCGTGCGTGTTTCACGGACGCTCCGGGGCGGACGCCTGATCGCCGCGATTGCGTTCGCATTGCTTTGGCCGGTCGCCGTCGTGGTGCCGGCGCTCGTCGCGCTCATCCTGGTGGCGATCGTCTGGGTCGGACTTCACGCGTACGAAATCATCTGGTGGCGCGAAGCCCGCGCACAAACGCGCGCGCCCCGAGTGCCTGCCGCATAATCCCGAGCGACCAACGCCGGAAACCGAGAGACCTGCGAGCCGAGCTACGGGCGCGTACGAAACAGTCGTCTCTCCATCGCACGCTCTGGCGCCCACTCGATGTGCGTCGCACCTGCGAAGCGCAAGTAGGCACGGAGTGCGTCGCGCATCGCATCGACGAACCCGGCGGCGCGGCGCGGCGAGAATCCGCTCTCCCACCAGACGTCGACGACCTCGACCCGGCCGCCAGCGCGGTCGATGCGTGGCTCGATCCGGCCGACGAGGCGGTCGCCGAAGAGAATCGGCAGCACGTACCAGCCCCAGCGCCGCTTGGCCGGCGGGACGAAGAGTTCCCAGACGTACTCGAAGTCGAACAGGGAGCCGAGAAGGCTCCGGTCCCACACCAACGGGTCGAACGGCGGCAGGAATGCGACCGTGGGCGGAGGCTCCGGCGGGCGCTCGAGCAGGTCGAGCTCCGATCTGAGCACGAGCCGCTTGCCGCGCACGTTCTCGACGTCCACCGGAACAAGCTCGCCGCTGGCGATGAGCTCCTCGCGCAGAGCGGTCCTTCCTGGATATCCCGGGTACCTCGGGTCGGGCTTGGCTGGGCCGAGGCCACCGAAGATGTCCGCACCCGGGCTAGCACCGAGGAGGCCGTGAGCGCGATACCGGGACAGCATCTTGTGGCGGAGCTGTTCCTCCAGCGGGATCTCGCGCGCGAGCACTTCGGCGGGCAGCAGCCGCTCGGCGACGTCGTAATAGCGTCGGTTGCCGTCGCGCCGTGCGAGGCCGAGCACGCCGGTTACGGCATACGCCTCGAGCACGGCGCGGACGGTGTTCGTCGGCAAGCCGAACCAGTCGGTCGTCGTCCCGCGCTCGGTCTCGAAGTCGAGCGACGACAACGGGCCCTCGGAGCGGATGCGCTCGAGCACCAGCGCGGCCACCTCGGCGTTCTCCGCGAGGACGCGCGCCGCATGCCGGCTCCAGGTCCCGCGGAACCACGGGTACTCGCCGACCGAGACGAGCGAGAGGCCCTTGTTGTGCGCTTCGAAGATCTCGCGGCGCTCGTAGAGGTCGTCGCACCAGGAGGGGTCGTACTCGGCCACGCGTGCGTGCAGCACGAGGTCGTGGTTCCGACCGGCAACCGCGAGCGGATCGAACTGGATCGAGCCCCATCGGCGGAAGACATCGAGCACGGCGTCTCGCCCTCCGTCGAGCGAACGCGCCGGCGCGAGCCCGTGGCGCGCCACGAGGAAGCGACGTGCGGCCTCGGCAGTGACCGTCACGCAGAGGACGCTATATTCCCGCGCTCGCGCGCAGGCGACCTACCTTTCGCCGGCGGCGAGCAGGTCCGAAGCCGCCGCTAGCCACCAGCGCGCCCGGTTCACGTTCGGTCCATCCGGCGCGAGAGCGACCGTCTCCGACTGCAGTTCGGTCATGACCAGCAATCCGCGTCGTGGGTCCGACTCTGAGAGAGCCTCCTCGATTCGCTCCGCGAGTCGAGGAGGCTTCAAGGCGAGTAACGCCACGCGTTGCTCGAGACGCTTGTGCGTCGGCTGCCAGACCCGGTTGAGCGCGTACACGATGGCGAGGACACGGGAGGCGTCATCGAGCATCCGCTCCATGCGCGCGAGCCGCTCACCGGGGCGGGCGAGAGTCAGCAACCCCGCGGGCGTAAAGCCGCCCCACGTCAGAGCCGCATTCTCGATCCGCGCCCCCGCGAGCTCGTCCGGATAGTCGCTGAGTCGGGCCTGCCATCGCGCCAGCGATCCCGAAGTCCGCAGCGCGACGCCGTGAGCGATCGCGTCGGCGGCCGATGACACCTCGCTGCGGCTGAAGAACGAATCGATCGAGGACTCTGCGTATTCCCGCGACCACCAAAGGAGTTCGAGGGGGACACCCTCGCAGAAGCCAGACACACGCCGTGTCGGCGTCGATTGCTCGCCCCAGGTGTCGAGCCCTTCCAGCCCGGCAGCCCGAGCATGCTCGAAGCAGGCCGCCAGCTCCAGTGGCTCCGGGGTGACGATGAGCATCTCGATGTCCGAGACCTCATCAGCGACGCCGCGCGAAACGCTGCCGGTCAGCACCACCTCCTCCGCCACCCCGAGGGGGAGCGCATCAGCGACGCGTTGGGCGAGGTCCTGCAGCTGCTGGCTCCGCTCGTTCCCCACGGGACGAAGTATCCGGACTCGACTCTACGAACGTCGAACGCGCCGTTCGCCGCAATCGGGGATCCAGGCTTCGGCTTCAAATCCCGGATCGCTAGCCTCCGCTCGGTGCATCGGCTCACGAAGGCGCAGGCCCGACGGATCGCGGTGCGCGCCCAGCTGCTCGACGCACCACGGCCAACCGAGCTCGTGGCAGTCGTGCAGCAGTTGACCCTGCTGCAGATCGACCCGACCGCGGCGGTCGCGCCGAGCGCAGACCTCGTCGCCTGGAGCCGGCTCGGCTCGACGTACCAGCCCGACCATCTCAAGCAGGCCCTGGAGGTGGACCGGACGCTGTTCGAGCTCGACGCGCTGGTGCGGCCGACGAGCGACCTCGGCCTCTACCTCGCCGGCGCGCCGGACCGCCCCAGCTACGAGGGCTCGCGTGCGTGGCTCCGCGACAACGACCGCTTCCGACGGGACATCCTCGACCTGCTCGCGAGCTCCGGCCCGCTGAGCTCGCGTGAAATTCCGGATACATGCGTGGTTCCGTGGAGGTCGAGCGGGTGGACGAACAACCGGAACGTCACCCAGATGCTGGAGTTCTTGATGATCCGCGGCGAGGTGGCGATCGCCGGGCGCGCCGGACGCGAGCGGCTGTGGGACATCGCCGAGCGCGTCTACCCGACCGACGTCACCATCCCGTCGGTCGACGAGGCCACCCTGAAAAGGAACGAGCGGCGGCTTGCCTCGCTCGGGATCGCCCGGCAGACGGCAAGGGCGATGCCGATGGAGCCGGTTCACGTCGGCGAGGCCGGCGAGCCGGCCGTCGTCGAGGGCGTGAAGGGCGAGTGGCGCGTCGATCCGACGTACCTCGTCGACGACTTCGAGGGTCGAACGGCGCTTCTGTCGCCGTTCGACCGGATCGTCCACGACCGCGTCCGCGCTCAGGAGCTCTTCGACTTCGAGTACACGCTCGAGATGTACAAGCCGGCCGCGAAGCGCCGTTGGGGCTACTTCGCCCTCCCGATCCTGCACGAGGACCGGCTCGTCGGGAAGGTCGACGCTACCGCCGACCGCAAGTCTTCACTGCTGCGCATCAACGCGATCCACGAGGACGTCCGCTTCAACCGTGCCATGACGAAGGCGGTGCAGGCCGAGCTAGCGGACGTCGCCGCCTGGCTCGGACTCGGTGCGGTTCAGCCCGCGTAGTCGCATCAGATGCAAGCCCGTCGCGGCCGCAGGGTCAGTCGGTGGCCGGCACCGCCCCGTACTCCTCGTCTGTGACGTGGTCGCCCCACGTCGCCGGATTGCCGTTCTCGTCGACCTCGAGCATCGCCAGGTGGGTCATGAACCGCGTCGGCGCCGCCCCGTGCCAGTGATCCTCGCCAGGTTCGAAGAAGACGCGGTCACCGGCGCGAATCACCTCGACCGGACCGCCGCGCCGCTGGGCAAGCCCGACCCCCTCGGTGACGTAGATGGTCTGGCCGTTTGGGTGCGTGTGCCAGGCAGTCCGCGCACCCGGCGTGAAGTGGACGCTGCTCGCGCTCAGGCGGGAGGCGTCCGAAGGCGTCGCGACTGCATCGAGGTAGACGGCGCCGGTGAACCAGTCGCTCGGTCCGGCCGCCGTGTCGATGGAGTTCCTGGTGATCTGCATCTCGCCTCCCTCGTGGCGTGCGTTCTCGGAAGCTACTTTGGCAGGATCGCCGACAGTCCCCGGCACGCGGCTCCGGCGCAGCGAGCCGAAGCCGGCATCGTGAAAGGAGCAGTCCACGGAGAAGAGGCTCGTGACGCGCTACGCAATGCAGTCGGCCGAGGCGGCGGATGAGAACCAGCGCCGAATCGAGGGCGTCTTTGCCGAGCTGGAGGCTGCAGAGCCGGACAGCGTGAGCTACATCGTCCTCCGGCTCGCGGATGACTCGTTCCTGCACGTGTCGTTCCACAACCACGGCGATGACGAGGTGAACCCGATCGCGTCGACGGCCGCGTTCGCGCACTTTCAGGACGACCATGCGAGCCGCCGCGACGGAGGCGTGGAGCAGCAGACCGCAGAGCTGGTCGGTGCGTACATCACCACCATCGACTGAGCCGCATCCGCCCGAAGGTCCAGCTCTCGGCGACGGTGATGCGATTCAGTGCAGGAGCGGCTTCAGGGCATCGCGCGCGACGAGGAAGCCGCGCTTGACGAGCTCCTCGGTTCCCTCGAAGGCGCCGTCCTCGTGCTCGACCGAGACGACGAAGTCGTAGCCCTCGCGGTAGAGCGCCGCGACGAACCTGTCCCAACGCACCTCCCCCAGGCCCGGGAGCCGGGGCACCTGCCAGCCCATCCCGAGCGACGCCGTCCCGTTGCGGTACAGCCCGTCGCGGTCGATCTCCAGGTCCTTCGCGTGGACGTGGAAGATCTTCGAGGCGTAGTCGCGCACGACGCGCTCGTAATCGATCATCAGCCACACGAGGTGGGACGGATCGAGGTTCAGCCCGAAGCTCGGACTGTCGACGATCCCGAACATCTCGTCCCACGCCGCGGGCGACGAGGCGAGGTTCGTACCCCCGGGCCACTCGTCCCAGCTGAAGATCATGGGGCAGTTCTCGATCGCGATCCTCACGCCGCGCGACTCGGCGTACTCGACCAGGCGCGGCCAGACTTTTCGAAACTCGCGGAAGTTGGCAGGCACGTTCTTCGTCTGGTCGCGCCCGACGAACGTGCCGACGATCCCGACGTCGAGCTTCGCCGCTGCGTCGATCACTTTCCTCAGATGCGTGTTGGCGGCGCGGCGCTCGGCCGGGTCGGGATGGAGGTTGTTCGGGTAGAACGCGAGAGACGAGATCTCGAGCCCGTTCCGATCGAGGACGTCGCGTACTGCGCCGACGTCGACGCGCGAGACGTCGATGTGCGAAGTGCCCGCGTAGCGCCGGCGCTCACCTCCTGCTGCGGGCCAGCAGGCGACCTCGAGCATCTCGAAGCCCTCGCCCGACGCCCAGCCGGCCACCTGCTCGAGGGGGCGGCGGGGAAACGGCGCCGTGAGGAGTCCGAGCCTCATCTCACTCCTTTCGAGTCCGCAGGCGACATCGTCGTCGTCGCCACGGTGGTCGATGCTACGACCTCAGCGACGCCCGAGGTGTCGTCAGCCGTTCTGCCAGGCCACGATCAGCAGCGCGATCGCGGCGACCGCCGCGATGACGAGGACGGCGGTGTTCGCGACGAGCGCAAGACGGATCGCGCGCGGCGACAACCAGCGGCTCTCGGATCGTGACGATTCTGCGCCGCCCGCAATCTGCGACGTTGCGGCGGTCATGCCGTTCCCGTCCGGAACTCTCCACTGCATCGCGGCCGCGAGCGCCCCTGTGATCAGCTGGTTGAGACTGACTCCTTCCATCGCGGCAGCCCGCGCCAGCTCGTCGTGAAGCGTGGCGGGCATGCGTACGAGAAGCCTTCCACTGTGGCGCGCGCCGGTCGCCGGGACAGCGCTTTCGGTGGCGGTTTCGCCGAGATCGGTTGCCTCGTTCGCGGCCGCCCATGCGAGCCGGAGAGCTTCCTCGGCCGTCGCTCCCCGGGCGGTGCAGTTCGGGAGCTCGTCGACTTCCGCCAGCCACGCGGCGGCCGCGCCGTCGCCGGATCGCTGCAGGGAGATCCTGTAGGTCCGCGCGGCACCCACGGCAAGCGACGGCGCCCCCACCATCTTCCGAGTGTACAAGCTCGTCTCCATCGGCTCTAGGCCCGCGGGGGAGCTTGTCGGACGGTGCTCCCACTGGCGCTCGACTCGAGGGCGCCCCGCATCCGCTCGAGGGACGTCCTTATGAGTCGCGAAACTTGGATCTGGGAGAGCCCGACCTCACGAGCAATCTCAGCCTGGCTCAGGTCTTCGTAGTAGCGCAGATGGAGGATGCGCCGCTCACGTTCGCCGAGCGCGCGCAAGCCGACCTCGAGGAGGAGCCGATCGTCGGTGTGGTCGAAGCCTGGGGCGAGCCGGCCCTGATGATCGAGGACGTCCGGCCCGGACGAGAGGGAGGTCGGCACGCGCGCCCGCTCAGATCGAACCGCCTCGGCGACATCCGACTCGCGGACGCCCGCCTCGCGTGCGAGCTCGGAGACCGTCGGCGATCTGCACAGGCGCGTTCGCAATCGCTCCCGGGAGGGCCGTAGGGTCCGCTCCAGTTCGGAGAAGCGACGAGGCACGCGCACCAACGTGCTTCGGTCGCGTAGGTGGTTCCTGATCGCGCCGCGAATCGTCGGGATGGCGAAGGCGGCGAGATCGTCGCCGCGCTCGCAATCGAAACGATCGATCGCCTCGATCAGCCCGATGGAGCCAACCTGGACGAGGTCCTCCAAGCGCTCGCCACGATGGGCGAACTGCCGAGCGATGGTTCGGACGAGCGGCAGGTAGAGCTCGACGAGTCGCTCGCGGAGCGCAGGGTCACGCGTTCGCTGGTACGCACGCACGACGAGCCTCGGGTCGTCGCGAACACCGAATACCCTTGTCTGCGAATAGCGGGCGATAGTCATTCGTCGATCAGCCTCAGGCAAGACTTATCTCCGCGATCATAACGCTTCTATTTTACAAACGCCCTGCTGTTCAACTCGACGACTCACGCAATCGATTATTGGGTACTTCACCAGTTCAGAGTGGTAGAAGCACGCCGACAAGTGCCCGCATTTCGGTGCTCGGCATCGGTGCGCATACGGCGCTGCCGTCGACTTTTCGGTGTGCTTGCCACCCTGACCGCACTCGGACTCGGCGCGGCGAACCCGGCGTTCGCCTCTGGCGGAACGCCCGATCCGGCGACGCCTGTCGCACCGGTCGTCGCCGTGCCCGAGCCCGAGATCGCCGTGCCGGACGTGACGTCCGACGTCGGGTTCCCGACGTCCGCGGAGCTCGACCTGCCTCAGGTCGAGACGAGCATCCAGACGGACGGGGTGAATACCAACGTGGACGTGCGTGTGCTGAGCCCCGGCAGCAACGGCGCCGTAACGCAAGTGGATTCGGCCCCTGGAGTGGTATCAAGCCGTGCCGCGTCTGATATCACCACGCCGTCTGGTGAGCCTGCGGCGACGGACCCATCCACGACCGTGGCCGCCACGGGCGAGATCGCCACCGACTCGACGGACGCATCGGGCCTGCAAGGCGCAAACACGAACGTCTCGGTGCGAATCCTGAGCCCTGGCGACAACGGGCCACTGACACAGGTCGGTACTGACGCCGTCGAGCCGTCGTCGTCCTCGGACGGTATCACTGGCGGCACGTCTTCATCGCCGACGGATTCGACGCAGTATCAAGATGCGAATTCACAGTATCAATTTCCTGATGACTCGGCTTCGGAGCCATGGTTCTGGTCGTGGATCCTTACGTCCAACTGCACTGACATCGCCGACTCGATTTCGAAGGAGAGTGGTGATCCTGGCTCTCTGGACTGGCACTGGCAATGGGAGTGGACGTGGGACTGTGACGGCTCCGCGGACTCGAGCGGAGCAGCCCATCCGAACGATCGCTCCAGCCCCAACGATCCCTCGAGTCCGACAGGCAGTAGCGGATCGGGCGCCGTTCCGACCGCAGATCGGAGCGGAGCTGGGCCGTCGACCACGGCGCAGCCGGACGGCACCTGGTCGTGGACCTGGAGGTTCGTGCTGTGCGGCGCGGAGACGACGGTCGCGCGCACGGCCGCGAGCGGAACGCCGCTGACCTGGGACTGGTTCTGGACATGGAGCTCGACATGTCCGCCCGTCGCCGAGCAGGACTTCGATATCGCCTCGGGACCGGCGGATACCACGCCGCGGGCGGAGCCGAGGGTCGACGACGCACTGGTTCCGACCAACGCGGCCATGACGGCGGACGCGGTCGAGCCTACGGCCCGTGCGACGAGCGCGAGCACCGATACGCTCGACATCCGCTCGGTCGTGCAGGTCCTGCAGAGCGCCATCGTCCGGTCGGGCGCCGCCGCTGCGTTGCTCGGGTGGACCCCGGTCACGTTCACCGTCGCTGACCTGCCGTCCCTCAAGGCATCCGCGGTCGGGCTCGTGCCGGTCGGTGGGACCACGATCCTCGTCAAGGTCGACCTCGGCGACACCTCGGTTCCGATCGCCCCGCAGACAGCTCCGATCGCTTCACAGACGTCTCCCGCTGCGCTTCCGTGGCCCGATCGCACGGAGGGACTAGCTCGTCGTCCTGGCGCCAGCGCGATGACCAGGAGCGTGTCTGCGGAGCCCGAGTTCAAGGCCCGCGTGCGGGCTCCGCGCGACACGCCCGAGGCGCGGCCCGCACCGCGCCTGAGCTCGACCTCGTCGAGTTCGCACGGGGGACGCGACCCTGTCGTTCCTCCTCTCGGTCCGCAGGGCTGGCTGCAGCTGGCAGGGTCCGCAAGCGGCGCCGGCAACTCCTCCGGATTCGTTCCTTTCGGCTTTTTCGCAACAGTGACGGGCTTCTTCGTGCTCGCTCCCCCGCGTCTGAGGCGGCGAGTACGACCGGCGCAGGAGCTCGGTCCGCGCGGCCGGTACCCGTCACCGATCGACAACCCCGGCTGAGCGCCGTCTCTTCCGTTCCCGGCGACGCGGCGGTACGCCGCGACGCCAAGAGACAGCTCGAAGGGAGAAGACATGAAACGATCTCTCCTCGCGCTGGCCACGGGCGTCCTTCTCCTGTTCACCGCAGGGGTGGGGACGGCCACGGCGAGTCCACCTGCGAGCCAGAGCTCGGGCCAGTTGGCCGGAAGCGAGCAGGGTGCAGGTGCCGCCGCAGGCTCAGCGCAGCAGGATCCATCGAACAGCTCCGACCCGATCCGGGTGCTCAGCCCGGGCGACGACGGCTCGGTCTCGCAAGTCAACGAGGCCTCGTCGAACGCCACGGCTGCGAACTCGAACGGGACGAGCCAGTCGGCCGGTCAGGCCGGTGGCTCGGGAGACCAAGTGGTCGGCCAGTCCGCGCAGAACGACCAGGACGCGTTCGCGCTCGGCTTGACGCAACAGCAGGGAGCGTCGAACCGGAACGAGCCCATCCGCGTTCTGAGCCGCGGAGACGGCGGCGACGTCGCACAGACGAACGCCGCGTCTTCGGACGCGACGGCGGCGAACGCCAACGCGGCGGAGCAGTCGGCCGATCAGACGCAGGCTGGAAGCCCCTGTTGCGGCGACGGCGGAAGCCAGGTCGTCGGGCAGGCGGCGGACAGTGAGCAGGACGCGGCGGCGATCTCCGCAACCGAGCAGGAGAAGCCGTCGAACACGAACGTCGCGATTCGCGTGCTCAGCCCCGGCGACGACGGTGACGTCTCACAGACGAACACCGCCTCGTCGGACGCAACGGCGGTGAACGCGAACGAGACGAAGCAATCAGCCGATCAGACGCAGGCCGGCGGCTCGGGCGACCAGGTCGTCGGGCAGTCGGCGGACAACGATCAGCACGCGGCGGCGATCTCCGCAACCAAGCAGGAGAAGCCGTCGAACACGAACGTCTCCATCCGGGTGCTCAGCCCTGGAAACGGCGGTTCCGTGTCGCAGACGAACGACGCCTCGTCGAACGCGACCGCCGCCAACGTCAACGCGACCGAGCAGAGTGCCGACCAGGAACAAGGCGGCAGCTCGTGCCGGTGCGGTGGCAGCGGGGGGACGCAGCTGATCGGACAGTCGGCTGACAGCGATCAGCAGGCGGCGGCAATCTCCGCGACCAAGCAGGAGAAGCCGTCGAACACGAACGTCGCGATTCGCGTGCTCAGCCCCGGCGACGACGGTGACGTCTCACAGACGAACACCGCCTCGTCGGACGCAACGGCGGTGAACGCGAACGAGACGAAGCAGTCAGCCGGTCAGACGCAGGACGGAAGCTCGTGCAAGTGCGGGAGCTCCGGAACGCAGGTCATCGGACAATCCGCGTCCAACGCGCAGGGTGCGCTGGCCCTCGGCTTGACGCTCCAACACGGTGCGTCGAACGAGAACTCGCCCATCCGCGTGTTGAGCAAGGGTGACGATGGCTCCGTGTCCCAGTCGAACGTCGCGTCCTCCGACGCGACCGCCGGCAACGCGAACGCGACCGAGCAGAGTGCCGAGCAGGCTCAGGGCGGCAGCTCGTGCGGTTGCGGGAAGGACGGGACGCAGGTGATCGGCCAGTCGGCCACGAGCCATCAGGGCGCTGAGGCACTCGCCGCGACGCTCCAGCTCCAGCCGAAGAACAGCAACGATCCTGTTCGGGTCCTGAGTCACGGCGACGACGGTGACGTCTCGCAGGAGAACACCGCATCGTCGGACGCCGCGGCGGTCAACCTGAACGGGACGCAGCAGTCCGCCGAGCAGGACCAGGCGGGCGGCTCCGGCTGGCAGGTCATCGGCCAGGAGTCGAAGAACGGGCAGTCGGCCGCTGCAGCGGCACTGACCGCTCAACTCGGCGCCTCGAACGAGAACGCCCCCGTGCGCGTGCTGAGCCCCGGAGACGGTGGGTCGGTCTCGCAAGCGAACAACGCGTCCTCGAACGCGGTCGCCGGCAATGCCAACTCGACTGAGCAGAACGCGGCTCAGCTCCAGGGCGGCATGGACAGCAAGAGCAAGCTCGGCTGCTGTGGAGCCGGGATCCAGGTGATCGGCCAGTCCTCGAAGAACTGGCAGAGCACCGAGGCTCTCGCGCTCACGCTGCAACTGGGCAGCAGGGAGCCGTGCCGCTGCGGGGACAACCCGGGCTTCGGCAACAAGAACGAGCCGACGCGGGTCCTGAGCCGCGGCGACGACGGCGACGTCCGGCAGGCGAACACGGCAACGTCGGATGCGACGGCCGTCAACCTCAACTGGACGAAGCAGCACGCCGGTCAGACCCAGCCGCTTCCGCTCGGGTGCGGATGCGGTCATGGGGACGGAATCCAGGTGATCGGGCAGCAGTCGAAGAGCGGCCAGGGTGCACGCTCGTTCGCAGCGACCCTTCAGCTGGACGGCCTGAACCGATGGGCTCCGGAGCGGAAGAAGAGCCCAGGGAGGTTCAGCGGTCTGTCTCAGTCGGGCTGGAAGGCCATGGACGATGCGGCCGGCAGCCACGCGTCGACCGAGCAGTCGCGGGATCAGGTTCAGAGGTAGGTGATGCGATCGGACGAATGATCTAACCCGCTCCGACCGCCCGACCGCCAAAGCGGTCGGGCGGTCGGACACTTCGATCTTCCGTTGACTCGTTTGCTGACAGCGAGTAGCTTTTCGGACAAGGGGCAAAAGCTACGAGCTGAGGGAGGCGGCTCGTGCGCAGAAAACATGTTTCATTGCGGCGGCGTGGGCGTCAGTCGAGAGTCTGGCTGTCCGGGTCTGCGTCGCGACGGGTGGCCACGAGCGCCCTCACCATCGCTGTGTGGCTTCTCGCCCTGCTCGGAGCGAGCACGGTGCCGCCGGCCGCCGCCGGCACGCCACAGCCCGATCCGTATCCGACTCGAGCCGCAGGGATCGTCCTCACGCCGACCCCTGATCCGGCCCCGGCTGCGACGATGCCTCCGACGCCCGACACGGCGTCACCGGTACGGTCGAGTAAGCCGGTGGTCACGGGGGGCTCCGTCGTGTCGGCGGCGACAACTGGCACGTCGGCGGCAACCACGAGTCCCCACAGGCGGCAAGAAGCCCCGTCGAAAGGGAAGAAGACCGGGACGGCCGAGGGCCGACCCGCTACGCAGAGCGGACCGGTATCTCGATCCCGCACGGCCCCCGGTCCTGCGGAGCGACGAGCATCGGTGCCGACCGTGCCGCGGGCTGCGGCTGAAGCCGATGGGCTTCGACTGCTGCCGCCGGCAATTGCCCTGCTCGCACTCGTCATTGCAAGCGGCTGTCTTGTCCAGCTGCTCGCCCGCAGCGACGGTGGAAGGGCGCGGGTGTGACACCCCGGAGGTTGACCACCCTCCTTGTCCTCGCGATGCTCGCCGCATTGTCTCTCGCGCGGTCGGCCGCGACGGCACCCCCACAGTCGCCCCCAGAACCGTCATGCTCCCCCGAGCCCGCGGAGTGCTTCGCTTGGCACACGTCGAATGTCACCGTCACCTGGGCCTCGCCTCCGCCCGGCGTCACCGCGAGCGGGTGTGGTTCCGCCACCATCGCGAGCGATACAGCGGGTCAGGCCGTGTCCTGCACGTGGTCGAACGCCGAGGGTTCCAAGACGACGACTGCCAACGTGAGGCGCGACGCTACGCCGCCTCGGGTGACCGGGTCGGCCGAGCGTCAGCCCGATGCGAACGGCTGGTACAACCATCCCATACGTTTTCAGTTCAGCGGCGAAGACGGGATGTCGGGTGTCGAGTCCTGTGGTGGGGTGACGTACACCGGTCCCGACACGGCCACGGCACGCATCACCGGGAGTTGTCGAGACCGGGCCGGAAACACGGGGACAACTGTCCCCTTCGAGTTCAAGTACGACACGAAGCCCCCTAGGCTCGGCAAGGTGCGCGCGAAGATGAACAAGGACGCGGTCGTCTTGACGTGGACCGCCTCGAAGGACACCTACTCCGTCGTCGTACTGCGACGGCCGGGGTTACGCGGGTCGAAGCCGTCCACGCTCTCCAGCCGGCCCGGCCGCAGCTTCACGGATCGACGCCTGAAGAGCGGCGTGAGGTATCGCTACGCGGTGACCGCGTATGACGCGGCAGGGAACGGCGTCACGACGGCGCTCGTCGCACAGCTCGGCGGGTCGACCGCCGAGGCGGCTCGCGTAGACCCCACCGTGACGCATGCTCTCACACGCCCAGCGGACGAAGCACGAGTGACCGCGCCTCCCGCTCTGGTCTGGGCCACCGTTCCCGGAGCGACGTACTACAACGTCCAGCTATTCCGCGGCAACCGGAAGGTCCTCAGCGCATGGCCGCGGCGAGCGCGGTTCCAACTGCGTCCAGCCTGGCACTTTGGCGGCAGCAGTCACCGGCTTCTGCCCGGGCGCTACCACTGGTACGTCTGGCCTGGCTTCGGGCGGGTGTCGGCGAGTCGCTACGGCAAGCGTGTCGCAAGTCGCGACTTCGTGCTGACTCGCTGATATCCGAACCATCAACCGGCGGCGACGGGGTTCGACAGCGACTCGAGGCCTTCGATCTCGATCGTAACCTCGTCCCCGGGCTGCAGCAGCCGTTGCGGGTCGCGAAAGACGCCGACGCCTGCCGGAGTTCCGGTCAGGATGAGGTCGCCGGGCTCGAGCGTGGTCGTCTGCGCCGCATACGCGATCACGTCGTCGACGCCGAAGATGAGGTTCGCCGTCGTCGAGTCCTGCAGCACCTCGCCGCTCACGATCGCGCGAATGCGAAGAGCGTGCGGGTCCGGGATCTCGTCCCGCGCCGTCATCGGTCCGACGGGGCAGAACGTGTCCGGCGACTTCCCGCGCGTCCACTGTCCGTCGCCGAACTGGAGGTCCCGTGCGCTGACGTCGTTCGCGCACAGGTACCCGCGCACCGCCTCGAACGCGTTCTCCTTCGAGACTCCCTTGACGCGGCTGCCGATGACGACGCCGAGCTCAGCCTCGTAGTCGCACTTGGTCACGATCGGCGGGATGACGATCGGCTCGCCCGGCCCGACCAGCGCGGTCGTCCACTTCGCGAACAGGAGCGGCGCCTGGGGCAGCTCCGCGCCTTGCTCCTCGGCGTGGTCGCGGTAGTTCAGCCCGACGCATACGATCTTCCCCGGACGCTCGATGGGCAGCACGGGAGCAACCCTATAGTGGCTCGGTGAGCCTGTCCGAGGCGTTCGTCGACGAGCTGCAGGCCGCGCTCGGCGTTGCCCACGTCGTCACCGAGCCGGAGCAGCTGCGCGTCTACGAGTGCGACGGTCTCACGAGCCATCGTGCGATCCCTGAGCTCGTCGTCCTGCCAGGGTCCACCGAGGACGTCCAGGCGGTGCTCCGGGCGTGCCACCGCGAGCGGGTGCCGTTCGTCGCGCGCGGCGCCGGTACCGGGCTCTCGGGCGGGGCGACACCCGTGGCGGGAGGGGTTGTCGTATCGCTCGCCCGGATGAACCGCATCCTCGAGATCGACCTCGCGAGCCAACGCGTGGTCGTAGAGCCGGGCGTGCCGAACCTCGAGGTGACGCGCGCGGTCTCCGCCGAGGGCTTCTTCTACGCGCCCGACCCGTCGAGCCAGCAGGTGTGCACGATCGGCGGCAACGTCGCCGAGAACTCCGGCGGCGCGCACTGCCTGAAGTACGGCTTCACGACCCACCACGTCACCGGTCTGACCTTCGTCCTTCCCGACGGCGACGTCGTCGAGCTCGGCGGGAAGGCGCTCGACTCCGATGGGCCGGACCTGCTTGGCGTGATCGTCGGCTCCGAGGGGACGCTCGGGATCGCTACACGGATCACCCTCCGCGTCGTCCGCTCTCCTCAGGCCGTCCGGACGCTTCTCGCCGGCTTCCACACGATGGATGCGGCCGGGGCGGCGGTCTCGGCGATCGTGGCCGCGGGCGTCATGCCGTCGGCGGTCGAGATGATGGACCGGCTCACGATCGAGGCCGCGGAGCGCGCGGTCGCGCCCGGCTACCCGGCCGGTGCAGGGGCAGTGCTCCTCGTCGAGCTCGACGGGGTCGTCGAGCAGGTGGAGGACGACGCGGCTGAGGTCGAGCGCATCTGTGACGAGTTCGGCGCGTTCGAGATCCGAACCGCGACGAACGACGCGGATCGCGCGCTCCTGTGGAAGGGCCGGAAGTCCGCGTTCGCGGCGATGGGCCGCATTGCGACCGACTACTACGTCCAGGACGGCGTCGTGCCCCGTACCCGGCTCCCGGAGGTGCTGCGGCGGATCGAAACCCTGGCCGAAGATCACGGACTGCGCGTCGGCAACGTCTTCCACGCGGGTGACGGCAACCTGCATCCGCTCGTGCTCTACGACGCCGAGGCCGGCGAGACCGAGCGCGCCCGCGAGCTGGCCGAGGCGATCCTCGACGCCTGTCTCGACGCCGGCGGCTCGCTCACGGGCGAGCACGGCGTCGGCATGGATAAGGCCTGCTCGATGCCGCGGATGTTCTCCGAGCGCGACCTGCAGGTGTTCGAGCGACTGCGTCGCGCCTTCGATCCCGCGGGCATCTGCAACCCCGGCAAGGTGATCCCGACGCCGCGGCTCTGTGGCGAGGTTCCCGGGCCGTACCGCGTCCACCCGCTCGAGAGGATCGGCGTTGTCGAGCGTCTCTAGCATCGAGGAGGCGTCCGCGCTCCTCGCCTCGGCGCACCAGCGGGGCGGCCGCGTGAGGATCGGTGAGGACCTCGACTCCGGGGGCCTGCAGCGCGTGCTCGAGCACGATCCGGGAGACCTCACCTGCACGGTCGAGGCCGGCGTCCGGCTCTCCGCGCTCCGAGAAGCGCTCGCGGCGAGCGGCCAGCGACTCTCTCTCGACCCACCCGGCGACCCGACGGTCGGCGCGCTCGTCGCGCGAAATGCCTCCGGCCCGCTCCGCCACCGCTTCGGTGCGCCGCGCGACCTCGTCCTCGGAACCACGCTCGTCCTTGCGGACGGGACGATCGCGAGCGCCGGAGGGAAGGTCGTGAAGAATGTGGCTGGCTACGACCTCGCCCGCCTCGTCTGCGGGTCGGCGGGACGGCTCGCGTTCGTGGCGCGCGTGAGCTTCCGCCTCCATCCGCTCCCGACGGCTGCTCGCACGCTCGTGGTGGCGACGGACGACACCGCCGCGGTGGCCGCGAGACTGCTCGCGTCGCAGCTCCAGCCGAGCGCACTCGATGTCCTCCACCCCGGGCGCGTCGCCGTCCTCTTCGAGGGCTCGGAGCGTGCCGTCGAGGCGCAGCTCGCCGCCGCCCGGTACCTCGTGGGCGGAGACGACGCCGACGAGGCCGTGTGGGACGAGTCGCGGTTGCGACAAGCGGCCGCGCAGGGACGCCTCCACTTCGTCCCC
>DATAET010000114.1:0-22893 GCA_036257855.1 Gaiellaceae bacterium | reverse complement strand
GGGCCGGCGGTCGACGCTCAAGCTCGTGCGTACCGGGGCGGCCTACGCGGGCTCGATCACGATGGGTGTCCAGCGTTCGGAGTCGACCGCCCACCCGGTGCTTCACCACCCGCTAACGGGAAACCTCCACCATCCGTGCTTACGTATGGATCTCTGAGCCGCGAGAGAAGGGACGACGAATGACCGAGAACGTGGAGCGGACCGCTCCGACCCCGGACGAGGCGCAGGAGCAGCTCGAGCAGGCCCTCTTCGAGATCCGCCGGATCATCGCCGGGCAGGACGCAATGCTCGAGCGGGTGCTCGTCTGCCTCCTTGCCCAGGGGCACCTCCTCATCGAGGGAGTGCCCGGGCTCGCCAAGACACTCACGATCAAGACGACCGCGGGTGTTCTCGGCGGCTCGTTCGCGCGTGTCCAGTTCACGCCGGACCTCGTGCCCTCGGACCTCGTGGGGACCCGCATCTACCGCCCGCAGGAGGGGACGTTCGACACGGAGCTCGGCCCCGTCTTCTGCAACTTTCTCCTCGCGGACGAGATCAACCGCGCGCCCGCGAAGGTGCAGTCCGCGCTCCTCGAGGTGATGCAGGAGCGCCAGGTCACGATCGGCCACGAGACACATCGCGTACCCGAGCCGTTCCTCGTCATGGCGACGCAGAACCCGATCGAGTCCGAGGGGACGTACCCGCTGCCCGAGGCGCAGATCGACCGCTTCCTGCTGAAGGTGCTGATCGGCTACCCGCAGCACGACGAGGAGCTCACGGTCGTCCAGCGGCAGCTCGTCGAGCACCCGGAGCTGAAGCAGGTGCTCTCGCTCGAGAATCTCGCAGCGCTCCAGCGTGCCGTGCTCGAGATCTACGTCGATCCGGCGCTCGTGAGCTACGCCGTCGACATCGCGACCGCAACGCGCGATCCGGCCGACCATGGTCTTCCGGAGCTCGCGCCGTACATCTCGTACGGGGCGAGCCCGCGCGGGCCGATCAGCCTCGTGCAGGGCGCCAGGGCGCTCGCACTCATCCGCGGGCGAGAGTACGCCGTCGTCGAGGACCTGCACGCGCTGGCCCGGGACGCGCTTCGCCACCGGCTCGTGCTCTCGTACCAGGCGCTCGCCGAGGAGGTGACTCCCGACTCGATCCTCGACCAGGTGCTCGAGGCGGTCCCGACGCCGCAGCTCGACCTCGCCCGCATGAGCGCCGCATGACGAACGCCGGCGCGCTCCTCTCCCGGCCGACGCCGGCGCGGCCGGGGCCGGGCCTCATGGCGGAGGGGTTGCTCCGCGCGCTCGACATCTCGATCGCCCGGAGGGTCGAAGGGCTCCTCGCGGGCGACTTCCGGTCGAACCTCCTCGGGACCGGGACCGAGCTGGCAATGGTGCGGCCGTACGTCGCCGGCGACGACGTGCGACGCATCGACTGGAACGTGACCGCGCGGACGGGGGAGACCCATGTCCGGGTCGATCTCGCGGAGCGCGTACTCGTCACCTGGCTCGTGCTCGACGCGTCGGCCTCGATGCAGTTCGGCACCGCGGACCGGCGCAAGGCGGACGTCGCGGAGGGTGTCGCCGTCGCGATCGGACACCTTGCGACGAGGCGAGGGAATCGACTCGGCGTCGTCACCTTCGGAGGGCACGACTCGCACGCCCTCCCCCCGAGGCAGGGCCGGGTGGGCCTCGTCGGGCTCCTTGCGGCGTTGCGCGAAGAGCCGATCGCCGAAGGCGAGGGTGTGGCCTCGCTCGGTGACGCCCTCCGGCGCACGGGAGCGCTCGCCCGCCAGCGCTCGCTCGTCGTCGTCGTTTCGGACTACCGCGGCGCGGGCGACTGGCGGCGCCCGCTGCTCGAGCTCGCGGGACGCCATGACGTCGTCGCGGTCGAGATCCGCGACCCTCGCGAAGAGGAGCTGCCGAACGTCGGGCTCCTCTACCTCGTCGATCCGGAGACGGGACGGCAGCTTCGCGTGGACACACGAAGCCGGCGTTTGCGCGAACGCTTCGCGGCCGCGGCCGCGGCCGAGCGCGGAGCGCTCGCGTCCTCGTTCACGTCCGTGGGCGTGCGACACGTCGTTCTCGGCACGTCCGGCGACTGGCTGCGGTCGCTCGTGACGTTCCTGCGCAGGAGTCGCTCGTGAGCTTCGAGTGGCCGCTCGTGCTCACGGCGCTCGCAGCGCTCCCGATCCTGGTCGCGCTGTACATCGACCGCGACCGGAGACGTGTTGCGTCCCAGGCGCGATGGGGGAACCCGAGCCTCCTGCCGAACGTCGTCCATCGCTCTCCCGGACGTTTGCGGTACCTCCCACCCCTGGTGCTGCTCGTCGCGCTCTGCGCGATGATCGTCGGAGTCGCGCGTCCGCACGCGACCGTGACCGTCCCTCGCGAGGAGGCGACGATCGTGCTCGCGATGGACGTGTCACGCTCGATGAAGGCGACCGACGTCCAGCCGACACGGCTGGACGCCGCCCGGGTCGCCGCGAAGACCTTCCTCGACGAGGTGCCGGAGAAGTTCCAGGTCAGCGTCGTCTCGTTCGCGACGCGCGCCGTCGTGGGAGTGGCACCGACCGCGGACCGGGCGCTCGTCTCGTCCGCGCTCGACTCGCTGAAGCCCGGCGAAGGGACGGCGATCGGCGACGCCGTCGCGCTGTCCCTGCGCGTAGGGCAGCCGAAGGGCGCGGCAGCAGCCGAGGCGCCGCCGCGCGCCATCGTGCTCCTCTCGGACGGCGCCCGCGACGGCGGGCAGGTCGCGCCCGCCGCCGCGGCGCAGCAGGCCAAGCGTCGAGGCGTCCCGGTCTACTCCGTGCTCGTGGGCACGCCCGACGGCGTCGTCGTGGAGAAGCTCACGGGTGGCTACCGACGGATCATCCGCGTGCCCCCTGATCCGGAGACGCTCCAGCAGGTCTCCGCGACGTCGGGCGGCGAGTTCTTCTCGGCGCCCGACGCGGAGGGGCTGCGGAAGGTGTACGAGGAGCTCGGTTCTCGCCTGGGCACGCGCCACGAGGACCGCGAGGTGACGGATGTCTTCGCCGGGGTCGCCGCCGCCCTCCTGCTCGTCGCGGCCACGATCTCGGCCTTCCTCTTCAAGATGGTGCCGTGAGAGGCGCGAAGGTTCTCGCCGCGGCGATCGTCGTCGGTGCCGCGCTCGTGGCCGCGCTCCCCGCGGGGGCAGCGAACGAGTGTGCCGGCCTCAGGATCTGCGTGCCCGTGGCCGGGCCCTGGGTCGTCGTTCCCCCGTCGACGAGCGCGCCGCGCGAGCGCGTCGAGTACCAGCTCACCTGTCCAGGCGCGCACGTCGTCGGCGGGCTCGACGCCCGTTTGAGCGTGCGTGCGATCGACGTGAGCTTCCTCGCCACGCTCGGAAGCCCCGTGAACCCGGGCATCTCGACATCGACGTCAGCGGTGTTCGTCGGGATCTACGCGGGCCAGACGGACGCGGCGCCGACCTTCCGGCCGTTCATCGGCTGCATTCCGGCTACCGGCGGCGGCACGCGTGTTCCGACTTCCGTCTCCTCGTTCCCGCCCGGGCGCCCGATCATTCGTCGCGTGAAGACGATTCGCGTCAGGCCGGGCACGACGACGGTCGTCCAGCGCTGCGCCTCGGGCGAGCGCCTCGTCAGCGGCTCCCACGCATTCGCGTTCTCGATGCGGACGCCGCCGAGCGCGAGCCTCGTCCGAAGCGTCTCGGGTATCCAGGAGCTCCGCGGCGAGAGCGTCGCCGTTCGCGTTCACGGCGACGCCGAGCTCGCCGGCGTCCGCGCGCTCGTCCAGGTCCACGCGCTGTGTGCGAGGGCGCGATGAGCTTCAAGAGCCCGTGGATGTTGCTCGGCCTCCTCGTGCTCGCGGCCGCGGTCGGGCTCTGGCTGCTGGCCGAGCGGCGCCGCATGCGCTACGCCGTCCGCTATACGAACGTCGACGTCCTCGCGACCGTCGTCTCCGGCCGATCGTGGCTGCGCTTCGTCTCGGCCGTACTGGTCGTCGCCGGGCTCGGATCGCTGCTCGTCGGCCTCGCGCGCCCGCAGGTGGAGCGTCAGCTGCTGAAGGAGCATGCGACGGTGATCCTCGTCGTGGACACGTCGCGCTCCATGCAGGCGGAGGACGTCGCTCCGACGAGGCTCGGCGCGGCGCAGGAGGCGCTGCGGACCTTTCTCGAGCACGCTCCGCACGGGCTGCGCGTCGGCCTCGTCGTGTTCGCGGGCGAGGCGCAGGTGGCGACCCCGCCGACGCAGGACCACGCGCTCGTCGGAACTGCGGTCGACCAGATCGACCAGTACCTCGTCTTCGGCGGGACGGCGATCGGGGACGCGCTGCAGACCGCGGTCGACCTCGGCAAGCAGGTTACTGGCGGCGACGAGGAGCAGGGCCAGGTCACGCTTGGCACTCCGCGCTCGCCGGTCCGCTTCCTTGCGCAGGCTTCCACGTGCTCCGACGAGAAGAGCCCGGTGTCGATCCTCTTCCTCTCCGACGGCGCGCAGACGCGCGGCGTGCTCCAGCCCCTGGAGGGAGCGGCGCTCGCGAAGCAGGCGTGCTTCCCGGTGTACACGATCGCCCTCGGCACGCCCGAGGGCGTGATCGACCGCGGCCCGTTCGGTGGCTTCCCGGGGCAGGACACCGGCCAGCTCATCCCGGTGCCGCCCGATCCGGAGACGCTTCAGGCGATCGCGCAGACGACCGGCGGCCAGTTCTCGGAGATTCGGACGTCCGAAGCGCTCGAGCGGGCCTACAGCAACCTCGGCTCGCGACTCGGGCGCGAGCCCGGCGAGAGCGAGATCA
This sequence comes from Gaiellaceae bacterium, assembly GCA_036257855.1. Classification (GTDB taxonomy): domain Bacteria; phylum Actinomycetota; class Thermoleophilia; order Gaiellales; family Gaiellaceae; genus GMQP-bins7. The sequence goes on along the minus strand of DATAET010000114.1, from coordinate 18,142 downwards.
CGTGGCTGTTCGTCGCGATCGCGGCGGGGCTGCTCGTGGTCGCCGGGGCGTTCGCCACGGCGGTCTCGCCCCGTCTGCCGTAGTCACACGAGCGTGACCATGAACGGGCCGTCGGCCTCGTCCGCACGCCCGACGTTCTGGACGTGGATCCTGAACAGTCCCGGCCCCAGCGTCTCGCTCGTCGCGGAGAACTCGCCCACACCGCTCGCGACGGCGCTCGGCGCCGCGTTGCCGACGAAGCGGATCTCGTAGATGCCGATCCCGGTGCGCCGCACCTGGATCGCCCTGCCCGTGCAGTTGAACCTCCGCGAGTAGAGCGCAGGCGTGCCGACGAAGTGGTCGGGCACGTTCGCCATTCCCTGAGCGGGGATCCCCGTGACCGTCGCCGCGCCTCGCACGGCGCCGTTCGTGCAGCGCTGCTGGGCGGCGACGAGGCTCTGAGCCCGCTCGCCGACGGCGAACGCCGATCCTCCGAGCGCGAAGAAGAGGGCGATGAGGGCGATTGCCGTTCCCGGCGTGACGGTGAGACGTCTCTGGCGCGTCATGTCGCAGGCTCCTTCCGTGCTTCGTGTGACGGACGCACGGTAGGTTCCCTCCGATGTCGGACGGCACGGCGACGCGCCGGCGGGGGCTGACGAACACGCACAAGCGGCTCTTGGGCGCGGCGGGCTCGATCGCGATCGTCGTCCTCGTCTTCGTCTTCGTCCTGCCGCGCATCGCCGACTACCGGGACGTCTTCGACGTCCTGCGTGGCCTCGGCTGGCAAAATTGGGCGGTTCTCGCCGGCGCGGTCGTGCTCAATCTCGCGACGTTCCCGCCGCCGTGGATGGCCGCGCTCCCCGGCCTCGGCTACCGGGAGGGCATGGCCATGACCCAGGCGTCGACGGCGCTGTCGATCGTCTCCCCCGCGGGGGCTGCCGTCGGCATGGCGGCCTCGTACTCGATGCTGCGATCGTGGAGGTTCGGAGCCGCCCCGGTCGGGTTGGCGGTCGCGATCACGGGCGTGTGGAACCAGTTCGCCAACCTGACCTTCCCGGTCATCGCGCTCGCGCTCCTCACTGCCGTCGACGAGGACAATCCGGCCCTCCGAACCGCGGCGCTCATCGGCATGGCCGTCCTGGTCGTTGCGCTGTCGAGCTTCGCGCTCGTCCTCTCGCGCTCGCCGCGTGCGCGTCGCATCGGCGACCTCGCTGCCCGGTTGACGAACCGGCTGCTGCGCTTCGTTCGTCGTGGGCCGGTGACATGGGGCGGAGAGTCGTTTGCGGGCTTCCGGTCGCGGGCGCTCGGGCTCCTCCGTCGGAGGTGGCACGTCATCACGATCACGACCCTGGCGGGGCACCTCACCGTCTTCGTGCTCATGCTCGTCTGCCTGCGCGCGGTCGGGATCAGTGGTTCGGAGGTGACCGGCGTCGAGGCGTTCGCCGCCTGGGCGCTCGTCCGCATCCTCGGCGCCCTCCCGCTCACGCCCGCCGGAGTCGGAGTCGTCGAGGTCGGCCTGACCGGAGCGCTCGTCGCCTTCGGCGCCCCGAACGCCGAAGCCGTCGCCGCGACCCTCCTCTACCGCGCCCTCACCGTAGTGCCCACGTTGGCCCTTGGATTGCTCGCAGCCGCCACTTGGCGCACGCACCACCCGGGGGAGGCGATAGAGTCGCCGAGTGATCCCTGACGAGGGGCAGGATCACTGACTCGGGGTACGACAGGTGCCCCGATCAGGGGAAGGATCCAGAGACGGCGGTCGATCACGGTGTGCACCGTGACCTCTGCGACTGCGGCAGCACCGGTCCGTCTCGTAGCGACTGCGATCGCGGCCGTCGCGCTGCTTGCGTTCCTCGTCGCGGGTAGGGCGGACGGGGCCGGGCGCTCAGCCCATGCGTACCTCGCGCCGGAAGGAGCGTGCAGATCCGCCGGCGACTCCTCGGCGACCGCGGCGGTCCAGGCGCGCGCGATCGCGTGTCTCGTCAACTGGGCCCGTGCGCAGGAACGGCGAACGCGTCTGGTCCGCCGTGTCGCGCTCCAGCACGCTGCCGCGCTCAAGGGGCAGCGAGTCGCGTCGTGCGGTCAGTTTTCACATACACCGTGCGGGACGCCCGTCACCGCAGACGTGCAGGCGGTCGGATATCGCTACGCGTCCTTCGGCGAGAACCTGTTCGTCGGGACCTGGGGACAGTTCTCCGCACGCGACGTCGTGCTCGCGTGGCTCGAGTCGCCGCCGCACCGGGCGAACATCCTGAATCCGAGCTTCCGCGACGTCGGGGCCGCGCCGGTTCGGGCGAGCGGCCTGCTGGAGGGCTCGGACGCGGTCGTGTGGACCGCGACCTTCGGCTCGCGCCGCTAGCCGCACCGGCAGGACTCGACCGTCCCGCCCGGAAGTGACCGGCCGTGGGCGAGGAGAGCCACCTCGACGAGATGCGCTCCGCGATCCGCGGAGACTTCGAGCGGCTGGCGCGCCGACGCGGCGACCAGGAGCTCCTACGCGTCCCCGACGCGTCCCTCCCGGACGACGAGTCGGACGTCGCCGAGCCCGAGGCGGAGCCACAGCGTCGGTCCTGGCTCGAACGCCTCTTCGCGCCCTGACCTGCGCCTGCCAGGTCTAATCAGGGCATGAAGAAGGCCGAGCGCGAGGCGATCATGCGCCAGGGGGTCGTCCTTCCCGAGACGCCGCGTCAGCGCCGTGAGCGTGCGGCGCTCGAGGAGGACCTGCGAGCGATCGCGCTCACCGGCAAGCCGCTTCCAACCCGTGCCCGGCACTTCCGTCCGTTGGCGGACGCCTACCTCGTCGCCACACGTGGCCCGCTTCCGTACATGCTGCGGCTCCGCGAGATCGAGCAGCGCACGGCTGAGCACGAAGCGACGCTTCGAGAGGACTGGCACGAGCTCGCGGCTGAGTGCGCTGGTGACGCGTCGCGCTTTCGCCGCATCTGGGAAGCGCGAGCTCGCGAGGAGTCGTTCGACGAGCTCAACGACCTCATCGACCGTCACAACCGCTGGTACCCGGTCGAGTCGCGTCTGCCAATGGACCCGCGCACCGGCGACCACGCGCTCGTCAACGGCCGCGACTACCGGCTGGCAGCGCTCGACGAGGCGTGGATCGTCGAGCGCTTCCCGCCCGACCTCGGGCTCGCCGCTCGCGACTGAGCTCGAGCCTGCGGCAAGAGAGCGGCGAGAATGCCGCCATGACGCTCGCCGAGCTCGCCGTCACGATCGGGCTTCTCGGAGCGCTCGGGCTCGTCGCGAGGCGGTTCGGGCTCTCGGCGATTCCCGCCTACCTGCTCGCCGGGCTCCTCCTGGGCCCGAACGAGCCGACGCAGCTCGCGCTCGTCAGCCCGTCCGAGGTGACCGAGTTCGTCGCCGAGCTCGGGCTCGTCTTCCTCCTCTTCTTCCTGGGGCTCGAGTTCAGCCTGGAGCGCCTCGCACGGACCGGACGGCACTTCGGTCTCGGAGGGACGGCCGATCTCGTCGTGAACGCGGGACTGGGGCTCCTCGTCGGCCTCGTCGCGTTCGGGACGACTCCCGCTGCGCTCGTCCTCGCCGCGTGCATCTACGTGTCCTCGAGCGCGATCGCGGTGAAGGGGCTCACCGACTTCCGCCGCCTCGGTGACGACGAGACCGACCTCGTGCTTGCGATCCTCGTCTTCGAGGACATCGTCGTCGCGTTCATGCTCGGGTTCGCCGCGGCCGGCGGTGAAGGCCCCTCGGAGACACTCGTCCTCATCGCGAAGGCGCTCGGCTTCATTACTGCGGGCCTCGCCGCGTCTCGCTGGCTCAGCGGGCCGCTCGACCGCTTCCTCGACCGGCTCCCACTCGAGTTCTTCCTCCTGTTCTCGTTCGGATTCCTCGTCGCGTGCGCCGCCGTCGCGGACGAGCTCGGCCTCTCGGAGGCGATCGGCGCCCTGATGGCCGGAATCGTCCTCTCCGAGACGACGGTCCGCGAGCAGATCGAGGATCGCTTCTTCAGCTTCAGAGACGTGTTCGCCGCGCTCTTCTTCTTCGTCTTCGGCCTCTCGATCGACGTCTCGGCCCTCGGCGACGTGGGCTGGATCGTACTGCTCGCCGTCGTCCTGACACTGCTCGGGAAGGTCGGCGCCGGCGTGCTTGCCGGCAGCGTGGGCGGGTTCACGCGTCGCCAGAGCTTCAACGCGGGGGTCGCGCTCGTGGCGCACGGCGAGTTCACGATCATCCTCGCGCAGGTCGCGTCCGGCAACGCCGCCATCGATGCCGATGCGCGCGCGGACCTGGTCGCCTTCGCGGGGCTCTACGTCCTCGTCACCGCGACGGTCGGCATCGTGCTCATGAAGGAGTCGAAGCGGCTGGGCCGCGCTCTCTTCCCCTTCCGTAGACTGGCGCCCGAGTCCTGATGCCCGTCGACCTGCGAGAGACCCGTCTGCCCGGTGTCGGGGTCAAGTACACGCTGCGGACCGCACACGGCGGCAAGCTCGCCGTCATCCTCCACGTCGACGGTCAGCGCGAGATCTACTACTACGAGCGGGCGTCAGACGAGGAGCCGACCGCGGTGATCGAGCTCCACGACGACGAGGCGCGCCAGCTCGGCGCGGTGATCGGCGGCGCGTACGAGCGGCCGCGGATCGTGGAGGAGCTCGAGATGGCGCTCGGCGAGCTGCAGATCGAGTGGATCGACGTCCCCGACGACAGCCCGGCGATCGGGAAGACCCTTGCCGAATGCGGCTTGCGCGCCAAGACGGGCGTCACGGTCATCGCGATCCTCCGCGAGCCCGAGCCGATCAGCGGCGCCCAGCCCGGAGACGTGATCGAGCGTGGCGACACGCTCGTCGCCGTCGGCAAGGCCGGCCAGTTCACCGAGTTCCGGCGGCTGCTCGCCCAGGGTCCCTTCGCTTAGGCCCCAGCGCTGGGCCTGCGTGCACGAACCAGCGCATCGATAGCGTGGCGCTCCTCGCCCCTGACGTCGCGGAAGACGCGCTCGGCCTTTTCGATCTCGAGCCCGGGGAGCTTGCCCGCGATCTCGTCGGGTGTGTAGAGGATGGCCGGGTCGCTCGGGCCGCCTACCCCGTCCGTCATGTTCTTCCGGTCGTGCCCGATCAGGAAAAAGGTCCCACCCGGCGCGAGCGCTCCCGCCGCCCGCTCGAGCACCACTCGCCGCTCTTCCGTCGGGATGTGGAGGTAGAGGAGCAGGACGAGGTCGAACGACTCCGGTTGAGGCTCGTACGACACGAGATCGGCGCAGACGAACTCCACGCTGGCGTCGTCGCGCTCCGCACGGGCTCGTGCCTTCGCGATCGCGACCTCCGAGTAGTCGACACCGGTCACACGCCAGCCGAGACCGGCCAGCCAGATCGCGTTCTGGCCTTCGCCGCTCGCGAGGTCGAGCGCGCGGCCGGGCGGAAGGTCCGAGACCTCGGCGACGAGGAAGCGGTTCGGTTTCGCGGCCCAGAGGTTCTCGACCTCCGCATAGCGGCGATCCCAGTCCTCACGTCGCATGCGCGCCGGCCTTCCTCGGCATCAGGCGGACGGTGGCGCCCAGCGTGAGGAGGCACGCTGCCGTGCCGAGGAGGTACGGCACCCCGTCCCCGACGGCGTCTGCGACTGCGCCTCCGACCACCGGGCCCGCGAGCGCGCCGAGCGCCCAGGCGCTGTTCATGATCCCGAAGGCAAGGCCCTGGGCAAGCCCGACGGCGTCCGCGCGATGCGACGTCACGGACATCCCGGGCGCGTAGAACCCTCCGAAGCTCGCTCCCGCGACGACGACGAGCGCAGCCGTCGGCGCCGCGCCCGACACGGCCGCGAGGCCTGCGGTGACGACGACGGACGCGATCAGCGCAGCGCGGACGGGAAGCAGCGGTCCCACGCGGTCGCTCACCCGGCCGATGAACGGGTTGACGAGGGCCTCCAGCGACAACATGACGAAGAAGACGAGCGCGATGGCCAGGGTCGACCAGCCGTCGTCCGCGAGCGCAAGCGGCGCGAGGACCACGAGCATCCCGAAGAGGAACGCGGGCAGCGCGTTCAGCCAGAGCCCGCCGACGAAGCGCACGTCGTGGAGCGCTCGACGGACCCCGGCAGTCGAGATCCCCTCTCCGCGGCTCGAGCGCGGCATCGACGCGAGCACCGCGAACAGGATCGCGACCGCGCCGACCGTCGCGAACGAGACACGAACGCTCACGACGTCGGCGATACCGCCGAAGACGGGGCCGAGCACTGCGCCGAACACCGCTGCTCCGAACGCCGTTCCGAGGACGGCGCCTCGCCGGCTCTTCGGCGTCTCGATCGCGATCCACGCGAGCGCGCCGGCCCACGTCGTCGTGCTCGCGAAGCCCTGGACGAAGCGGGCCGCGACGAGCGTCTCAGGGCTCCCGGCGAGCGCGAACGCGAAGCTCGCGACGGCGAGGAGTGCGAGACCGGCTACGACCGCCCACTTGGGGCCGAACCTCGCCGCTCCGAGTCCTCCCGGAACCCCTCCGAGGACCGCACCCGCCCCGAAGGCGCCGACGAGAATGCCCGCGCCGAGGGTCGAGAGGTCGAATTCCCGCGCGTAGTCGGGGATTAGCGGCGTGAGCGCGGTGAAGAGCATCGCGTCCACGAAGATGATCGAGCTGACGAGGACCAGGAGCCGGCGCACCCGAGCGAGAATACGCGCGCAACGAAAATGCACCGAGTCGGTGGCGCCCTCGTCCGACCTTCCGACTGACCACCGCCGAAGCGACAACCACTCGGAGAGTCATCAACCTTGGACACTCCGTACTCGGTGCATCGCGGACTCTAGGGATAGCTCCGTCACCGGTCAAGCACCTCCTGGTCGAAATTCGCCGCAAATTGCGCCCGCGCGCGGTAGGCGTCTATTCGGGCAACGGCGGCTCGGTTCGGCCGTCCGAGAAACGTGCGCACACGAAAATGCACCGAGCCGGTGGCGCCTTCGTCCGGCTTCCCGACTGACCGCCGCCGAAGCGACTGCCTATCGGAGAGCCATCAACCTCGGACGCTCCGTACTCGGTGCATCGCGGACTCTAGGAGGCCGCCTCGGGCTCGTCAAGCTGCCGCGTGCCGAACTTGTCGCAAATTGCGATCTTTTCTTTTCACATCGGTCGAACTGCGACCAGTGCTATGTGCTCTGGGATCGCAGGTAAGAAGAAAAAAGGCCGGGCACGTAGGCCCGGCCGCAAGAGTTCGCCGAGCCGGGAACGCTTTCGTCCACCTTCCCGACGAACCTTCCGCTTCCGCGTAGTGCTCCTCGGGGGGCTTCGTCCTACCGGCGCCCCGTGCTCGGCGCAGGCAGGAATCTACGACACGGGACGTGTTCGATCAAGGGGGTCCGGCGCAGAAATTCTCGCTATTTGCGTGCGGCCGACCCACTAGGGTCACCGCCATGCGGGATCGGGCGCAGGCTGTTGTGGTGGGCGGCGGCGTCGGAGGCTGCTCCGTTCTCTACTGGCTGACCCGTCTTGGCTGGGACGACGTCGTGCTCGTCGAGCGCGCCGAGCTGACGAGCGGTTCGACGTTCCACTCGGCCGGGCTCGTGGGCCAGCTGCGGAGCACGTTGTCGCTGACGAAGATGATGATGGGGAGCGTCGACCTGTACCGCTCGCTCGAGGCGGAGGTCGGGCTCGAGACCGGATGGCAGGAGGTCGGGTCGCTGCGCCTCGCCTCCTCCCAGGAGCGGATGGAGGAGATCGCCCGCCAGGCGGGGTGGGCGAAGACCTTCGGGCTGCCGCTCGAGCTCGTCTCGCCCTCCGAGGCAGCTGAGCTCTTCCCGCCGATGACGACCGAGGGTGTCCTCGGGGCCGCCTTCCTGCCGACCGACGGGTACGTCGATCCGAGCCAGCTCACGCTCGCGCTCGCCGAGGGTGCGCGACGGAGAGGCGCCGAGGTCGCCACCGGAACGCGTGTCACCGGCGTCGTGGTCGAGCGCAACCGGGTGGCCCGCGTCGAGACCGACCGCGGCTCGATCGAGACCGAGGTCGTCGTGAACGCGGGCGGGATGTACGCGCGCGAGCTCGGCGCGCTTGCAGGCGTGAACGTCCCGATCGTCCCGATGGCGCACGAGTACCTCGTGACGAAGCCGGCCGGACTGCCGCTGGACATGCCGACGATGCGCGACCCATCGCTCCTCGTGTACTTCCGACCCGAGTCGGGCGGGCTGATCATGGGCGGGTACGAGCGCCACTGCGCCCCGTGGGGGCTCGACGGCATCCCGGCCGACTTCAACTCCCGCCTCCTCGACGAGGACTGGCCGCGTTTCGAGGAGCTCATGGAGAACGCACTCGTCCGTGTGCCGTCGCTCGGCGAGATGGAGGTCGTCAGGCTCATCAACGGACCCGAGGCGTTCACGCCGGACGGCGAGTTCATCCTCGGCCAGTCCGACGTCCGCGGCTTCTGGGTGGCCTCGGGTTTCTGCGCACACGGACTCGCCGGGGCTGGGGGTATGGGGAAGCTCGTCGCGGAGTGGATCGTCGAAGGGACGCCGTCGCTCGACGTCTGGCACATGGACTCGCGGCGATTCGGGCTCGCGTATCGCAGCCGTGAGTACACGCTCGCGCGCACCAAGGAGATCTACGAGACGTACTACGACGTGAAGTACCCGGGGCACGAGCGCTCGGCTGGGCGTCCCTTGAGAGTCTCGTCCGCGTACGGCCGGCTGCAGGACCTCGGCGCGGTCTTCGGAGAGAAGTCCGGATGGGAGCGTGCGAACTGGTTCGAGACGAACGAGACGGGCGACGAGTCGCTGCGTCCTCGTGGCTGGGCGGGCAAGCTCTGGTCGGCCGCGATCGGAACCGAGCACGTCGCGTGTCGCGAGACCGCCGCGGTCTTCGACGAGAGCTCTTTCGCGAAGATCCTCGTCTCGGGAGACGGAGCCGCCGGGCTGCTCGAGCGCCTCTGTGCCAATCGCGTGGCTCGCGGCGTCGGGCAGATCACCTACACACAGATGCTGAATCCCCGCGGCGGGATCGAGTGCGACTTCACCGTGACCCAGCTCGCCGTGGATCGCTTCCGGATCGTCACCGGCACGGCCGTGGGGCAGCACGACCTCGCCTGGATCCGGCAGCGCGCGCCGGACGACGGGTCGGTCCAGGTCGTGGACGAGACCTCCCAGTACGCCTGCCTCGGGATCTGGGGCCCGCTGGCGCGCGAGATCCTGCAGCCGGTCTCGACCGTCGATCTCTCCAACGAGTCGTTCCCGTACATGCACGCGCGCGAGCTCGCGGTCGGTCATGTGCCGTGCCTCGCGTTGCGGGTGACGTACGTCGGCGAGCTCGGATGGGAGCTGTACTGTCCGGCGGATCTCGGCCTCGCGCTGTGGGACACGATCTGGGAGGCCGGACAGGGTCACGACCTCGTCGCGGGCGGCTACAAGGCGATCGACTCGCTCCGCCTCGAGAAGGGCTACCGCGTCTGGGGCGCGGACATCACACCGGAGGACACGCCGTTCGAGGCCGGTCTGGGCTTCGCGGTGAAGCTCGACAAGGACGACTTCGTCGGCCGTGACGCGCTCCTCGCCGCCGGCGGTCCGCAGCGAGTACTTCGCTGCCTGACGCTCGACGACCCACGCGCCGTCGCCCTCGGCTCGGAGCCGGTGCGCGTCGGCAGCGAACTCGTCGGCCGCGTGACGAGCGGCGGGTACGGGTACTCGGTCGAGCGGTCGATCGCGTACGCATACGTCCCGGCGCACCACGACGTCGGCACGGAGGTGGAGGTGGAGGTCTTCGGAGAGTGGGTGCGCGGCCGAATCGCCGCCGAGCCGCTCTTCGATCCGAAGGGCGACAGGATCCGCGCGTGACTCCGTTCGCCGAGGCGGTGGAGCGGGTCTGGCCGGGACGGCACGCGCGCGTGGAGGTGCTCGGCGGAGGCATCACGAACCACAACCTGAAGGTCGAGGTCGGCGGCGAGACGTTCGTCCTCCGGATCGCGGGGAAGGACACCGACCTGCTGGGAATCGACCGCGCAGTCGAGCTCGCGGCGACGAGGTCCGCGGCGGCGCTGGGGATCGGCCCGGAGGTGGTCACATTCGTGAAACCCGAAGGCTGGCTCGTCACCCGGTTCGTCGACGGCGAGATCCCGCCGCTTGCACGCATGCGCGAACCGGACCTGCTCGCGAGGGTCGCCCGGGCGCTCCGCGCGTTCCACGACGGTCCGGCGATCCCCGGCACGTTCGACTCGTTCCGCGTCGTCGAGGACTACGGTCGGATCGCGGCCGAGCGCGGCGGCGAGATCCCGGCCGCGTTCGACTGGGCGCGCGAGATTGCCCGGCGGATGGAGCAGCGCCGTCGCGGCGCGGAGGCACCCGTTTGCTGCCACAACGACCTCCTGAACGCGAACTTCCTCGACGACGGTGAGCACCTGCGCATCGTCGACTGGGAGTACGCGGGCATGGGGGATCGCTTCTTCGACCTCGCGAACTTCTCCATCAACCACGAGCTCGATTGCGAGGCGAGCGCGGCGCTCCTCGCCGCCTACTTCGGCGCCGTGCGGCCGGAGGACGCGCGCGCGCTCGAGCTCATGCGCTTCATGTCGGACTTCCGCGAGGCGATGTGGGGCGTCGTGCAGTCGGCCGTGTCGGAGCTCGACTTCGACTTTCGTGCGTATGCGGCGGAGCACTTCGAGCGGCTGCGCCGTACCGCGGCGACGCAGGGGTTCCAGGCCGCGCTCGACGCCTAGACGAACGAGGGGCGCCTCGCGGCGCCCCTCGCCCGACGCGCGCAAGGTCCTGTCAGGCTTCGGTCGGGAGCCTGAATGCCGCGAGCCGCTCTTCTTCCAGCCGCTCGAGCTCCTCCTCGGTGCCCATGCGCACCGGTCCCTTGAACCAGTTCTTCGCGGAGAGTGCCCACCACCCGCCGAAGATGAGACCGATGGCCGCGAACCAGATGACCGTGTAGTTCGTGAAGTTCCAGTCGAACGGGTCGTTCCAGGGGAGACCCACCTTGTAGAGCGGGATGATGAAGAGGAACGTGATGAGACCGACCCAGAGGATCGAGATCACGTCGATCCACTTGTAGTGCCTTCCGAGGCTCCACGCCCGCGGCTCATCCCAGCTGTCGCCCTTCCGGAGCCGGAGGTAGACGGGAATGATGAACGCGATGTACAGGCCGATCACCGCGATCGCCGTTCCCACCGCGTAGCCGACGAAGTAGTTCCAGATCGCCGGAATCATGAGGATGCCCGCGAAGAGCCAGATCCCGAAGACCGACCACCGCGGGACACGATTAGGGGCGACGCGCCGCCAGAGCTGGTGACCGGGGACGGCGCCGTCCCGGGAGAAGGCGAACATCATGCGCGAGGCAGAGGTCATCGACGCGGTCACGCAGAAGAACTGCGCGACCACGCAGATGAAGAGCAGGAACTCGGCCCAGTTCTCGCCCATGGACTCCGTCCAGATCCAGGGCACGAGGAGGCCGAGCGCGTTGACGGTATCGAGCGCGCCCTGCGTGCTCGGTATCGCGAACGTGACTGCGAGCAGGAGGATCCAGCCGAAGACCACCGAGACGAAGACGGAGGTCCACATGCCCACGGCCGCTCCGCGTGAGGCGTTGTGCGTCTCCTCGGCCGTGTGCGCGGATGCGTCGAAGCCGGTGATCGTGTACTGGGCGAGGAGCAGCCCCAGCCCGAGCACGAGCCAGAACGCGAGGCTGGAGAAGGAGGTCGTCGATCCTCCGTAGCCCGAGTTGTTGACCCGCTCGGTGAAGACGTAGGAGACGGACTGGTGATGATCGGGGATGATTATCAGGATCCCGACGATGACCACGACGCCGACCATGTGCCACCACGCGGAGATCATGTTCAGTCCGGACGTGAGCCGGATATTGAGCAGATTGATCAGGGCAGCCGTCGAAAGGAAGACGGCGTAGAGGATGTACGTCGACGCGTCGAACGACACTCCGAACCAGTCGTTCATGTGCTCGGAGTACGAGAACCACAGGTCGAAGAGCGCCTGTCCGAACAGCGCCAATCCGTAGCCGATGGCCGCTGTGACCGCGACCTGCCCGATGAGGTTGAACCATCCGGTCGCCCAGCCCCAGCCTGGGCTCCCCAGCTTCGAAGCCCAGTAGTAGAGGCCGCCGGCCGTCGGGTACGCGGAAGCGATCTCCGCCATGCTCAGCGCGATGATCGTCGACATGAGCCCGACGAGCAGCCAGCTGTACGTGACCCACATCGGTCCGCCGTGTTCGAACGCGATGTTGTACGAGGTGAGGCACCCCGCGAGGATCGAGATGATCGTGAACGAGATGGCGAAGTTGCGGAACCCTCCCATCGCGCGGAAGAGCTCCTGCGCGTAGCCCAGCTTGTGGAGGATCTGCTCGTCCTCCGAGGTGTGATAGCCGGGCGCGGGGCCTGTGCTCATACGTCCTCCCAGGGATCGCCGACGGTTGAGGCGCGTATTACGTGCACTCGTCGCATGACATGTCAACAAGCTCGGCGAGGCACGCACTAGGATCGCGGGCGTGCTGCGCTTCGACCAGCTGCGGGCCGAGGTGGAGGTCGGCGCGATCGACACCGTCGTCGTCGCGTTCACGGACATGCAGGGGCGGCTCATGGGGAAGCGGCTCCACGGCGAGTTCTTCTGCGACGACATCGGCGCCGAGCACGAGGTGGAGGGGTGCAACTACCTGTTGGCGCTCGACATGGAGATGGACCCGATCCCCGGCTACGAGATCGCGAGCTGGGAGCGCGGCTACGGCGACTTCGCGCTGAAGCCCGACCTCGAGACGCTCAGGCGCATCCCCTGGCTCGACGCGACGGCGCTCGTCCTCTGCGACGTTTTGTGGCACGACGGTTCGCCCGTACAGCCCTCGCCACGGCAGGTGCTGAGGGGGCAGATGGAGCGGGCGGACGCGCTCGGCTTCACGCCGATGGCGGGCTCGGAGCTCGAGTTCTACCTCCTCCGCGAGACGTACGAGGAGGCGTGGGCCCGGCGCTACGAGGACCTGACGCCCTCCGTGCCGTACATCCTCGACTACCACATCCTCGCCACGACCTACGACGAGGGGCTCATCCGTCAGATCCGGAACGGGATGCACGGAGCCGGGATCCCGGTCGAGACCTCGAAGGGCGAGGCCTGGCCGGGTCAGCACGAGATTAACTTCCGCTTCGCCGACGCTCTGACGATGGCCGACAACCACGTGATCTACAAGAACGGGGCGAAGGAGATCGCGAGCGCGAACGGCTGCTCGATCACGTTCATGGCCAAGCCGTTCGAGTCGTGGATCGGCAACTCCTGCCACATCCACGCGTCGCTCTTCCGAGGGGAGGAACCGGCGTTCGAGCACGACGACGAGCTGTTCGATCGCTTCCTCGCAGGGATGATCGCCTGCTTCGAGGAGCTCGCCGTCTTCCTCGCGCCGACGATCAACTCGTACAAGCGGTACGCGGCGGGAAGCTGGGCGCCGACGACGCTCGCGTGGGGCTACGACAACCGCACGTGCGGCTTCCGCATCGTCGGTCACGGCGCGTCCCGGCGCGTCGAGACGAGGATCCCCGGCGGCGACGTGAACCCGTACCTTGCGTTCGCGGCGATGATCGCCGGGGGCGTGTACGGGATCGAGAACGAGCTTCCGCTCGCGCCCGCGCTCGAGGGGAACGCGTACGAGTCCGACGCGGCACGGTTTCCGTCGACGCTGCGCGCGGCGATCGCGGCGCTCGAGAGCGGGTCGATGGCTCGGGCCGCCTTCGGCGACCAGGTCGTCGACCACTACCTGAACTACGCGCGGACCGAGCAGTCGCTCTTCGACAAGGTCGTCACCGACTGGGAGCGCAAGCGCCTCTTCGAACGTGGGTAGCGCCGCTTGAAGGTCGTCCTCATCTCGCAGATCGCCCCTGCGGCGATCGGCTACCACACGCTCCTCCGGTCGCTCGGGCACGAGCCGATCGCGCTCCTGTGCACGCGTCAGCAGGCAGACGCGTATGGCGGGTTCGGTCGACTCTTGGCCGAAGCGCCGTCGGAGCTCGACGTGGTCATCCCGAGCAGCCGGGAGCGGATCGCGCCGCTGCTGCGTCCGCTCGAGCCCGACCTGGTGCTCTGCACCGGGTTCCCGTGGAAGATCCCCGCCGAAGCGCTCCAGGTGCCGAAGCACGGTGTCGTGAACGGCCACCCGTCGCTGCTTCCTCGCTACCGGGGGCCGAGTCCCATGTCATGGGCGATACGGAACGGCGAGAAGGAGGTCGGCTTCACGTTCCACTACATGGATGCGGAGCTCGACACCGGGAACATCCTGGCGCAGGCACGCATCGAGCTCGGCGACGAGTACGGCTGGGACGAGCTCGGGCCGAAGCTGGAAACGGCCATCGGCCAGATCTTCCCGACCGTGCTCGAACGCGTCGAGCGAGACGATCCCGGAGATCCGCAGCCGGAGGAGGGGGCGAGCTACTTCTCGTTCTTCGAGCCGGAGTACGCCTGGATAGACTGGTGCCGGCCCGCGCTCGAGATCGAGCGGCAGGTGCGCGCGTGGCGCTTCCACTCCGCGCGCGGTGGCCCGCAGGGCGCGCTGACGGAGCTCGACGGCGAGACGGTGCGCGTGCTCCGAGTCAGCGCAGAACCGGCGGACGGGCCCGCCATGACATGCGGAGACGGCACACTCTGGATCGTGGAGACGGAAGCCGCGTGAGACCCGTCATCGGCATCACCTCGTACGCGCAGGACGCGCGCTGGGGCGTGTGGCATCTTCCAGCCGCGCTCGTCCCGCTCGCGTACGTCGACGCCGTCGAACGCGCAGGCGGCCGTGCACTCCTCGTTCCGCCTGCCGAGGATGACGTCGAGGAGACGCTCAACGCTCTCGACGGGATCGTGTTCTCCGGCGGCGTGGACGTGGATCCCGCCCGGTACGGGGCGGAGGCGCATCCGGAGACCGATACGCCGCAGGCCCGGCGTGACGCCGGCGAGCTGGCGCTGCTGACGGCTGCCCTCGAGCGTGACATGCCGACGCTCGCGATCTGCCGCGGCTTCCAGCTCCTCAACGTTGCACGCGGGGGGGATCTCGTCCAGCATTTGCCCGAGCGCGTTGGCAACGACGACCACAAGCAGGTGCCCGGTGAGTTCGCCGTGCACCCCGTCGAGATCAGGGACGGCTCGCGGCTCGCGGGCATCGTCGGGGCCGGCTCGCAGGTGACGTCCCATCATCACCAGGCGCTGGGCAAGGTCGGCGCCGGGCTCGTCGAGACGGCGTGGGCCGCGGACGGGACGCTCGAGGCCGTCGAGGACCCGTCCCTCCGGTTCGCGGTCGGCGTCCAGTGGCACCCGGAGGCCGGGGAGGACGCCGCGCTCTTCGAGGCGCTCGTCGAGCAGGCACGCGAGTACCGCCCGGTGCGCGCGCAGTAGGCTCACGCTTCCTCGACGACACAGGAGGAAGCGTGTACTTCGCCTTCGCGGCCATTTACGTCGTGCTCTCGATCGCCTTCATCGTCGACGTCCTCCGGCAGCCGTCGACGGCGCTCTCGGGTGCCGGGAAGGCGCTCTGGATAGTCGCTCTCCTGGTCGTACCGATCTTCGCCTGGCTCGTCTACGGCTTCTGGCGGATCAAGCGGTCTCGGCTGTAGCCCGATGACCCTCACCGTCCTCAACCCCGCGACCGAGGAGCCGATCGCCGAGCTCGAACAGGCCGGCGAGGCGGAGACGGACGAGGCGGTCGCGCGCGCGAAGGGAGCCTTCCCCGCCTGGCGAGCGGTCTCCCCTGCGGACCGCGCGCGGCTGCTCCGCCGGCTCGCGCAGCTCGTCGAGGAGAACGGGGAGGAGCTCGCGCGAATCGAGTCGCGGAACGTCGGCAAGCCGATCGCGGGCGCCCGGGCGGAGATCGGCATGGTGGCGCAGGTCTTCCACTTCTACGCGGGAGCCGTGGACAAGCACGGCGGCGAGACGATCCCCGTCGCGGGCGGCATCGCTGCGACGTTTCGCGAGCCGCTCGGCGTTGTTGGCCTCATCGTCCCGTGGAACTTCCCCGCGAACATCGCGAGCTGGAAGCTCGGCCCAGCGCTCGCCTGCGGCGACACGGTCGTCCTCAAGCCGGCTGAGCTCACGCCGCTCTCCGCGCTCAGGCTCGGCGAGCTCATCCTCGAGGCCGGGATCCCCGAGGGAGTCGTGAACGTGCTCGTCGGGAAGGGCTCGGTCGTGGGGCAGCGGCTCGTCGAGCATCCGGACGTCGCGAAGATCGCATTCACGGGCTCGACCGAAGTCGGGCGGCGCGTGATGCAGAGCGCCGCCGGGACGATCAAGCGCGTGACTCTCGAGCTCGGCGGCAAGTCTGCGAACGTGATCTTCGAGGACGCGGACCTCGAGCGGGCCGCTGCGGCCGCGCCGTACGCGGTCTTCGACAACGCAGGTCAGGATTGCTGCGCGCGTTCCCGCGTCCTGGTCCAGAAATCGGTCTACGACCGTTTCCTCGATCTGCTCGTCGAGGCGACGAAGGGCGTCAGGGTAGGCGATCCTTCGCTGGAGCAGACCGAGATGGGGCCGCTCGTCTCGGCCGCCCAGAAGGCTTCGGTCGCGTCGTTCGTCGAGGACGAGCCGGCCTTTCGCGGGGATGTTCCCGACGGGCCTGGATTCTGGTACCCGTGCACGCTCGTCGAGGCCTCGAACGCGGACCGGGTCGCGCGCGAGGAGGTCTTCGGCCCGGTCGCAGCCGTCATCCCGTTCGACGACGAGGCCGACGCGATTCGGATCTCGAACGACACACCGTACGGCCTCTCGGGCTCGATCTGGACGCGCGACGGCGCACGGGCGCTTCGCGTCGTTCGGGCGACCGATGCCGGCGTCCTGTCGGTGAACGCGAACACGTCGGTCCGCGTGCAGACGCCGTTCGGGGGCTTCAAGCAATCGGGGTTCGGCCGCGAGCTCGGCATGCACGCGCTCGACGGCTACTCGGAAATCAAGAGCGTGTTCGTCTCGACGGAGGGCTGAGTGAATGGGAAGGCTCGACGGCAAGGTTTGCGTCATCACGGGTGCCGGGGGCGGCATGGGACGCGAGGCGGCGGTCGTCTTCAGTGCCGAGGGGGGAAAGGTCTGCGTCGCGGACGTCGACGCCGGTCTTGCCGACGAGACCGTGGAGCAGTGCTCCGGGGAGGCGTTGGCGGTCAGCGTGGACGTCGCCGACGAGGACGGCGTGCGCGCGATGTACGCGGCGACGGCGGAGCGTTTCGGCGGCGTCGACGTTCTCTACAACAACGCAGGCATCTCCCCCGGCGACGACGCGTCCGTCCTCGACACGAGCGTCGATGCGTGGCAGCGCGTGCAGGACGTGAACACGAAGGGTGTCTTCCTCTGCTGCAAGCACGGGATCCCGTACCTGCTCGAGCGGGGCGGAGGCTCGGTCATCAACGTCGCCTCCTTCGTCGCGCTCCTCGGCGCCGCGACCTCCCAGATCTCGTACACGGCGTCGAAGGGCGCGGTGCTCGCGATGTCGAAGGAGCTAGGTGTCCAGTTCGCGCGGCAGGGCGTCCGCGTCAATGCGCTCTGCCCGGGGCCCGTCGAGACGCCGCTCCTGCTCGCGATCTACGGGGACGATCCGGCGGCGTTCGAGCGACGGCGCGTGCACTGGCCGACCGGCCGGCTGGGAAAGCCTCGCGAGATCGTCAACGCTGCGCTCTTCCTCGCGAGCGACGAGTCCTCGTTCGTGAACGGTGCGACGTTCGTCGTGGACGGCGGGATCACCGCCGCGTACGTGACTCCCGAGTAGCTAGACGCCGACGACCTGGACGAGCCAGCGTCGATCGCGCTCGCGATCGAGCTCGAGGAAGAGCACGCGCTGCCATTGGCCGAGGCAGAGCTCGCCTTCGCGCACGGGAATCGATTCGCCGGCGGGGCCTAGCAGCATCGACATGCAGTGCGAGTGGCCGTTCCCGATCTCCATGTCCTCCTCGCACACGTTCTCGGTGCGACGGTCCCAGTCGTCGTGGGCGTAGTAGTGCTCGCGCGGCACGAGCCGCTTGAGCAGCAACGCGAAGTCCTCGAGGAAACCACGCTCCCACTCGTTCACACGCACCGAGCACGTTGTGTGGGGGGAGTAGACCGAGCAGATGCCGTCGGAGATTCCGCTCTGCCGCACGGCCTCCTGCACGTCTTCCGTGATGTCCGTGACGGTCAGGCCGCCGGCGGTGCGCAGCCGGTGCTCGAGCTGGAACGTCTTCACGGCGAACTACATTCTGTCAGTCGCGCGCGATCACGGCCTGGCGGAACCGTCCGTTACGCTCACGC